>JBPBQB010000221.1:0-15468 GCA_050954545.1 Janthinobacterium lividum | reverse complement strand
CCCTTGACGGTCTTATCGTACTGTTTGAACCCGATAAACGCGCCGACACCCATCATGATCGCGACCCACCAGAACTTCTGGAGCCAGTCGCCAATCGCGAACAATGCCAGGGTTGCTACCGGCATCTCGACGTTCATGGACAGAAAGATCTCTTTGAACCGGGGCAGCACGAACATGAACAAAGCAATGATCATGACACCGGCAAAGTTCAGGACAATAATGGGATACATCATTGCGGATTTGATCTTTCCCCGTATTTCCATTTCCTTTTCCAAGAATCCTGCTAATCTGTCCAAAATCACATCTAAAATACCGCCGATTTCCGCCGCGCGGATCATATTGATGTAAAGCTTGGAAAATGCATGGGGATGTTTGGAGATTGCATCGGTCAGCGACAGGCCACCTTTGACATCTTTGCGGGTCGCATTAATGACCGCTTTCATCGAATCTTCTTTGGTCTGACTCTCTAAAATGTCCAGGCATTTGATGATTGGGATGCCCGCGTCGATCATCGTTGCGAACTGCCGCGAGAAGATGACCAGTGTCTGCAGCTTGATCTTTTGGGCTTTGCCGCCCGCCATCTGCATCTTGAGGCCGGCTTTGGCCTCGCCCAGCGAGACAACATGAAACTGCTGGTCATGCAGCTTCGCCAGCACGATCTGCTCATTATCAGCTTCAATCTTGCCCTTGACCATCCGGCCTGCCGGATCAACCGCATCATAGGTAAACGTCGCCACGGGAACACCTCCTGCGCTTTAACACACTTCGACAAAACTCTTTTTATGTCGTGTTTATTGTCGGCAGAAATCATCAGGGGCAATAGGCCAGGTAGCAAAAAGCCCCACCCGGCAGTATGCTGCCGGGTGGGGCTTTGGGGAATGGAAATTTTGTGTTACGCTTTGACAGTCTTCCTGCGCCGCACAATCAGCGCCGTGCCGCCAAGCAGGAGCAGCAGGCCGAAGCTGACCGTTGTCGAGGCTTCGGGAACGGGAGCGTCCTGAACACGGAAGGAATAGGTTCCTGTCGCCAGGTATGTCTGGTCATCGGGCGTCGTTCCGCCCAGAAAGTCGAACGAGCCGCCGTAAGTCCCGGCATCTGTCCCGCCGGGGATCGTGAAATCAAAGATCGTCGTCGTGATCCTGCCGCCATGCGCTGCCAGGGTTAGCTGCGGGTCCGAATACGCGAAGGTGTTCTGGAACGGAGTGTCGTCCAGATCATTGATGTCAAGCGGTGCGTTCATCGAGGGCGAGTCGCCGTTCAAGTAGAGTACGCTATTGAAGTTGTTGATCAGAGTTGCCGTGACTGCGAAAGTCTGGGGCAGGCTGCTTGTGTAGAGAGCGGTCGGCGTGTTGAACTTGACATTGAGCTGTGCATGGGCTGCCGGTGCCAATAGGGCCAAACTCAGCAATGCGAAGGGAATTGCGGCGGATGCCACAGAGCGGAATTTCATGGTATTCTCCTGAGTATCTCTCATTTTCTGAAAAGCTTTCGCTTTTTATGCCTATCTGATTATGCCTATCTAACTGGGGCTGTGACTGTGGAAGTGAACGGTTTGCCGTTTTGCGTTCCGGTCACGATTACTTGTGCGCTTCCTGCGAATAACGGGATGATATTCGGCGCAAAGTAGTAAAGTCCGCCTGATGACTTCTGTTCGCTGGTAATGATCCCGAGCGACAGCGGCAGTGCCTGGGAGTGGTAGGCAGAACTGCTGAGTGGCCCATGTCCATTAAGTGTTACTTTGGAGATCTGGACGTTGGCAGCGTCGGCAACACTCACGTTCTCCAGCGTCAGATTGAGCTGGCTGGGAGTGGTTCCTGCTATATTTCTTGACAAGTTTGCAATAGCGTTTAGCTGCGGGGCCGGTACGGCTACAGGAACAGTCAGAGCAAATGCCGTGCCGTTAATGGTGCCGGTCACTTTGAGGGGCTCTCGTGCTGCACCGGTGATCGCGCTGGCTGGGAAGGAATACACAGTGTTCGGACTCGATGCACCGGACCTGATAGCTCCGGGCGACTGTGGCGGTGTCGTTGAGTTGACCCCGTTGAGTGTCACGGAGAAAAGCTTGACTTTGACTGCATCAATCGTGCTGTTGTTCGCCAATATCAGGCCCATCTTGCTGTCAGCCGTCAAACGAATTGATTGGAACGTACCGTAAGCATTCAAGTAGCAGCCAGGGATCGCGACAAGGAACGGCAGCGCGTTCGAGACATAGGTTGCGGGGGCAGGCAGGCCGAGGTTGGAAACGCTCAATGCAAGCGTAGCAGGGACTTTGAATTCCGACTGCGGCAAGCTCACTTGAATACTTGTCGGCGAGATGTAATGTATTCCCATGTTCTGCTGGGTGATGCCGTTGATGCTGCTGACACTCACCAGGCACCGTGATTGGTTGATAAATCCGGTTCCTGTCAGAGTAAGCGTGAGGTTGCCTGAACCGGTCAGAGCACTGTTCTGGCTTAGGCTGGTCAGGGTCGGGTGGGGGCTGTCGATCGATGTTCCCACGTAGTTGATCGTCGATGTCACGCTGGAGGGGCTTACCACATAGTTCGAGGCAGGAATGGTCGTATCGTGGCTCAGCGCCGTGTAGCTGAATGTCTGGGAAGCGACAGTGATAGGCCCAGGTGAATAGCCATAAGAAACGCTCTTATTGAAGCCGAGGCTGCCGAGATCAAGGTTGACTGAAGCGGAAAAAGAGTACGGCTCAAAATACAGGCCGGGTTTCCACTGAAGATCGGTATCGTTGTGCAGGGTGTTTTGACTGAAGTCCAAAGTGGATTGAACTGTGATCGGGACGGACGTGACGCCGTAAGGCAGGATCGGGGTTCCATCTGCGTAAGTATCCGGGATTTGGATGCTGCCTGCCGCGCCGACTGACACTGACGACGACGAGCCGATCTGTTTTCCCTGGGGGCCTAAGAGCGTGATCGTTGTCTTGGGCTGCGCGTCGAACGTGAAATTCTGCTCAAACCCGAGTGGCATGTCTCCGTAAAGATCGGCGATCTGGTAGCTAAGGTCGAACCCGCCGCCAAAATCGCTGCTGCCAATGTTGAAGCCATAGTCAGCGTTGAATAAGCCCTGAGGCAGGCTCTTTCCGTCGGTGAAAGCCGCATAACTGAGGTAGCCGACAAGGTTGCTGACATCCCCGTTTAAGTCTAGAAGCTGCTGGAAGCCTGCGTAGGAAAGCTGCGAAGAGCTGGCCGTGCTGTTGTTGTCAAAATTGACGACTCGAGGATCGTCCACTTCGAACTTGATGATGCCGGCTGGAAAGTCATTGATGTAATCACTCAGGTCATGCTGCGTATTCAGCCCGCCGTCAGCCTCCAGCGGGGCGATCAAATCGTTCTGAACATCGAAGATGTTAAAAGCGGTGTTGACGCTGGAGTTGAAAATCGTAAAGTCAATGTTCGGAAGCTTGCCGGGAGTATGCACGGTACCTGCCAGCGAAAAATCCCCTTTCACGATTGCGCCGAGCGTGGCGTCAAATCCAGGTGGCGTGATGTCCAGATTCGAGTTTGCTTGGTCTCTTGAAAAGCTCGTCTGGAAATTGAACAGAGTATTCGGTGTAAGTTGAGGATCTAAAGTCAGAGCAAGGCTGCCCGGATAATTGACGGTCACGTCGCCGGCAGTGGCATAGGCGTTGAGGGTCAGGCCGAGCTCGGAATTGCTTAAGCCGCCTTTGAAGGTGATCGGCTGATCGGAAGTCGACACATGAAAGTCCGTGGAAACAGGAGGTTCAAAGGTAATCGTGTCATTCGGATAGCCGCTAAAAAGCTCCAGGCGATGGGTGTTCGCGAACACGCCGCCCCAATAGTCCTGGTGGCTGGACGAAAATGTGATCTGCTGGGTGACTATCTTCTTAGCCGCCGGAACCACTGCCGGTGTCTGAGCGACAGCAGCGGTGCCGGCGAATGACCCGGCAAATACGGCGGTGATGGCAAGAGACCGGCAGAAGAAATGAGAGAAGTCAGCGGGCGAAAGCGCACTGTTTTTGAGTGACGGCATGACGGGTTTCCTTTGTCGAAGTATGATGGATAGCGGCATTGCGAAAATACTACTGCGAAAATCTTGGCGGAGAAAGTAAAAACAAGCATCGGCGCTTTGTCAGTCATGGCCTTCTCTTTCATGACTGTGACATCATAATAGAAGACAAGTCCGACAAATTTCCGACAGAAACCCCTTCTGAAGCGTTTGCGAAGAAAAATCATAAAGATTTATGATAGAATGCTATACAAGGTAATTTTTTTGGTGGAAATATGTCCGCAGAGAAAACACCTTCGGTTTAGGAACAGTCATAGGTACTTACGACCAGGACATACAATGCCGCATCGAGCTGCTGGGAACCCTGCGCGTGGTACGGGCCGGGGAAACCCTAACTCACTTTCCGCGCCAGAAGGCGGCGCGGATTCTGTCTTACCTTGCCCTGCATTCCCGGCAGCCGCATCCGCGTGAGCGGCTGGTTGATCTGTTCTGGCCGGATCTGGACCTGCCGGCAGGCAGGGACAACCTTAGCACTACTCTTACCGCTCTGCGCCGCCTGCTGGAGCCGGGTGGAATGCCGCGCGGCGGTATCCTGATCGCCACTCACCAGCATGTCGGCCTTAACCGTGCCGTTGTCACCACCGATGCTGCCGAATTTGAGCGCCTGCTCGGCACCGCCGGTCACGAAAAGGACCCGGCACTTCGGGCGGAGGGTTTGGCAGAGGCTGTCGCCCTTTACCGGGGCGAGGCGCTGTCAGGCATCTATGATGACTGGGCGACGCTGGAGTCTGAACGCCTCCAGTGCCTTTTTGTCGACGCGCTGCGGGACTTGACTTCCGCCCTGGAAGAGCTCGGCAAGGAGGAAGAAGCCCGCCGCGCAGCCATCCGCTGGGCAGCAGCCGATCCCTATGCCGAAGAAGCGCATCTTCGACTGATCGCTCTCCATGCGAGGACCGGACACTCCGGCGACGCCCATGCGGCGGCACAGCGGCTGGCGCATCTGTGGCAGGAAGAGTTCGGCTCAGCCCTTTCTTCCGCGTGCCAGGCTGAGATTGCGGCAGCCCTTGCACTGCCCGTGAGCGCTCTTGAGGTAAGACACTCTCAGACGCTGAGTAGTTCAGCGCTGCCAGGAAATGGAAGTACTGTTCCTGCCAATCCTTCCCCGCTTCCAATCCCGCTGGTCCCGCTTCCTATTCCACTGGACTGCTTTTTCGGGCGGGAAACTGAGTTGGCCTGGCTGGCGGAGGCGTTCGAGTCGGGATCGTCGCGCCTGGTCACGCTGGTCAGTCCCGGCGGCATGGGTAAGACACGTCTTGCCCTCGATTTTGCCGCACGCGCCGCTGGGCGTTTCGCCTGTTACTTTGTGTCTCTGGCTGAGACTCAAGACCCCGATCAATTGCTGCCTGCCATTGTCCGCGCCCTTGCTTTGCCGCCTGGCGATGCAGATCCGCTGACAAAAATCGCTTCTTCTTTGCAGGCAGACACGCATTCGGAGAAGCCGCGCACACTGCTCATCCTGGATAATCTGGAACAGCTCATTTCTCTGGATGTCTCCCCGGCAACTTCGGGCCAGGATGGGGAATCTGCGCGGATTATTCAGTCTTTGCTGCTGAATGTCCCTGAGCTGTCGTGCCTCTGCACGTCGCGGCTGAGTCTTAACCTGCGTGGTGAACGGTTGATTCCTGTCAGCCCGCTTGCCCTTCCGCCTGAAATCGAAGATGCGCAGACAAAAAATCAGCGCAAATACAATTGGGAGAACCTTGCCTCTTTTGCCAGTGTCCAGTTGTACGTGGATCGGGCTAAGGCAGTCCGTCCCGACTTCAGCGTGACGCCGGAGAACGCTCCTGCGATTGCCTCAGTCTGCCGGATGCTCGACGGCAGCCCGCTGGCCCTGGAGCTTGCAGCTTCCTGGGTTCGCCTGCTGCCGCCGCGTGCGATGTGGGAGCGTCTGGCACGGCAGACCGGCATGACTGCTCTTGAGACACGGCGCTCGGATGCCCCTGCGCGTCATCACAGCCTGCGTGCGGCGCTCGATTGGAGCTGGCGTTTGCTGCGTCCGGCAGAGCAGTGTTTTCTTCGGCATCTGTCGATTTTCCGAGGCGGCTGGACCCTGGAAGCGGCGGAAGAAGTCTGTGCAGAACCAAACAGCCTTTCACTCCTGTCTCATTTGATGGAAGCGTCGCTGCTGCGTGTTACCGAAGGAAAAGACGGGGAGACGCGCTATGGCCTGCTGGAAACCGTGCGGCAGTATGCGCGGGAGCAGGTGGAAGAATCCAATGATGAGCAAACCTGCCGTGCCCGCCATGTCGCTTATTACTTTGCTCTGGTTCAGAAAGCGCAGCTCGAAGGGCATGAGCAGGCCCGATGGCTGGACATTTTGGAATCTGACCATGACAATCTGCGTGCTGCTCTCGACTGCTGCCGGGACACTCCTGAACAGGCTGAACGCGGGTTATGGCTGGCAGAAGCCCTGCTGCCATTCTGGCGTGCGCGGGGCTACTTGAAGGAAGGCGAAGAAAGAACGCTGTCTTTACTCATCCAGCCGCCCGCCGCTCGAACTGACGCCCGGGCCGCAGCGCTCAACACTGCGGGCTGCCTGGCAATGCTGCAATCCGACTACGACCGGTCCACTGCTTATCATCAGGAAGCGCACCAGATCGCCAGGGAGCATTCCAACAAAGCCGCTGAAGCGGATGCCCTGCACGGCCTCGGAAACCTTGCCTTTTTTAGCCAGGACTACCCGGCAGCAAGCGGCTTTTTACAGAGGAGCTTGGAACTCAGGCAGCAGGAAAGTGAAAGAAGCAAGAGCGAGAAAGGTCTGGCTGCTTCCTGGCATAGCCTCGGCAGCCTGGCCCTGCGTAACGGGCAGCATCAGAAGGCGCATTTGTGCTATGAGCGTGCTCTGGGGTTTCGGCGGCGGCGGGGAGATGAAATCGGAAGTGCGATGACTCTCGGGGGTCTAGGGCAAGTGGCTCGTCTCCGGGAAGACTACATTGCCGCCGCCCGGTATGCCAAAGAGGCTCTAAAAATGTTTGATGCCACCAACCAGCGCTGGACTGCTTCACTCTGCCTGAACGACCTGAGCCTGATTGCCCACGAACGCGGCCAAAGAAAGCACGAAGTCAGACTTGTCGCTGCGTCTCTTGCAATTCGAGAGCAGTTCAATTTCCGTACCCCGCCTGTGGAACGGGTCGCTGAGGCGGAACGCTTTGCAGAAATGCGGGCTCAGATGGGTGAAAGCACCTTCGAGGCTATCTGGGCTGAAGGACAGGCGCTTTCCTGGGAAGAAGCTATCGCTTCCGCCCTCTCAGTTCCAGGTGAAGAGGCCGCGCCGTTTAAATGAGCGCTTCTGTTCGACAGGCTCCGCTGCCGGGATCGGTGTCTTGTACTCGGCAAACTCCGGCAGTGGCCGGAACGCGAACATCTGGTCCAGGGACGTTATTACGTGCATGATAGTGACGTTAAGCAAGACTGAAACAGCAAAAGGCCCGGACACGCACGATGCGTGTCCGGGCCGAAGTGTCGCGGTGTGGTTACGGCGAACTGTAAGTGCCGCCGGACCAGCCGTAGTTGCTGCTCTGGGTGAGTTTTCGCCCGCCGCTGACTGAGCCGGCGAAGCCGATGGCTGTGTTGTATAAGCCGCCGCTGACGGAGGTGTAGTAGCTGTTGGCTGTGTTGGCGCCGCCTCCGCTGACAGAAGCGTAGTAGCCGCTGGCCGTATTCTGGTAGCCGCCGCTGACGGAGGCGTATTGGCCGCTGGCCGTGTTGAAAATGCCGCCGCTGACCGAGGCATAGGGGCCGCTGATGGCGTTTTCGTTGCCCACGACCAGGCCACCGTAGCTGGAGTAGTTGTTCTGGTCGCCCAGGATCAGGTTGTGACTGCCCGTGCGGACATCACCCACGCTGTTCTGGTCATTGCCCGTGGCGTTGTAGCCGATGATCAGGTTGCCGAGGCCTGTCAGTTTTGCCCCGCTGACCTCGCCGTTGGTTCCGTCGTCGGTAAGGCCGCTACTGTTGCCGTCTACAATATGAACATTGACACCAGTGATAGTCAGGTCTGTCCCCGAAAGGCTCAGAGGCGCAGTCTTGGCCTTCAAGGCGGCGTTGTCAGTTTGCAGGCTGGTAACCTTGGCTTCGTCGGCGCTCAGCTTAGTGGTCAGGACGTTGACTTGGGCGACAAGCTGGGCCAAATTAACGCCGGGGCTTTGGGCTTGGGCAGGGCCGGCATGCGAGAACGAGAGTAGGCCACAGGCAGCGAAGAAGCCGGCGAGGGCGAAGAAGAAGGGCTTGAACTTAGACATGATGGTCTCCAATCAGGGTGGGAAGAAGCCCGGACACGCTGGGGGCGCGTCCGGGCCAAGGGGCCGTTGCAGAATTAGGGGGAGCTGAAGTTGCCTGTGGTGAAGCCTCCCGGAGCCTGGCTGCCGGCGGCCCAGCCATTATTTGCCGCCGTATGCCGGATGCTGCCGCCGCTGACCGAGGAGGCGGTGCCGCTGGCCGTGTTGCCGAAGCCGCCGCTGACCGAGGCGTAGGTGTTGTTGGCCGTATTGTGTACGCCGCCGCTGACCGAGGCATCATAGGTGTTGGCTGTGTTGCTGCTGCCACCGCTGACCGAAGCATTTTGCCCGCTGGCTGTGTTGTAGGAGCCGCCGCTGACCGAGGCTTCATAGGTGTTGGCTGTGTTGCCGAGGCCGCCGCTGACCGAAGCGAAGTTACCGCTGGCCGTGTTGTCTGCACCGCCGCTGATCGAAGCGCAAGGACCGCTGATGGCATTGTCGGAGCCTGCAACTAGTCCACCGTAACTTGCATAGTTGTTCTGGTCGCCCAGGATCAGGTTGTGGCTGCCCGTGCGGACATCGCCCGCGCTGACCTGGTCATTGCCCGTGGCGTTGTAGCCGATGATCAGGTTGCCGAGGCCTGTCAGTTTTGCTCCGCTGACTTCGCCCTGCGTTCCGTCGTCCGTGAGGCCGCTGCTGTTGCCGTCTACAATGTGGACATTGACCCCCGTGATAGTCAGGTCGGTTCCCACCAGCGAAAGCTTGCCCAGAATGGCAATCTTGTCCGGCGTAAAGCCTGCGCCTGCCGCGCCCTGCGACCCGGTGTTTCCTTTGGCTCCTTGCAGGCCGGTATCGCCTTTAGCTCCTTGCTGGCCTGTGTCCCCTTTGGGACCGGGAACAGGCGTGCCTTTGAGAGTGGCAATCGTCGCGTCATCCGCAATCTGCTGAGTTTTGAGGCTGCTGATAGTCGTCGTCTGGCTGGCAATGGTATTGCCCTGACTGGCAATGGTATTGCCCTGACTGGCAATGGTATTGCCCTGACTGGTGACTGTGCTTTGCAGGCTGCTGACAGTGGCGACAAGCTGGGCCAGATTGACGCCGGGGGTCTGGGCCTGGGCTGGACCGAGGTGTGAAAGCGACAAGATTCCAACGGCGGCAAAGAAGCCGAACAGGGCGAAGAAGCAGGGTTTGAGTTTGGATGTAATCTGTGGCATGGTGTCCTCCAATTGGGAAAAAGAAGCGCAAAAGGCCCGGACGCACTTGAAGCATGTCCGGGCAGGAAAGTCGCGGAGGATTACGGCGACCAGCCAAACTCGGTGCTCTGGGTAATGTTCTCGCCGCCGCTGACCGAGGCGGTGAAGCCGTTGGCCGTGTTGTTCTCGCCGCCGCTGACCGAGGCGTAGAAGTTGCTGGCCGTGTTGCCGTAGCCTCCGCTGACCGAAGCTAAGTAGCCGCTGGCCGTGTTGTACCTGCCGCCGCTGACCGAACTGGCGTAGCCGTTGGCCGTGTTGTTCCTGCCGCCGCTGACCGAGGCGAACCGGCCGCTGATGGTGTTGTAGGAGCCTGCAATGAGGCCGCCGAAGCTGGAGTAGTTGTTCTGGTCACCCAGGATCAGGTTGTGGCTGCCCGTGCGGATATCGCCCGCGCTGACCTGGTCATTGCCCGTGGCGTTGTAGCCGATGATCAGGTTGCCGAGGCCTGTCAGTTTTGCTCCGCTGACTTCGCCCTGCGTTCCGTCGTCCGTGAGGCCGCTGCTGTTGCCGTCTACAATGTGGACGTTGACGCCGGTGATGGTCAGGTCGGTGCCGGAGACAGAAAGCGGCGCAGTCTTCGCCTTCAACGCTGTATTATCCGCTTGCAGGCTGGCGACCTGCGCTTTCAGTGTGTTTACTTGGGCGACAAGTACGGCGAGGTTGACGCCGGGGGTCTGGGCCTGGGCTGGACCGAGGTGTGAAAGCGACAAGATTCCAACGGCGGCGAAGAAGCCGAACAGGGCGAAGAAGCAGGGTTTGAGTTTGGATATAATCTGTGGCATGGTGTCCTCCAATTGGGAAAAAGAAGCGCAAAAGGCCCGGACGCACTTGAAGCATGTCCGGGCAGGAAAGTCGCGGAGGATTACGGCGACCAGCCAAACTCGGTGCTCTGGGTAACGTTCACGCCGCCGCTGACCGAGGCGGTGAAGCCGTTGGCTACGTTGTCGCTGCCGCCGCTGACCGCACTTCCCTCGCTGCTGGCTATGTTGTAGTCGCCGCCGCTGACCGAACTGGCGTAGCCGTTGGCCGTGTTGTTCTCGCCGCCGCTGACCGAGGCGAACTGGCTGCTGGCCGTGTTGCCGTAGCCTCCGCTGACGGAGGCGTAGAAGTTGCTGGCCGTGTTGTTCTGGCCTCCGCTGACGGAGGCGTAGGCGCCGCTGGCCGTGTTGCTCCTGCCGCCGCTGACCGAGGCGTAGTGGTTGCTGGCTGTGTTGCCGTAGCCTCCACTGACCGAAGCTAAGTAGCCGCTGGCCGTGTTGTTCTGGCCTCCGCTGACGGAGGCGAAAGGGCCGCTGATGGTATTGTTGAAGCCTGCGATGAGGCCGCCGAAGCTGGAGTAGTTGTTCTGGTCACCCAGGATCAGGTTGTGGCTGCCCGTGCGGATATCGCCCGCGCTGACCTGGTCATTGCCCGTGGCGTTGTAGCCGATGATCAGGTTGCCGAGGCCGTTGGCAGTCTGGGTGCTTTTCTGGCCGTTGACGATGTGGACATTGACCCCCGTGATGGTCAGGTCGGTGCCGGACAGCGAAAGCTTGCCGAGAATGGCAATCTTGTCCGGCGTAAAGCCTGCGCCTGCCGCGCCGGTATTCCCTAGGTTTCCCTGCGGGCCGGTAAGACCCGTCGCGCCTTGAAGGCCGGGTGTGCCTTGTGGGCCTGTGTCCCCTTTGGGTCCGGGAACAGGCGTCCCTTTGAGAGTGGCAATCGTCGCGTCATCCGCAACCTGCTGAGTTTTGAGAGCGTTCACCTCGGCGACAAGCGCCGCGAGGTTGACGCCGGGGCTTTGGGCCTGCGCCGGGGCAAGATGGGCCAGGGACAGTGCCCCGAGCGTGGACAGAACACCGACCGACAGCAGGCCGAGGGAACGGCCTGCGCGGCGCAGCTGAGTGGAGTGGGTGTGCATTAAAAGTTTCCTGTTATCGTGTGTTATGTCGTGTGTTATGTCGCGGGGAAAGTGCTGTGGAGAGGAGAGTGAGTGAACGCTGTTTCCTCGCTCTCTTTATTCCTCTCTAGAGATTTGCGTGAGACCGCCGGCGGGCGGACACGCCTAGACCGACGAGGCCAAGAGCAAGCAAGAGGCCGAGTGAGACGGTGGTAGAGGCTTCAGGAACCGGCAGAACGGAAGTCGTCAGCATATTCGGTCCGAAGAAACCCGCTTCTGAGACAGCATCCGTCCCACTAGGGAAGACAAGTGTGCTGCTGGTGATGATGCGATCCCCGCCGTAGGTGATGGACGGGTCAACAATCAGTGCGGAACTGCCGCTGCTGTCCTGAACGTCGAAGAAATACGGATCATCAGGGCCGGTGACGCCTGCAAGAACATAGTGGTCCCCGGCGACAAGTTGAAACGGACTTGCAAGGGACTGATACAGGAAATACCCATTGGCCGTTCCGGACTTCGTCACGGCTGCCGAGGCCACCAGCGTTTCGGTTTCCGCTGCGCCGCCAGCACCGGAGTCGACTTGGAATAGGCCGACCTGATGGGCCGAGGCGAAGGTTGGAACTAATGGATTGTAGCTGGGGTCGTTAAAAAAGCCGAGGGCGGTGACGTAGACGGGACTATTGGCAGTGAACGCAAACCCGAGGGAGTAGCTTCCATTGGGATCGCCTAGGTCATAGGCGGCATTGGACTCAAAGCCGGTGACGTCTGAGGGGAAGCTGATGGCGGGGGTTTGCGCGGCGGCGGGATGAGCGGTCAATCCAAGCGCGATGAGGGCACTCACCCCGAGAAGCGAGGTGCGTGTGCGAGAGTTCTTCATTGCGCGTGTCTTTCTGAGACAAAGTCTCTGTGGGGCAAAATAGCCTTAATAGCTAAGGCTCCATAGCCTGCGGATCTGTCAAGCTGGCAGCCATATGACAGTACACTGCATAAAGTGTGCCAAGTACAAATATAAGCTCGATTGCGTGAGAATGCTTGCCGTCAGCGTTTCTTTCCGAGAGCGTTCCCGACAACCCGTGCCGCGCTTAACCCTGACGCTCCGAAGACTCCGCCGCCGGGGTGGGTGCTGGCCGCAGTCAGAAATAATCCGGGGATAGGTGTTTTGTATTCGGCAAGCTCCGGCAGCGGACGGAACGCGAACATCTGGTCCAGAGACATCTCCAGGTGCATGACATTCCCGCGCAGTAGTCCTAACGTCCGCTCCAAATCGAGAGGCGTCTGGATAAATCGCTTCTCAATCGCCCCGCGCATATTTGGCGCATAGGTGTACAAAGTCTCGCAGATCGAGTCCGCCACTTCTTCTCGTGTTTCATCCCAACTTCGCCCGTCGCGCCGCTCGTAGGGGAAATACTGGGACCAGAGCTGAACAATGTGCTTTCCAGGCGGGGCGATTGAGCCATCCAGCGCCGTAAACGTCATCGCCAGCACGGCAGGCTTCTTGGATGGATAACCCCCAACATAATCCGCGTAGGCGTCCTGCAGGTACTCCGCCGTCGGACACAGAAGCTGCATTCCCTGATGCACCAAATGCGGCTGACCCGCGCCGTAATCCGGCAGCTCAGACGCCGCGCACCGGACCGTCATGCCGAAGCCGTTGCCGACATTCAGCGCGTCTAACCGGGTTCCCAAATTTCCCGGCAGGTCTTCGGGTTGAAGCAGCGTTTTGAACGTCGTCAGCACATGACATGCCGCAACTACTGCGTAGGCTTTATAGGACTGCCCGTTCGCGACCACGCCTGTCGCCTTGCCGTTTTCCATAATGATGCGCTCGGCTGGGGCATCGGTCAGCACCGTGCCGCCCATCGCCTCAAACGCTCGGCGCAGAGCCACCGTCAGCATTCCCGAGCCGCCTTTGGCGCGTTTCGCACCTGTCTCATGGACGGCAGTGTACCAGGCCGCGAACGGGCCTGTCCCCGGCTCCGTAGGGGCCGGGCCGGACTGAGCCGCCAGCCAGTTCATCGCCGCCCGCATTTCTACACTTTCAAAAGTCTCTTTGATAAGCCGCCCGTAACCCGAGACAATCATCCGCAGGGCATCGGACGTGCTACGTCCCGGCGACTTGGCAAAGATGACATGCCGCCCGAAGTTCGCCATCGTCGGCGGCTTCTGGAACGCCTCGAAGACCCCGCGTGTCACCGGCGACCAGCGTTTGATGAAATCTTCGTAGGCGACCGCATCGCGCGGGGAGACCTGCGCGATACTCTCGCATGTCTTGCCTAAATCCCGGTGAAAACAGATCGCCCGCCCATCTGCCAGCGGCAGCGCTGCCCACGGGTCCATCTCGATATATTCCAGCCCGTACCGTTCGAGTTCCAGATCCGCCACAATCGGTGTCCGATGGATCATCAGATGCACCGACGATCCAATATCGATCTTATAGCCCGGCCAGATTTCTTCCGTGCAGACCGCCCCGCCGACTACGCTCCGCCGCTCCAGCACTAAGACTTTATGGCCTGCTTTGGCAAGATAACAGGCGCAGACCAGCCCATTATGTCCCGCCCCGATCACAATCGAATCATACTTCGTTTCGCTCATAAGTTTGTTTTCTAATGCTTCCAGTGTACCTCATGCCTCTATGGTATACTGAGGAAACGATGAGGGAGTATTCGGCGTAGCAAGTAGGAGAACAGAATGGCGTCACAGCCCTGGGATTATTTCGTACCTTATAATGCAGACGTTCAGATTGCACTAGGTAATTTGCGACCGCGCGAGTTTCAGAATGACGATAGCGAGATGGCTGCTCTCTCTGATACCGAACTTATGCGATCTTTCGGCACAATTAAGCCTACACGCCGGATGATTGAACAAAACATGGTCAATGCCGAAGAGGATGATGACCTTTATCAGAACATCGCACGAGGACAGGGGTTTTATGTCATCGTTTATCTAAACGACAGACCTTCAGAAATATTCTTCGGCGGTTATACGTATGACTGAGACAATTAAGACCATGCGTTAAAATGCACGGCTACACGGTGCGGACGCCAGGAAGTGCCGCTTCGCGGGACTCGGAAATATCTTTGTATTATCCCCGCGAAGCGTGGGATTTGTGGCGTCCTCGCCGTGTAGCCGTGTGTTTCAACACATGGTCCTAATTTCTTTCCTGCTTAAATCCCATGCAAAGCCCAATCACATTTGACCATCCCTGGCTCCTGCTCCTGCTGCCCGTTGTCCTCGCGGCCTTCTGGGTTATCGGAAGGCGTTCCTATGCAGGGCTGAATGCGGGCACGGCGCAATTAGCGCTGGTGGTGCGCGGCCTTGCTGCGGCCCTGCTCGTCTGTGCTCTAGCGGGAATCCATACGGTGCAGCGGTCGGATAAGCTGGCGACGATCTTCTTGCTGGACGTCTCGAAGTCCGTGCCTCGTGCCGACCAAGCTGCCGGGCGGGAGTATATCAACAAGGCGCTGGGAGCGAAGCGGGCAGGGGATCAGGGGGGGGTGATCGAGTTCGGGCGGACGTCGAACGTGGACGAAGCGCCGTCGGAGACTTTGCAGACGCTGGAGCAAGGCACCCCGACTGTCGCAGGGGATGCGACCGATATGGCGAGTGCTCTGCGGCTGGCGGAAGCGTCGCTGCCGGAAGGGGTAGGGCACAAGATTGTCGTGTTGTCCGATGGCAACGAGAACATCGGAGACGCTGAGACGGAAATCGACGGGCTGCGGGCGAAAGGCGTGAGAGTTGATATTGCCCCAACGGCATTAGAGGCGGGGACTAACGGGACACCTAACGCCGAGGCTATGGTGGATGACGTAGCGTTGCCAACTAAGGCCCGGCAGGATCAGCCGTTTAATGTTCGGGTCGTCGTTTCCAGCACTGTAGCTCAGTCAGGTAAATTGACGTTGACTCAGGACGGGCAGCCGCTCGGTTCAACTCCCGTACAGCTTCAAGCCGGCAAGAATGCGTTTACGTTCCCTGAGACAGTCCACACGTCGGGATTTCATAAGTACGGCGCGTTGCTTCAAGCGTCTCAAGACACCATTGCCGAGAATAATCAGGGCTTCGGGTTCGTGTCCGTTTCAGGCCGCCC
>JBPBQB010000215.1:0-15540 GCA_050954545.1 Janthinobacterium lividum | reverse complement strand
GCACATGCTCCACCGCTTGTGCGGGCCCCCGTCAATTCCTTTGAGTTTCAACCTTGCGGCCGTACTCCCCAGGCGGAGTGCTTATTGCGTTAGCTGCGGCACCAGGGGGGTCGATACCCCTGACACCTAGCACTCATCGTTTACGGCGTGGACTACCAGGGTATCTAATCCTGTTTGCTCCCCACGCTTTCGCGCCTCAGCGTCAGTTATAGGCCAGCGAGCTGCCTTCGCCATGGGTGTTCCGATCGATATCTACGCATTTCACCGCTACACCGACCATTCCACTCGCCTCTCCCACACTCAAGGTCCCCAGTATGAAAGGCAGTGTCCGGGTTGAGCCCGAACCTTTCACCCCTCACTTAAAGACCCGCCTACGCGCTCTTTACGCCCAGTAACTTCGGACAACGCTCGCCCCCTACGTATTACCGCGGCTGCTGGCACGTAGTTAGCCGGGGCTTATTCACCAGGTACCGTCATTTATTTCTTCCCTGGTAAAAGAAGTTTACATCCCGAAAGATTTCATCCTTCACGCGACGTCGCTGCATCAGGCTTTCGCCCATTGTGCAAGATTCCTAATTGCTGCCCCCCGTAGGAGTCTGGGCCGTATCTCAGTCCCAATCCGGCTGATCGTCCTCTCAGACCAGCTACCCGTCGAAGCCTTGGTGGGCCGTTACCTCACCAACTAGCTGATAGGCCGCGGGCCCATCCTGAAGTGCCTTGCGGCTTTGTATCCTGAATGATGCCATTCCGATACACATGCGGTATTAGCAACTCTTTCGAGTTGTTGTCCCCCGCTTCAGGGCAGGTTGCCCACGTGTTACGCGACCGTTCGCCACTAACCAGCATTGCTGCTGATCCGTTCGACTTGCATTTCTTAGGCACGTCGCAAGCGTTCGTCCTGAGCCAGGATCAAACTCTCCATAAATGTTATTGTTAAGCTCCGAAGAGCTAAGCAAGTTTTGTGAATTGTCTGAGATACTGTGTCCGGCTAGGTACACAGTTCCAGTTTTTGACTGCTATCAGTAAACTGATGCAATCGTGAAAACTCTCTTGGCTTCTTTGTTACTTTATATTGTTTTGCAGAGTAAACTGCAAGATATATATGCTCAAAGGTTTGTTTCACGATTCCACTATTTAGTTTTCAATGTGCATCGCCGGCTCACCCGATCCGCTTATGCGTCTCGGAAGCGAACAATAAAAAACCACGCTATCGCTAAGATAGTCCGTTTGGTCAGGTGAAGAAAACTCTACGGCGCGGACGCTTTCAAGTTCGTCGTCACCTCCACTCGGTTACCCTTGCAGCGCGGAGGTCATTGCTCTTCGGCTCAGTGACGAAGGATAGTATACATCAACCTCTCGGTGTTTGTCAACCCCTTCGTCAAAAGTTTTTCAATTCTTTTTAGCGGGACTTTTCAGTCTTCGCTTCGTCGCTGGCTCTATGGCCCGGCGACAAGATTTAGTATATCAGAAGTCAGCGCTCTTTGTCAAGGGGTTTAGAAAATCTTTTTAAGAAGTTTTTCAGAGGCCCCAAAGTCGCTGGCGCTTTGGCCTGGCAACGAAGAGTAGTATGACATCACTTCACAGCTTTGTCAAGGGGTTCAGGAAAACTTTTTTAGAAGTCTTCAATTCGCCCTCATCGTCGGAATGCTTTGTTCCGGCAACGAAGAGTAGTATGACAGCAAGCGCCCCCAGAGTCAAGGGTTTCAGGAAAGTTTTCCAATTTCTTTTTCGCCACCGGGAATATCTGCCTTGCTGCGCTCATTCTCAGCTTAAAGCAACACATCCTCTCTCGCTCCCTGCCGCCTCCAATAGGTGGGACGCCAATAGTACAGCGTTGTCCAGTCTTCAGGGTACGTCCTGCCCTGGTCTCCAACACTCGAAAGTTCAATGTTGTCTATTTTGAGATCAATGATGCGCCAGTTTTCCTCACGTTCAAATGGCACGGGAGACTCAACACGTCGCTTATACCCAGGCACCTTCACCCCGTACTTGACAGTGTTGAGCTGCGCCTCGACAAGACTTGGCGTGTTCGCTCCGCCGCCGAGCGTGGCAAACCGGAGTTCAGATACACTATCTTCCCAGTAGCAGACTGGGCAGATGCCGTAGGAGCCTGGCAGTTCTTTGAAGACTAAATAGCCGCAACAGGGACAGGGGTAAAGCATTGTATTCATTGATGTCATCCAAAATCTGCAAGAGGATCGACGGATTATCCCTTTCAGGAGCCGTTTCTTAGCCCCGCGAAGCGGTGCTTCCCGGCGTCTGCGCCGAATAGCCGTGTGTTTTAACACATGGTTCGATGGGGCACGGCCTCATTTAGAACTCCTAAGATTACAGTAGACCTCAGCATCTTCGACGCAATCATCGTGTTTCTCCATCCTTAAGCCGGCTGGTAGTCTTCTCGGGCCGGCTGCCGACTTTCCAGAAGCAGCGCTGATTCGTATACCAATCCGTCAGCGGCGAAGTCGCGATGAGCGTCAAAGGGATCGGCGTACCCGTAAACTTTTGGGCGTGAGCGACCGTGCCTGGATCATTTGCGATATAGTTGATACCTGAAACGGCAACGTAGCGTTCCAGGGTGCTGGTCTTCCAGTAGGCGACAGCCGTATGGTTGACCAGGCCATCTAAGTTGACAACCGTATGCGGGCTGAAGTAGGCGGGAATGCCGGCATCAAAACAGCCGATCCGGGCCGAAGCAGGGACAAGCGCCTCGAAACGCGGCTGGTACTTGTAGACATCGCGCTGCCAGGGATACGACGGCAGCATCGACTCCCGGTGCCAGGCACATAGGCCCAGCACGGCTGTCAGCAGCACCAGTCCCACCCGCATCTGCACTTTCTGACCCAGATGCTGACGTGCCAGCCGTATTCCCCAGCTCGTCAGCAGCAGAAACGAGATCAAGCTCGGGATAGCCAGGTGCCAAAGCTGTGAGTCCCCCAGCAGTGCCCCGTATACCAGGCCGGAGATAAGGTAAGCCGAGCCAAGCCACAGTGTCACCTGCCCTAGGTCAGCCAGCTCCCCGGAACGCATCTCGCCGTCTGTGGCCGGACTGCGGCGATTAAACCACCACAGTGTTCCTGCCACCACCACCAGCCCTAAGAAAACTATTGTGGCGTGAGATAAAAAGTCCGGAATCTGACCGGTCATCAGTGCTGCAAAGGGAGCAGCCAGCCAGAAAAGGGCCGTGAACTTGACGGCTCCAGAAATCCGCGCATGAACATAGGAAAATGGAACATCATGCGCGTACCACAGCAGCTTGATCGCGCCGCTGTCCTGCGTCAGTGTCCCGCAGGACACATATGAAAACACATACCAGGGGAGGATACCGAGGAAAAACGCACCCCCTGCCCAAAGCAGCATTCGCGCAGATGCAGATAGACGCAGACTCGGCGCAGTCCAAAGACGGATCAGACCAAGCAGCGTCGCAAAAGCCGCCACCGCCAGCAGAGCCTGATCCGTGCGTCCGTAAAACGCAAGTGCTAGGCTCAGCCCGAACACGACCAAACTGCCTGTCGGGGGCCGAAAATCAGTGCCCGGCCGCAGGAACGGGGAAATATGTTTCAGATAAACCCAAACAGCGACCGCGACCGTGAACTGGGCAAACGGTGCTTCGACGCCAAACAGAGCCAGCGTAAAAGGGAGGGGACTCAGCAGCCAGGCAGCAGCCACCACCCAGGCCCAGAATGGACCGGCGAAGCGGCGCATAATCGGAATCAGCATCAGACTCGTCGCAAACTGGAACCCGAACTCCAAACCCAGGCTGGCCCGAAGCAGACCGATCCGGTCGGGAAAGAGCCGAGCGCACCCGGTCATCAGCAGCATCCAGCCCGGATGATAACCATTTGTCGGGTTCAGACCGTCGAAGGTGGAATGACCGCTCACGGCCAGATGCCGCGCGATCTGGAGGTAGTAAAATGCGTCATCAGCGACAAAACCCAGCAGCCAGATCACAGAATGCCGCAGAACAGACACGCAAAGAGCGATAAAGATCAACGTCGAAATGGCGAACGCCGCCGCTCCAATGGGCGAACCAACAATTTCTTCTTTATCTGGATTGATCATCTTGTTTTATCGGTGTCCTGTGTTTAGTTTACTGATATGCTATTCCCCGATTGAGGCATCCTGCCGGGATATGACTGCTTTCTTTTCTTCTTTTTTTTCTTCTGCCTCTAAAATCACCACTGGCTCCGACATTAGCGCCGCGATTGCCCGCATTGTGGCTTCACTGATGATTGTCAGCGCATCTTTGGACGGATCGGGATACGCCGCCAGCATCTCCTGTGCGGTCATCGGCTTGCCGATTGTTGCGGTGACATGGGCGCGGTGCAGACGGCCATGCTTCGGCAGCACTTTGTCTGTTCCCTCTAGCGCAATCGGCACAATCGGCACCCCTGTTTGCTTCGCGATCAGGGCAAACCCTTTTTCAGCAGGCAGCAGAGTTCCCGCATCGGCTCGCGTCCCCTCGGGGAAGACGCCCATCACCCGCCCCGCCTTCAGCTCGGCGATTGCCTGCCGGATCGCGCCTCGGTCGGGCACGCCGCGCTTCACGGGAAACGCGCCCATCGCTTTAATATACGGTCCAAAGAGGGGAATGCGAAAAAGCTGATCTTTCGCCATCAAGTGAAGCTGCCGCTTCGTAACCATCGACAGGTACGGCGGGTCCATATAAGCCCGATGGTTCGGCGCGAGAATGATCGGCCCTATCTTTGGAATGTTCTCCGCTCCAATCACGGTAATACCCCCTAGCAGCGGGACCATCAGACGGACAATGACGCGCGTGATCGCATACGCACGCGTGTAACGCTCAGGCGGGTACTCTTTCCCCGGTACAAAGTCTTCACTCATGAGCACGCCCCCGCTGCCCGGCACAGCCCGAGAATGCGCGAGACCACTTCGTCTACACTCAGCCCGTCGCTGACTAGCGGCACAGCATCAGAGGCCGGAACCATCGGGGCCACATCCCGCGACGAATCCCGAGCATCTCTCTCGGCAATGTCTTTTCCAAGCTCCTCCGCCGACATCGCAATGCCTTGTTCCCCTAACTCTTCCCGGCGGCGGCGGACACGCTCCGCCTGCGAGGCAGTCAGAAAGACCTTCACTTCAGCATTCGGCAACACAACAGTTCCGATGTCTCGGCCTTCCATCACAACCCCGCCCCGCCGGCCCATCTCCTGCTGAAGCGCGACCATCCGGGTGCGGACACACGGCAACGCGGACAGCGGCGACGTCAGATTGCTGATCTCCGGCGTCCGTATCTTCTCCGTGATATCCATGCCATCTGCAAAGACACTTTTCTGCGTCAGCCTGACATCCAGCCGCTCCGCCAACACACAGACTGCCAGGCTATCCTGCGGCGAAATCCCCGCATTCAGTACCGCCCAGGCCAGCGCCCGATACATTGCCCCCGTGTCAACATACGTATAGCCCAGCGCTTCTGCTACTTGACGGGCCACCGTGCTCTTCCCCGCCCCCGCAGGCCCATCAATCGCGACACTGATGGTCTTTACTTTAGTCTTTATATCTGTCATCGGTTCCGCAGCAATCATAGCCGCATTGTAACCCGCTAAGACATCCCTTGTCAACGCGGGTATACTTGCGTCAAGATTGACACGCAGGAGGCTCCCATGTCCCAAGTCATGCTCGAAGACGCCGCCACCCGGCTTGACCAGCTTATAGACCAGGCTAATCGCGGCGAAGAAGTCATTATCACACGTGGAAGCACCCCGGTTGCAAAGCTTGTGCCCGTGCCACCTGGGGAAGCACCAAAACCCAAACGCTCCGGGTATGGCAACGGCAAAGACAACATTCTTTACATGGCTGACGATTTTGATGCTCCGTTAGAAGATTTCAAGGACTATATGTGATGTATCGTTGTGCAGAAGAGCCACGGAATGAATTCCGAGGCTCAGAAAAGCCCAGCGTCCAGGGGACGCAAGAGAGCCAACTAGCTATTATTCTTTGTTTTGTGTCGCCGCGACACTGGGCACTTTCCAGCCTCGGAATTCATTCCGTGGCTCTTCTAAGTACCTGAGCATATGTTTTCCGGTATTCTGGGCGGGGTTTCCTCCTCAATACGCAACTAAAAATACCTGATTACATATGCTCAACTACTTAATTAATAGCAACAACGAGAACATAAATGAGCGCTTATCCCGATTTGACCAATAAAGTAACCCTTGCTTCTCTTGCACGCAAGAAACGCGAGGGCAAAAAGATCACTATGCTGACCGCCTACGACTACCCGATGGCTCTCTTGGTAGACGGCTCCGGCGTGGACCTGACTCTTGTCGGCGACTCGCTCGGCATGGAAGAGCTTGGCTTTGATACCACTCTCCCCGTCACGATGGAGATTATGCTGCACCACACGAAAGCAGTCCGGCGCGGGACACGACGGGCGCTGCTGGTCGCCGACCTGCCGTTTCTCTCCTATCAAGTCAATGCCGATGAAGCCATTCGCAATGCCGGGCGGCTTTTGCAGGAAGGCGAAGCCGCCGCCGTCAAGCTCGAAGGCGGCGTTTCCATCGCCCCTACTATTAAGCGCATCGTAGACGCCGGTATTCCTGTGATGGGTCATATCGGGTTTACGCCTCAGAGTGTCAACCTGCTTGGGGTGCGAAAGCAGGGCAAGGACGAAGCCGGAGCCGCTCAGGTACTGGCCGATGCCCGCGCCGTCCAGGAGGCAGGGGCCTTTGCAGTCGTGCTGGAGCTTATTCCCGAAGCCCTGGCGGCTGAGGTGACTGCTGCACTTTCGATCCCTACCATCGGCATCGGTGCGGGTCCAAGCTGCGACGGTCAGGTACTGGTTACGTCCGATCTTATCGGCCTGCGGCCTGAGCGGTCAGCGCTGAAACATGTCCGTCAGTACACCCAGGTCGGCGCAGCCATCGCACAGGCGTTAGCATCTTACCGAGAGGAGGTAGAGACATCACAGTTCCCCTAATCTTTTTGCATTCTGCAAGCTCGCATTCGGATAGATACTTTCTCATATAAGGAGATTACTATGAGCATACCGCCCCCAAACAGTAGCTACCTTCCGCCGACCGGCGATCCCTTCAGCATCAGCCAGGACGACCGGACAATGGCGATGCTGGCCTACCTTCTGGGCATTGTCACCGGTTTTGTTGGGCCGTTGATCATCTGGCTTATCAAGAAAGATCAGTCAAAGTTTGTCGCGTACCATGCGCTGCAGGCGCCCCTCTTCCACATTGCGATTGTCGCGGCGGCATTCGTGCTGGGCGTTACCGTCATCCTCGCCATCCTGGCTCCAGTCATGTGGGTTGTCGGTGTGGTCTTCTCCATCATTGCCGGGCTGGCCGCAAACCGCAGTGAATGGTACGAGCTGCCGGTTGTCGGCAAGATCGCGCGGCAGCAGACCGGCGTCTGACTCCCGCGTGACCTTCTATCGCTAAGACCAAACCGCAAGACTTGCTCTTCTTGCGGCTTTTTTGCGTCTGGGGTATACTCGCTCTGAACACTTTTTGAGGAGATACCCCAATGCCGAAACTGATTTTGGTGCGACACGGCGAGTCGCAATGGAACCTGGAAAACCGCTTCACCGGCTGGGTGGATGTCGAGCTGACTCCCCGCGGCGAAGAAGAAGCCCGGATCGCCGGAGAGCATCTGCATGACCTACCGGTAGACAAAGTCTATACGAGTGTCCTGAAACGCGCGATCAATACGTCGAAGATCGCCCTCGCCGCCGCCGGCAAGAGCGACTCCCTGCCGACTGAGCGCGACCAGGCTCTCAACGAGCGCCATTACGGCGACTTACAGGGCCTCAACAAAGCGGAGACCGCCGCACAATATGGCGATGCTCAGGTGAAAATCTGGCGGCGCTCCTTCGACGTTCCCCCACCCGGCGAGAAAGGCGAGTCGCTCAAAGACACCGCTGCCCGCACACTTCCCTACTTCCAGTCCCACATCCTGCCCGACATCAAAGCCGGCCTGAACGTGCTGGTCGTCGCCCACGGCAACTCCCTCCGCTCCATCGTCATGGACCTGGACAAGCTCAGCCGCGAAGAAGTCCTTGAGCTGAACATCCCCACAGGCATTCCACTCGTCTACAACTTAGATGAAGCGGGAAACGTGCTGGACAAGAAGTACCTGTTCACACGCGAAGACGAAAAACATGCCTAACACAGCGATCCACAGCCTAGGATTTTAGTCCGCGACAGCAAATAATCGCAACTCAAAAGACCCGGATTTCTAATCCGGGTCACGCATTACTTGTGGACTTACGCAAAATCTCTCATAAATTCGGCTTTTAGAAAATTGATTATGCAGACGATCACGACAATCGCAGAGTTACGCAATGCGCTCAATGCAGCTCACAAAGCGGGGCAAACCATCGGCCTTGTGCCGACTATGGGCGCGTTCCATGAAGGTCATCTGACACTCATGCGCCGGGCGAAGACGGAAAATGACATAGCAGTTGTCACGCTCTTCGTCAATCCGACTCAGTTTAATGACTTGGATGATTTTGACCGCTACCCACGCGATTATGCGCGTGATACGCAGATGGCTGAAGAGACCGGCGTCGATTTTTTGTTTATGCCAACGCCCGAAGAGATCTATCCCAAAGGCTTCGATACGGTTGTCGTTGTCCGCGCTCTCTCCGAGCGTCTGGAGGGGGCATCGAGGCCCGGTCATTACGCAGGCGTTTCCACGGTTGTCACCAAGCTGCTGAACATGGCTGGGGCCGACAAAGCGTATTTTGGCGAAAAAGACTGGCAGCAGCTCCAAATTATTAAATCACTGACCCGTGACCTGAATATCCCGACCGAGATTGTCAGCGTTCCCACGGTGCGCGAAGCCGACGGCATTGCGCTGTCGTCCCGCAACGTCCGTCTGACACCCGAGCAGCGCTCCGCCGCCCTGGTGCTCTCGTCAGCCCTCGACAATGCCCAGGCCATCGCCGACACGGGAATGCAGGACGCTTATCAGCTTGCGGCCTGGATGCGCCAGACCATCGAAGTCCAGCCACTCGCCCATGTCGATTACGCTGTTGTCGTCGATCCCGACACGCTTCAGGAAATTGACACCATCGAAAACGGGGCCGTCGCTTTAGTCGCCGCCAACTTCGGCAAAGTCCGCCTGATCGACGCCCGCCTTCTCTACGCTGCGCCTGGGGCAAGTATTCGGCGGTAAGAGAGCCCCCACCCCCGCCGCTTCGCGTCGACCCCTGCCCCCACTTCGTGGGAGAGGGGTGAAGAGTTGGAAGTTAGGAAGAGGATTTTCTTATCTCGCCTCTTTGTCTTTTATCTTATTCCTACCCCTCTCCCACGCAGTGGGGGCAGGGGTCGACGCGAAGCGGCGGGGGTGGGGGCCACTACTCCTACTTCGCTGCCCCCATCGCATACACCAGAGTCGCATCCGCGCTAATCGTAATCTGCTGGTCATTGACCGGCGTTTCTGCTGACGTATCTGCGACTTTTAGCGACCGCATCGCGTAGACTGGCCGGATGACCGGCTCTGTGGAACCTTCCGTCATTGTCAGCAGCCGGCCTAAATCCACGCCTGCCGCCGATGCCATCACGCCTGCTTTCCGCTTGGCAGCGATCACGGCCTGAGAAAGCGCCTGCGACTGGGACTGCGCCCGGTCGGATAGGTCAAACGAAACCCCGCCGATCTCCGACGCGCCGCCTGCCGTGGCCTTGTCGATCACAAGACCGATCTTTGTCAGGTCCCGCACCGTCGCTTGGACACTGTTCTGCACCTGGTATCCCGTCAGCAGCGGCGGGCTTGGCTTGTAATCATACTGCGGCTGGACTGTGTACGACTGAGTTTCAATATCTTTATCCGCGATCTGCACCCCGCGCAATGCCGCGAGAACCGCTGTCGTTCGAGTCGCGTTCTGACGCACCGCTTCCGCCTGATCCGTAGACTGCGTTGTCACCGTGATCGTGATCCGGGCAATATTCGGCTTGACTTTGACTTCGCCATGCCCTGTTGTCGTGATCCCTTCCGCACTTGCCGAAACCTGCATCGGCTGTCCGAATGCCTGGCTTCGAGCCGGCCCCAGCCCACTCAGCGTGAGTGCGGCCAGTGCAACCGCCGCAATAATTCGTGTGTTCATCTTTTCTCCTTAAATTCGAAAGACCTACCGCACCGCTTCGCTGTGGTCCTCCCTAAAGGGAAGATGAGGAATAGGAAGCCGGGCCTGTAACTAGAATCCTAATCCTCCCTTTAGGGAGGACCCTGCGAAGCAAGGAGGTAGGTCTCCATCTCACCAATACTGCCACTGCGCGGTGTGGAGAATATAGACCCCCAGCAGTAGATTCGTGACGCCATGCGCCAGAATGCACGTGAAAAAGTTCTTGGTCCAGCGCAGCAGGCCACAGAGCGCCAGCGCAAAAATCGCTGCCGCCAGCCACTCGGGATGCGACAGAGCAAAAACCCCCACATTGATCAGAAGAGCTACAAGCGAAAATGTTCCCGTCGGCACCCGCTGAAAGTCGTCTAAGTCCGTCACGAAGCGCAGTAGGAAGCCGCGATAGAACAATTCCTCGACAATCGGCACCACGACAACCAGCCCAATAAACCGCATGACCAGAAACAGAAAGACTTCAACCGAGTTGGACATCTCTCGTGCCGGATTATACGCTGTTCGTGTTCCTAGAAACGCAAAATGCGGCGTGTGCCGGTCGACGGCGATCCAGACAAAAAACAGGATCGTCCCCAGCGCTGTCGCCGCCGCCCAGCCGCTTCCCCCAGGCCGCGCCTCTGGGAACGCGCCGCGCAGCCGGAAGATCACGCCGCCGACCAGCACGATCTTGACCGCGTAAAAGATCGGATAGATATTCAGCGGCAGATGGCTTTCTACCATGGTCAGCAATAGAAACAAGCCAAACGGCAGCACATACGGCACCCAGGCCGGCAAAGATTTCAGCGTCATGCTTTCAGTATAAGTCAGAAAGGGTGGGGGCGTCAAGAGGGACCCACCCCGCTCGTCCCTCGCTTCCCCTCCCGCCCCTGCTCACAGAGCCTCGGCAGCGGGTACAGCGGGAAGGGTCGGAGTTTTGGGATAGCTTATATTTGCAAAGCTGAGTTCTTCGTTCTGCCCTTACTCTTCGTCCTCCCGCGTCGGGAGGACCCCTGCGAGGTCACTTGTGACGGAGCAAGGAGGTGGGTTCGGGTACAATAACTCCATGTTCAACGCCATCGGCTGCTACGTCCATATCCCCTTCTGTGTCCGCAAGTGCGCCTACTGCGACTTCAATTCCTACTCCGGCTACACGGAAGACCATATCGCCCGTTACGTCCGCGCTCTTACCCAGGAGATCCGGCACACGACGCCCCAGCAGACTGCCGACACCATCTTCTTCGGTGGCGGCACTCCCACCGCGATCCCAGCTACCGACGAAGCCGCGCTGCTTCAGGCCGTCCTCGAAACTCTGCCTGTCACGCCGGGTGCCGAAATCACGACGGAAGCCAACCCCGGCACCATGGATGTCCAGCATCTCGAAGTCCTGCGGGCCGCCGGGTTCAACCGCATCTCTTTTGGTGTCCAGTCGTTTGATGGCGACCTTCTCAAAACCATGGACCGCATCCACTCTGTCGAAGAAGCCAAAAACGCCGTCAAAGCCGCTCGTGCCGCCGGCTTCGACAACGTCTCCATTGACCTCATGTTTGCTCTGCCGCGTCAGACACTGAAGCAGTGGCGTGATACTCTTTCTCAGGCACTAGAGCTCGAAACTAACCATCTTTCCCTCTACTCGCTCATTGTCGAGGAAGGCACCGGCTTCTACACGCTTCAGCAGAAAGGCCGCCTACCTTTGCCCAGCGACGACACCGCCGCCGATATGTACGAAATGGCCGTCGAGACTGCCCAGTCCGCAGGCTACGCCCAGTACGAGATCGCAAACTTCGCCAAACCCGGCTTCGAGAGCCGCCAGAACTTACACTACTGGCGCAACGAACCCTACTACGGCTTCGGCTGCGGCGCGGTCGCGTACCTGAACGGGGCACGACGCATGAACATCAAATCCCCTGCAAAATACGCCGACGCCCTCGAAAGCGGCGCAGACCTCACTCTCTCCACCGAAACCCTCACCGAAGAGGAGTCCATGGCCGAAACCATGATGCTCGGCCTCCGCCTCACCCGCGAAGGCGTGGACTGCCAGCGCTTCCAAGACCGCTTCGGCATCGACCCCCGCATCAAGTTCGCCGCCGAGATTGAGACCTTCACCCGGCGCGGCCTGCTGGAAACCACCGAAACATCTCTGCGCCTCACCCCCCAAGGCGTCTTCCTAGCCAGCGAAGTCATGGTCGCATTTGTTTAGCGAGCAATTTTGCGTCGGAGTCCAGTCGACCTACTGGTCACACATCCTGCAATCAGAGTGGGCAGAACAAAGGCCAAAACAATTCCGGCAGCTTCTATCGCAATGCTTTGGGTGTTGATCGTTACTGACGGCATATCATCAGACACCAAATCGAAATTAGCGAATGAGGTGTTCAATGCCGCCGCTGGTAATCCAAACACAGCTCCTTCTAGGAGTGACACTAAGATTGTGGCAGTGATAGTAGGCCACACAAATGAGGGAGATGTCACACCTTTTGCTTGCAGCAGCTTCGGCACAGGAAAACGCCTCAGAACAGAGATGCCGCCGAATTGCAGCCCCCATGAAACTGATCCCCACAACAAGCCGAACGGGATTTCAAGAAGTGCGCGATATTCCGCAAATTCCCCAAGATCTCTATAAATCGCTGATGGTGTTCCTGCGTCTAAGGCATTGGAGCGTTGATAACATTCCGGCATCTGTGTCACGACTGTAATCACAATCCACAACCCGGTCCAGCAAAGCAGATACAAGACAAATTTGGGAAGTGTGCGACTCATAGTTCGTGGGACCGAATTGCGAGGGAGCGACTTCTCTTATCACGCCACGACAAGCTGGCCCTGCTCCTGACGCTCTTCCGGCTCTATCACAATACGAACATCATGGTGAAGCGCATTCACGAACCGCAGCAAACGCTCCACAGAATAGCCGCGAAACTGACCATTCAGCAGGGCCGAGACTTTCGGCTGCGTTAGTCCGAGTCGTGCGCCTGCTTCTGTCTGCGTCAGCCCTTGCGCGGTAATAATATGGCTGAGCGTTTGAACAATCTTCGCCTTCGCCAGATGTGCTTCCGGGTCAGGCAGACCAATATCAGCGAATACGTTGTAGCTCATAAATTATCTTCTCTCCAATCTGCGTGCTGCCGCTGCGCTTCCTGCCAGCGGACGTTTACTACTCGCATTTCTTCCGCCGGTGTGGAAATGCCACTTTTTGACTTCTTCTGGAAAACATGCAGGACATAAACGGCTTCTGCAAAACGAACAGTATAAACGGCGCGATATGCAGACTTATCCTGCTGATGTACAACTTCTAAGACTCCTGCGCCTGAGAAACCTTTAAGCGGCTTTGCGCTGATATGCTTATCACCAGTCTGAGCCAAAAAAAGCGCATAGCCAAAAAAGTCCTGTACTGAACTCGGCAAGTCGCGCAAGTCATCACGAGATGAGCCTAACCATTCTACTGGTTTAACCTGCCCATCATTTACATCCTTGTTCATAGGGCGATTATACCTCGTTTTGGGTATAAAGTGAGACATCTTCCTGAGCAATCACTATCGGGTACAATAGAGGCAGAAATGAATCTGTACCCGATCAGCCTTAACCTGACAGGCCAGACGTGCCTCGTCGTCGGCGGCGGCAAAGTGGCGGAGCGTAAAATCAAGTCACTGCTGAAAAGCGGCGCTGTCATTCGCCTGGTTTCACCCGACGCGACCCCGGCACTGCAAGCCCTGGCCGCAGAGGGCAAACTCGAATGGCGGCGCGAAGCCTACCCATCAGCCGGAACCGGGATGCTGAACGGCGCGTTTTTAGTGATGGCCTGCACAGACAATCGCGCAGTCAATGCCGAAGTGACCCGCAACGCACAGGCGCAACACTTGCTGGTGCTGTGCGCCGATGATCCGAACTCAGGAAACTTTGTATCGACAGCGCAGATCACGCGCGGCGATCTCGTTTTGACGGTATCGACCGGCGGCGGGAGTCCTACCCTGGCGGCTGTTTTGCGGGAGCGTTTGGAAACTGAGTTCGGGCCGGAATGGACGGATTTGGTAGAGATGCTTGGAAAACAACGTGAATTTGTCAAAACGAACTCCGAAGAAGCCAGCCGAAAAGCGGCGATCCGACGGGTTCTTGACGATGCGGAAGTCCATGCGCTGCTCGTCAGCGGGAAATATATAGAAGCGGAAGCGCGAATTCGAGAATGTCTGCTCTTTTAGTCCTCGGAATTAACCATACCAGTGCGCCCATTGAAGTGCGCGAAAAACTGGCGTTTTTGGAGCGCGATCTGCCTCGTGCTCTGAGCGCATTGTCGTCCCTGCCGAATGTCCGCGAAGGGGCTTTGCTGTCGACCTGCAACCGGACAGAAGCCTATGCCGTTGCGGGTTCCGACGCCGGTCCGATTGAAAATGCGCTGGCGGAGTTTCTTGCAGGCTGGCACGGCCTGTCCCGGCACGAGTTCGACGGTCATTTGTACTGCTACCGGGCGGGAGCCGCCGCGAACCATCTGTTCTCGGTATCATCGGGGCTGGACTCGATGATCTTAGGGGAACCCGATATCCAGCGTCAGGTCAAGACCGCCCTCGAAGCCGCCCAGTCAGCGAACAGTTTGGGAACACGGCTAAACCGATTGTTCCAGGACGCCCTGGTGACAGGCAAGCGGACCCGCACCGAGACAGGCATCGCACGCGGGACATTTTCGGTCGGAGCCGCCGCTGTGGAGCTTGCCACCCAGATCTTCGGCGAGTCGCTGGCCGGCCACACGGTGCTCGTGCTGGGCGCAGGCAAAATGAGCGAAGTCACTGCCCGCCACTTGCAGGCACGGGGCGCACCTGCGGTCATCGTCGCGAACCGGACATTTGAAAAAGCTGAGTCACTAGCCGCCCAGTTCGGCGGCACGGCCCGGCGCTTTGACGACCTTCCGGCCCTTCTCGCTTCCGCCGACATCGTTGTCTGCTCGACAGCCGCCCCGCATCCGATTGTCACCCGTGAGCTGATGCAGTCCGTCATGCGTGTACGCCGGGGCCGTCCGCTCTATCTCATTGATATAGCAGTCCCGCGTGATGTTGAATCCCAGGTCGACAGCCTGGAAAACGTGTATCTTTACAACATCGACCACTTGCAGGAACTGGTCGCCGGAGCTCGGCACACCCGCGCCGGAGAAGTGACCCGCGCCCGCGAGATCGTCGAAGCCTCCACCGCCGAATACCTGCGCTGGGAACGGTCTCTCGATGTCGCCCCTCTCATTGTCGCCGTCCGGCAGAAGCTGGATGACACACGTCTCGCTGAACTGGAACGGCTGCGAGCCAAATTGCCGAATTTGTCCGAAAGCGACTGGCGCTTGATTGAAGCGTCCATGCAGTCAATCACCAACAAGATCGCGCACCCTGCGACTGTCGCCATCAAATCCGCTTCCAATGCTGAGGATGGAACAGCTACGCTTGAGGCCATCAGGCATACGTTCGGGGTAGGAGAGGATGCCCCCACCCCCG
>JBPBQB010000031.1:0-15673 GCA_050954545.1 Janthinobacterium lividum | reverse complement strand
TCCGAAGGACGACCTCAGCCAGCGAGTGGAGTTCACTCCCTCGTCTGCCACAGCAGAGCATTTACCTGATCGTATGCAGGATGACCAGCAGCGAACCGGCACTGATGACGAGCCACAGCAGGATGCCCTGAGCCATCGGCTTCCAGCCGACGACGCGCAGGGTCTTCTGCGAGATGCCGGAACCGATGAGAAACAAAGTCAGTGTCAGCCCGATAGTCGCGCTATGCGAGATAACGGGCGATGCCGCTGCAATGCCGGGCACGAAGCTCCGAGCAAGAGAAGCCAGCAGAAACAGACCGATGAACCACGGGATTTGAAGCTTGCCCTGAGATTTCGAGGGGGTCTGGTTCGGATCGAAACCAATAGTCGTGGCGGTTATACCGCTGTGGCTGCGCTGGAAAGTCAGAGCCGCGCCGAGCGCGACGGGAACGATCCAGAGCGCCCGCGAGAGCTTGACCGCGGTGGCTGTCTGAAGCGCAGGCAGGCCGTAGCGGGCGGAGGCACCGACTACGGAAGAGATGTCATGAATGGCAATGCCTGCCCAGGTCCCGAACTGAGTCTGGGACAGATGCAGGGCATGGCCTAAGATCGGGAAGACATACAGTGCGACCGCGTTGAGTAAAAAGACTGTGCCCATCGCAACAGTCATCTCCCCTTCCGCCGCCCCGATCACCGAGCCGACCGCCGCAATCGCCGAGCCGCCGCAGATTGCGGTTCCGGCAGTGATCAACGCAGACGTCTTCGTATTGATCTCCAGAAATCGGCCTGCCAGATAGCCTAAAATCAGCGTTCCAGTGATGCTTCCAGCGGCAAACAGCATTCCGCTTTTGCCGGCCTGCAGCACGACTGCCAGGTTCATGCCAAATCCGAGCGCCACGACGCAGGCCTGCAATAAGATCTTCGCCGTATGTTTGCTGACAATGGGGTATGGATTTTCAAGCGTGAGTGCTAGGGCCATCCCAAGCGCTAAGGCCACTGCCGGGGATGCTAATGGAGTCAGGCAAAAGGCGGCGGCTGCAATGAAAAGCGCCTGCCGTGCCGGCAGCGATAGGCTGAATTTGGTCTGACTTGGTGCGAGTATATTCTGGATCATAGGTCTCAATGTTTCTCAAAAGAAGTTTATGAGACCATTTTACCGGCTTACATGATATAATACAAATACAACTTTCTTATGTATATATTAACTTTTAGTTATGTGAAATGAGAAGCGAGGGAGTAAACTCCACTCCCTCGCTATTTTTACTTCAGACATGTCTACCGTATGCCAAATCACCTATGAATCTTAACCACTTAGCTATTTTTCACGCAGTCGCGGACGAAGGCAGCATGAGCCGGGGGGCGGAGCGGCTTTTTATCAGTCAGCCGGCGGTCTCCAAGCAGATCAAAGAACTGGAAGCGGCACTTGGAATCATGCTCTTTGATCGCCTGTCGCGCGGCATTCGGCTGACGGTGGCCGGGGAAATGCTTGCGGGATATGCACGGCGTCTGTTCGCAGTCGAGGCCGAGGCGGAACGGACGATTGGGGAGATGAAGGGGCTTGTCCAGGGTCAATTGACCCTCGGGGCGAGTCTGACTATCGGCGATTACTTGCTGCCGCAGATATTGGGAGCCTACCGAAAGAAGTTTCCGGGAATCGAGCTGCACTTGGAGATCGCGAACACACATGTCATTCAGCAAAAGCTGCTGGAAAATGCGCTGGATGTGGGTCTGACAGAGGGTTTTGTCGAGGACAAAGAACTGGATGCTGAAGTGTTTGGGGAAGATGCGCTGATCGCAGTCGTGCCGCCGGGACATGCTCTGCTTGAAGAAGACGAAGTTTCTGCGGAACGGTTCTGCGCGGAGCCGTTCCTGATGCGGGAGCCGGGGTCAGGCACGCGCGAAGTGATCGAGCGGGCACTGGCCTTGAAGGGGATTGTTGTACAGCCCGCGATGTCCCTCGGCAGCACGGAGGCTATCAAGCGTGGTGTCGCTGCGGGATTGGGAGTCGCAATCATTTCGCGGCTGGCATTGAGCATGGAGATCGAGATGGGTCTGCTTCACCCGCTTATGCTTTCGGACCTCTCGATCACGCGGCCGCTGCATCTGGTCCGCCTGCGCGGCAAATCCGAAGGAGCTGCCGTGCAGGCGTTTTTGAGGCTGTTGAAGGTTTCGGAACCCCTCCCGTCTCGCTAGAGCCTGTTATGCACTTTTTTAGAACAGCAGGCAGCTATTACGGATATTGTTTATCAGCCTACTTGCTTAGCCGAACCCGAATAACGCGGGTTGCTGGCCGAAATACTCTAAATTCAGCCGCGCCAGGGGCAAATCAGACCAAACAAGCCTACAAAGTCCCCCTCCCGTCTCGCTAGGGCTCACTTCCCTCCCCTGTTAGGGAAGGGCTTTCAGAGTAAGAGGAAATGCTATCGGTGCCGGCACCTGCCTCTTGCTCCTGCACTTTCCGAGGCCCTCCCCTAACAGGGGAGGGAAGCGAGCCCTAGCGAGACGGGAGGGGGACTTTCTACCGTAGGAACGCTTCATGCAGACCACCGTCGACGGCGAGGACCTGGCCGGTTGTCTTGCTGAGCCGATCGGACAGCAGCAGGAACAGGGCTTCCGCCTGGTCCGCAGGCGTGATCGCTGTCTTGGTCAATGTCCGGTCGGCGTAGAAGGCGGCCAAACGTCCCTGAAGGGCGTCGTCGGTCTCTGACTCGGAGTACGGCAGGCCATACTTGGCGAGGCTTGAGATGACCCTGTCACGCGGGAACATGGCGCTGCCCTGGACAACAGTTGCCGGAGCGACGCCGTTGACACGCACCAGCGGGGCAAGCTCCACGGCAAGCTCACGGACCAGGTGGTTCGCGGCAGTCTTGCTGGTATCGTAGGCGAGGCTGCCTTTTTTGCTGACAACGGCGTTCGCGGAGGTCGTGATGACCATCTTGCCGGTCAGTCCCTGCTGCTTCCAGATAGGAGTGGCTTCATCGGCGACTAAGTAGGAGCCGGTGACGTTGATCGCAAAAGTCAGCGCCCACTTATCATCGGGGATATGGCCGGTCGTGTCGGGCGAGACGAAGATGCCCGCTGTGACGGCGATAGAATCGAAGCCGCCGTAGGCGAGAATCAACTGATCCAGGGCGGCTTTGATGCTTGCCCGATCTGTGATATTGGCGGCGATCCCAACAGCCTGGCCGCAATTCGAGATACCGCTGCCGGCGACGCCGATACCCATTCCTACCTTGTCGGTGATCTCTTTCGCCGTGACCGATGCCGACTCAATGTTCATGTCCAAACAGGCGACAGTAGCGCCGTCCCGGACCAGCCGGTGAGCCAGTTCTTTTCCGATCCCGCTGCCGGCGCCGACAACGGCGACGATCTGCCGGGCAAACTCTTTCTCCGGCGGCATCCGCTGCAGCTTGGCTTCTTCGAGCAGCCAGTACTCGATGTCAAACGCTTCCTGCTGCGGCAGGGCCACATATTCGTCGATGGCTTCCGCGCCGCGCATCACTTCGACGGCGCAGTTGTAGAATTCAGCGGTGACACGGGACTCGCTCTTGTCTTTGCCCCAGGCGATCATGCCAAGACCGGGAATGAGGATAACAGTCGGGTTCGGGTCCCGCATGGCCGGGGAATTAGGCCGCTTGCAGGCTTCATAGTAGGCGGTGTAGTCGGCCCGGTACTGAGTCAGGCCGTCAGCGATCTTGGCTTTCAGCGCAGCAGCGTCCTCCGTCTGAGGATTCCAGGCGACATACATCGGCTTGATTTTGGTACGCAGGAAGTGGTCCGGGCAGCTTGTTCCCAGTTCAGCGAGACGCGGTGCATCAGCGCTGTTGACAAAGCGCAGGATCTTGGCATCGTCCTGGATCGTGCCGAGCAGGCGGCGCTTCTGGGAGACCTGACCACGCAGCCAGGGAAGGATCTGGGTAAACACGCTCCGCCGCTCTGCTTCCTCCAGGCTTTGATATTTCGCGCCGCCGAAGGTCTGTTCGCCCTTGTCGTGGGCTTCGATATAGGCGGCGGCTTTTTCAATCAAATCGAGCGACAGGTAGTAGCACTCTTTGTCGTCGTCCGCCCAGTTGATCAGGCCATGCTGGCCCAGAATGACGCCGCTGGCGTTTGGATATTTATTGTAGATGTCCTGAAGCACAAGTCCGAGCTCGAAACCAGGGCGGAGCCAGGGTGTATGGATAACGTCATCACCATAGATCGCCTGCGTCAGCCGATCGGAATTCTTAGCCGCCGCGACAGAAATTGCTGCATTCGGGTGCGTGTGATCTACCTGTTTCCGGGGCACGAAAGAATGCAAAGGCGTATCAATCGACGACGGGCGCGGGTTGAGGTTGAACGTACACTGAGCGTACAAGCCCACCATCCGATCCTCGGCTTCCGTCTTCGGGCCAGGGGATTCGCTCTCAGCGTAGAGGCGCTGCAGACCGACCAGCTTGTCCTGGTACAGTGAGGAAAAGTTCTCCCGCTTGGCAGTCCGCAGGTCGCCGCCGGAGCCTTTGACCCAGAGGACTTCCGTGGGCTCACCGGTCAGTGGATCGGACTCGGTGATCTTGGCGGACGTGTTGCCGCCGCCGGTATTTGTGATCCGTCCGTCGGTTCCGAGAATGTTGGAGCGGTAGACCAGGCGGTCGACCGGGTCCAGCGCATCGGCTTTTCCATCGTCCCACAGGTTGCTGACGAATTGATACTTCTGGTTCTCGTTCACGTGTTTGTTGTCTCCATTTGTTGAAATTTGGTGTAAGCGTTCTGCCAGGCATCCGCGTCTGACGGCGTATACGACTGGACGGGAAAAGACGTAAGCACAGTCTTTCGAAGGTCAGCGAGTGTGCCGAGATGGCCGAGAGTGAGGGCCTGCAGAAGAAGGTTTCCGATCGCCGTGGCCTCGACAGGGCCTGCGAGAACGTCACGGCCAGTCGCCCCTGCCGCAAACTGGTTCAGGAGCGCATTCCGGCTGCCGCCACCGACAATATGCAGGCGGCTGATACTCCGGCCTGTCAGCGCTTCGATCTGTTCCAGTGTTTCCCGGTAGGAAAGGGCCAGGCTTTCCAGAGCGCACCGGATAATCTGGCCCGGCGTTTCCGGGATTTCTTGTCCGGTACTGCGGCAGAACTCGCGGACTTTGCCGGGCATCCCGCCGGGCGACAGGAAACGGGCATCGGCAGGCTGAAGCAGGCTGCCGAAGGGCGGCGCGGACTCGGCCATTCGGATCAGCTCATCGTAGGTATAGTCTTTCCCTTTAGCCTGCCAGGCCCGGCGGCACTCCTGGACAATCCATAGCCCCGCAATGTTCTTCAGAAACCGAACCGTGCCGCCGTAGCCGATCTCGTTGGTGAAGTTCGCGGCCTGAACCTGAGCATTGATCAGCGGCTCCGGCAGCTCGACTCCGACCAGAGACCAGGTGCCGGAGCTGAGATACGCCCAGTCGTCGCCTTCTTCCGGCACAGCCGCGACGGCGGCAGCCGTATCATGCGAACAGGTCGCGATCACCTGAACACCGCGCAAACCAGTCTCCGCCGCAACTTCAGGCTTCAGTGGTCCGAGCACAGTCCCTGAGTCGACAAGCGGCGGGAAAAGATTCTTTGGCAGTGCAAACCGGGTCTGCAGTTCCTCTGACCATTCCCGCGTCGTCGGATTGTAAAGCTGGGTCGTGCTGGCCCCGCTGCGCTCAGCCCGACTGACCCCGGAAAAGAGGGCATGGAAGTAATCGGCGATCAGCAGAAGCTGGTCAGCCTGTTCCAAATGTCCCGGCTCCTGCTGCCCGTGGGCGATGAGCTGATAAAGCGTATTGATCGACATGAACTGGATGCCGGTCTCCGCGAAGATCGTCTCAGCAGGCACGGCTTTGAGAGTGGCCTCAAAGGCAGCGCCGGTGCGCGGGTCGCGGTAATGGTAGGCAGGAGCAACTGATTCATTCGCGCCATTCACCAGGACATAATCGACGCCCCAGGAGTCGACACTGAGGCTTTCCGCGTGTCCCATCCCGGTCGCTTCCAGATGCTCTGCGACCTGAGTCAGCCCTGTTTTCAGCTCCTGAAATATCCGGGCTACGTCCCAGTGCATAGACTCGTTGACATGAACCGGCCCGGTCGGAAACCGGTGGATCTCTTCGAGTGTCAGACGCCCGTTTTGCAGAGTGCCTAAAATGACTCGTCCACTTTCGGCCCCGAGGTCACAGGCGATGTAGGAATGACTGTTCATGAAAAATCGTTACTCATTGGTTGTATCCCGTAAGAAGCGTGGAAACTCTTATTCCCTGTCCGCGAAGGCGGACATTAGGCGTCCGCGCCCCACAGCGTAGGAATTTATTCCCACGCTTTCCCTGTTCATCATGCGTAGGCCGTTGCCGCAACTTCTCCGTGTGCTTTGCGGGCGGCGACCCGCTCGGCAGCGGCCTTCTCGGCATAGCCACTGGATCGGTAGGCCTGCATCGGGTCCGGTGCCAGGCCGTGCCTGGTGCGCCACTGGGCCAGCATCGGCTTGACATCGGTGTAGAACGCGGCCCGCAGACACTCTTCAGCGTCCACAATATTGAGCCGATTTTGTGAATCTTGAAGCTTGGCCCGGTCGACTAAACAGGCCTTTGCGTAAAGCTCCTGCGCCGTCGTGACTGTCTGAATCATGGCTTCGAGTTTGGGCTTGAGATTATGCGATTGGTCGATCATGTAAGCGATCTGGGAAACGTCCCGGCCATGAATCTCGGCGGCAGTGCGGATCTCATGGAAGATGCGGAACACGGCATATGGGTCTATGCTGCCGAGTGTCAGGTCATCGTCGGCGTACTTGCGGTCGTTGAAGTGGAAGCCGCCAAGCATATCTTCATCCAGCAGCCAGGCGACGATCTGCTCGATGTTCGCGCCGGGCAGATGGTGGCCGGTGTCGACGAGCACTTTTGCCCGTGGCCCTGCTTTTTTAGCATAAAGGTACGACATACCCCAGTCGGCGATGTCGGTGGCATAGAACGCCGGCTCGAACGGCTTGTACTCGACAAGCATGGTCATGGTCTCAGGCATCGCATCATGCCAGGATTTCAGGGCCGCTTCCATTCGCTTTTTGCGCGTGACGATGTCGTCCTGCCCCGGATAGTTCGTGCCATCGGCCATCCAAAACGACAGCAGAGGGGAGCCTGTCGCGCGTCCGATCCGAATGCATTCCTGGACATGCCGGTCTGCTTCAGCCCGCGCTTCCGGGTCGCCGCTGCACGCCGAGCCGAACTTGTAGGCCTGATTCTGAAACAGGTTAGGATTGATGCCGCCGATCCGAATGCCGTTCTTTTGGGCCAGTGCGGCGACCTGCTGCGGGTCCGTCCCCGGCTTGAAGTCCCAGAGCACATGCACGGCGACGGAGGGGCAGCAGCCGGTCAGTTTGTTGACTTCCCCGGCATCCGCCAGCTTTTCTTCGACAGTCGAAGCGGCAGCGGGCTGTAGGAACTTGCCAAAGCGGGTTCCGGTGTCGGCATAGCCCCACGAAGGGGTTTCGATTTGAAAGGCGTCCAGCAGAGAAAAAAGTTGATCCTGTTCCATGTTGATCCTTATGATGACGGTTAACTCGATGAGATAGGACGAGTGACTGAAGTCACTCGCTGAAGGGCGTTCAGAAACGCCACCTGTCCAGGGGACAGAATACAGAGAAGAACAGATACAGATAAGATTGGCATTTGCGTCCCCTGGACGCATGGCGCTTCGCCCTCCAGCGAGTGACTGAAGTCACTCGTCTTAATTCACTTTCACACGCAAAATATCGTCAGCCGTTTGGGGCCGTGTGCGCCCAGCACCAGAATACGCTCGATGTCCCCAGTGCGGCTCGGCCCCGTAATGAACGACATCAAGCTCGGGTAATCTTCGCCGTAACGCTCAGTCAGGAGCGCGAAAGCCGCCGTCAGATCGGGGACAAGCTGCTTCCTCCGGGCCAGTACCACATGATGGGGCGCGAGGGCTGATAGAGTCCGGCCACCTGCGCTGCGGCTCGTAATCAGAACACTGCCCGTTTGGGCGACTAACGCATCGCATTGGGTCAGCGCGGCATCGCACCGTTCTAACTCTGAGATTTCGTATCCGCTTCCTGTGACAAGTGTCGGCAGTGATAGGGACGGGGCACACGCATCAGTCAGGTCGCCGGGATGGGCGGCGATCCTCTGCCAGTTTGACTCTTGAGCGAGCGCTGCAAGACGCTCACGCACTTCATCTAGATCAGCGCATAGAAAGAATTCGGCGCGGAGATCGGTGCATTGGGCGGCGAAGAGTGCTATCTGTTCGTCCCATGTCTCGCCGACGGGCGGCAGCCAGGCGCGGGCTTCCTGACGGATCACAGGCAGCGCCCGTGCGAAGCGCTCTGTGGTCGGCGCAGGGGTCGGGATATGGCGCTTGGGGGCGGGCACTTGCAGCGCCCGCCGGACACGGCCCATGATCTGCTCTCGTCCGTTGATGGCTTTTTTCTGGGTATCTGTCATGACTTCTTTGATTCTCGCGCCGCCCAGTAATCTTTGAATGTCTGCTGCTGGACAGCAGGGAAATCCCGAGACTGAGTCCAGCCGTAGAGCGGGTCGATCTTCGTCCCATTGACGAGCTTCTGAAAACGCTGCAGGATCGGCCCCAAACCGACGGCTAGACGGTACAAAGCCGGATGAGTCATCAAAAATGCGAAGCCCTGATAGGCTTTTTCTTCGAGCGGATCAGGCTGAGCTTTCGTGGCATTGCGCCGGTTTTGCAGCAGGTGATGGTGCAGGTCGATCCCGACGGGGCAGGTCTCCGTGCAGGCACCGCAGAGGGTCGAGGCCGACGACAGATGCTTCCATTCCTGAAGACCCTGCAAATGCGGCGTGATGACCGAGCCGATGGGGCCGGGATAGGTGGTGCCGTAGCTGTGACCGCCGACATTCTTGAAGATCGGGCAGACATTCAGGCAGGCCCCGCACCGGATGCAGTGCAGAGCGTCCCGCTGCTCCGGGTCGGCCAGCAGGTCTGTTCGGCCATTGTCGAGTAATACGACATGGAACTCTTCGGGGCCGTCGATCTCGCCGGGCTGACGCGGGCCGCCGATCAGCGAGTTGTAGCAGGTCAAGGCCTGACCGGTCCCGGCGGTCGCCAGCATCGGCAGGAAGAGTGCCAGATCAGAGAGCTTGGGCAGCATCTTTTCAATGCCGAGCAGGGCGATATGGACACGGGGGACAGAAGTGGTCAAACGCGCGTTGCCTTCGTTTTCGGTGATCGAGATCATGCCGGTTTCGGCGACGGCGAAGTTCGCGCCGCTGATGCCGATGTCTGCGCTCAGGTACTTTTCGCGCAGGACGTCCCGGGCGATCATGGTCAGCTCTTCCGGGCTGTCCGACGCCGGGGTTCCCAGCTCTTTGGTGAACGTGTCGCTGATCTCGCCGCGTGTCAGGTGCATGGCCGGGAAGACAATATGATAGGGAGTCTCATGTCGAAGCTGGACGATATATTCGCCTAAATCCGACTCCACGACGCCGTATCCAGCCGCTTCCATGGCATGGTTCAGGTGGATCTCTTCACTGGTCATCGATTTGGACTTGATCAGCTCTTTGGCTTCGATGCGGCTGGCGATCTCCAGAATATACGCGCAGGCGTCCTCGGCAGTCGCCGCCCAAAAGACTTTGGTGCCCCGCGCTTCGGTCTTGCGGACAAACTCTTCCAGATACTGATCCAGATGGTTGAGTGCCTCCCACTTGGTTTCCGACGCCATCTGCCGGGCCGCCTGCCAGTCCTGGAACCGGCTCTGGGTGCCCCGGCGCACGACATCGTATTTGCCCATGGCGGTCTGGACCAGCCCCCGGTGGCGCAGGTCCTGGCTCATGCGCCCGGAATCGCTGCCGAACTGGGCGGAAGATTTCACTAGGGTCGTGGGTTTGATTGGTGTTTTGGTAGTCACAATCTTATTTTTCTAGGTGTCGAGTTTAGATGGAAGCCACGGAATAAATTCCGAGGCTGTCAAGTGTCCACCGTCCAGGGGACGGAAGAAGCGATAATTCCGCGCTTTTCTTAATCTTGTGTCGCCGCGACACTGGGCTTTTCCGAGCCTCGGAATTTATTCCGTGGCGTTCTCTTATTACGTCTAGTGCGTCCGTGCCAGCACTTCGGCAAGGTGCAGGCTTTTGAGCGGCTTGCGCTGACGGTCCAGCAGGCCTTGCAGGTGCATTAAACAACTGGAGTCATTGGAGACCATGTAATCCGCGCCGGTTTCTAAAGCAGACGCGCACTTGACTTCGCCCATCGCCGTGGAGATCGGGGCGAACTTGACGGCGAACGCACCGCCGAAGCCGCAGCAGGTCTGCGCTTCCTTCATTTCGATGAGCGTCAGACCTTCGACATTCGCCAGCAGTGTACGGGGCTGGCTCTGGACGCCCAGTTCGCGCAGGCCATGACAGCCGTCATGGAATGTCACTGTTGCCGGGAATTTGGCACCGACATCGGTGACGCCGAGCTTGGTCACTAAGAAATCGGAGAACTCCCATGTCTTCTCGGAGAGTGCCAGGGCGGCTTCGTAGTGAGGAGTATCCTGAAAGATCTGAGGATAAAAGACTTTGAGCATCGCGCCGCAGGAGCCGGAAGCGACCACGACAACGTCCGCGTCTTTGTAGGCTTTCAGAACGCCTTCTGCGACAGCCCGTGCCTGGGGCCAGAAACCGCCGTTGAAGGCAGGCTGCCCGCAGCAGGTGACACCTTTAGGGTACTCGACAGTGTGCCCAAGCCGTTCCAATATCTCGACAACGCTGATACCGGCATGGGGATAAAACGCATCAACATAACAGGGAATGAACAGGGAGATTCGCATTAAAGAGTACCTTCATCGGTAGGTCGACAGAAATAATATGTTATAATGATACCATTGTAAGCTAAGTCTGCCATCTTTGGGAATGCAAAATTTGATACATGAGTAGTATTTTTTGACATTTTCGTTTTTATGCTATGAAGCAAATCTATCGCTACCTGCCCCTCAGTGATGACGTCCGCTCCCGCAGCCTGTATGTAATTGCCGGCGGCAGCGCTCACCTGCCGCCGGACACCCCCTACCCACCTTCGACACACCCGCAGCATCACCGGTTTTTGTGGCAGCAGGGCCGGGTTCTCCAAGAATACCAGATTATCTATATCACGCGCGGGGTTGGGGTACTGGAGTCAAAAACAGGTGGGCTTCAGGATCTCAAAACAGGCGACTTATTTGTTTTATTCCCCAATGAATGGCACCGTTACAGTCCTGACCCGGCGACAGGCTGGGATGAGCACTGGGTCGCCTTTCGTGGGGAGCGGACCGCAGAAATCATGTCGGAGCACGGCATCTCGGTAGAAGCTCCACTGCTCCACACCGACATCAGTGAGCTTCTGCTGAGGGAATTTGTTCGGATTGAAGAGGAGGTCGCTGAGGAAGCGATCGGGTATCAGAACGTCGTCGCCGCCCGCATTCAACTGATACTGGCACTCGCGATGGCGTCGCACCAGCACCAAAGCTTTTCGGCGACGGATGTGCTGGCAGTCATCAAGCGTACCAAAGAATTATTATCGGAGCGTATCGAGCGTCCGACCGACATGCAGGAGATAGCGGACGATTTGCATGTCGGCTATTCCTGGCTTCGCAAGATGTTTCGCCAGTACACAGGATTGCCATTGGCACAGTATCAAAATCAGTTGCGCCTCAATCATGCCTGCGAGCTTCTGCGAAATACGGCGCTTCCGATTGCCATGATTGGAACCCGGAGCGGGTTTGAGTCCGCGTATTATTTCGCGCGTGTGTTCCGAAGCAAGATGAACTGTTCGCCAAGCGAATATCGAATCCAATCCCGGCGCTTTCTGTCAGCCGAAGAAGATACCATGGCCTAAAGGGCAGACCCAAAAGCCGATGACTCCTGCGTCGGCAGCATCAAACGAGATACTAGCGTTTGCGGTAGTCACGCGGGCTGTGCCCGGTATGGCGCTTGAACCGAAGCGTGAAATAGAAGGGATTCTCGAAGCCGACTTCCGCCGCAATCGCCGCCACGGAACGTGCTGTGAAATCCAGAAGCTGGCAGGCACGGTCTAAACGCTGCTGTTCCAAAAACTGCATCGGGGTCAGCCCGGACTGGCGGCGAAACAGATGCGAGAGACGAGACGCCGACAGGCCACTGAACGCGGCCAGATCCTCCAATGTCACTGGTGCTTCGAGACTTCGGCCCAGATAGTCCATCGCCGCCAGCACGCGCGGGTCTAGCCGGGCCTGTTCGGAGCGCGGGTTCTGCGTATCGCACCACAGTAGAACTTCTTCCAGCGCATTCATCGCAAAGACTTCCCTGTGACGCAGTGCGCCGGTCGCGAGTCGATGCACTTCGAAGAACCGCGCGATGATCTTCCCACGGATCATGGGCTCCGGCAAAGTCAGCCGCATCAGCCCCGGCGACGCTTCCGGCCAGGCCAGAAGCGGCTGCCAGGCCGGCTCCGGGTGAAAGTGTGTCCACAGCAGCTCCCACTTCCCCTGGTCAGGCCCCACTCCATAATCGTGACAAGTTCCAGGGCGGATCAAAGTCAGATCGCCCGTTGAGGTGAGTATCTCGCCGCTGTGAAACCCGAATCGGCCCTGACCGCTTAACGTACAGATCAGCAGCCAGTCTTCCGTTCCGTGAGCACGCCATGTCTTGTAATCGCTGCCTTCACGAAAGTGGCCGGTGACTAACGGCGCAGTCTTAGGAAATGCTGTTTCAGATGTCATAGCAGGATATTATAGGTTTTCAGCGTGTTTTACTCTGGACACAATGCCAAAGCTATCATATAATACCTTGTTATCTTTTGATGGAGGAACTATTATGACATCCACTTTGCAGCCGACAGTATCGAGGGAAACATTGGAGCAGTTTCAGCGTGATGGATTTATCGTCATGCGCGGATTGTTTTCGCCGGAAGAAGTTACGGCGATCCGCGAGACGTTTATGGAGGAAGCTGGAAATGGCCCGGTGGAAGGGCTGTCCGAGTTCAAGTCTGGCGGGCAGCAGTACGACGCAAGTGACCCGCTGGCATTCTATCCGCGAATGATGCATCCACATAACCACCTGGACAAATCAGTCGGACAAGTCGCCGCCGGTTATATGCTGGACCCGCGTCTGTACGGCATTCTTCACGACCTGTTTGATGAGGAGCCACTCGCAGCCCAGTCCATGTTTTATTTCAAGCCGGCAGGGGCACGCGGTCAGGCGCTGCATCAGGACAACTTCTTTCTGCGTGTCAAACCGAGCACCTGCATCGCCGCGTGGCTTGCAGTCGATGATGCCGATGCTGAGAACGGCGGCATGATGGTGGTTCCCGGCTCGAATGACATGGAGATCGTCTGCCCCGAGTCTGCCGATTCTGCGGCTTCTTTCACGCGGGACTTTGTTGCCGTTCCTGCCGGCCTGCACGAAGTTCCTGTCACGATGCAGGCCGGCGACGTGCTGTTTTTCAACGGCAGCGTAATCCACGGCTCCTATCCGAATTCCAGCAAAGACCGGTTCCGGCGCTCACTCATTACGCATTATGTCCCGCGCAGCAGCGAGGAAGTTTCCGGCAGTTATTCCCGAATGACTTTTGACGGCGGCACTGTTGCTATCGCCGCCGCGACCGGCGGCGGGCCCTGCGGCACTCCGCAGATGTCGATGTCTCCGCACTGAGTGACTTACAGAAGCACGCCGTTGGGCAACTTGAGGTCGGTTTTGATCGTGCCGTCGGCCCCGCGCACATGGGAGACTTCAATCAGGCCATATGGTGTCGGGAATGTCCCGCGTACATAAGTCAGCTCCACCAGGTGGGGATTGACCGTGACCGTGGCAAAGCCGGGCGATGCCGGAGCGATGCCCAGCACATGCTCCATGAGCCAAGCCGTCGGCCCTGCGACCCAGCCGTGGCAGAGGCTGTGACGGAAGCCTTTGTAGCAGTAGTCGCCGAAGTCGCCGTGAATGTCGCGCATCCTCGGCGGCACTAATTCATCGATAGGAGCACTGTTCGGCATCCAGTCGATCTCGAAGCCTTCCCAGAAGGTCGTCGCGCCCCTATCCAGCATCCCGCCCCAGTAGGTCAGCAGGAGGTCAAAGCATCCGCGATAATCTCCTGCGAGAGCGCGGGCCTGAAGAATATAATAACCGTAGAATGTCGACAGCCCGCGATTCGGGTCCTGAGCGAGAATGTCATGGTTGACAGCCTCTGCCTCTGCCATTCCCGCCAGCACCATCAGCGCATTGGCCTGCTTGCTGGCACTGGGCGGACGCTGAAAGTTCGCCGTTCGCTCGGCCACGGCTTGGATACGGTCAGCACTCTCCGTGTCTGACAGCACCGTGCAAAGCTCCACCCCTGCCCGGAGGGCCAGGACGACCAATGCCTGAAGCCCGGCATCGATGGCGGTCGGGTCCCGGCTGGTCGGCCATTCCAGAAACCGCCAATCGTCGAGATGCTCCCGACCCTGTTCATCGACTGTCCCGGCAATCTGTGCCAGCAAACCGACAAGATACTCATGCTGCTGACGCAGATACGCCAGGTCGCCGTGATACCGACCCCTACACAAAGATTGTCTCTTAGCCCCGCGAAGCGGTGGGTTCCCGGCGTCCGCGCCCAATAGCCGTGCGTTTCAACGCATGGTTCCGATGGCATGATTCGGGAATTATACAACAACGCCCATGGAAACGGTACGGCTAGCTTATCTCCCTTATTTTTCGCCTTCGCCGCCCAGCGGCTTCTGCGCGGGCGGGATCATCTGCTGCGTTGTCTGACCAAGCTCTTTTTCTGTTTGGGCGCGGAGGCGACGCGCTTCCTCCGGGTCGCGGACGACGTGCGGTGTCAGGAAGACAAGAAGCTCAGTCTTGTTGTTTGTCTTGCTGCTGGACCGGAACAGGTTGCCGAGCAGGGGAATATCTCCCAAAAATGGGACTTTACTGACCGTGTGCGAGACGGAATTGTTGATGATGCCGCCGAGCACGACGGTCTCGCCGTCCTTGACACTGACTGTTGTCTGGGCCTCGCGCTGGTTGACAATCGGGGCGTTGAAGCTCGTGTAGCTGACAAAGTCGTTCGCAGTTTGGGTGACGTCCATTGTCACGTAGCCGTTGGACGTAATTCTCGGGGTCACGGTCAGCACAATGCCGACACTGAGAAAGTTATAATTGTAGAGGATTGTTCCGGTCGTGGTCACGGTCTGGTTGGTGACATAGGGCAGACTCTGGCTGATATTGATCTGCGCTGTGGCATTGTTCGTGGTGAAAATGCGCGGCGTGCTCAGGACATTGAACCGCGAATCTGTCTGGACTGCCTGCAGGAAGACCGAGTACTGACCTGCCGAAAGCGTGTAGCGGAGTCCCTGCGGTTGGGTCGTATTGGATTGCAGGCCGTAGCTTTGATTCTCGGTCTGGGTGCCGTGGAAGCCGCCGAAGGGGTTGTTCTGGGTGGCGCTGAATTCGATGCCGAGCTGATGGGCTTTATCAAGATTGGCTTCGACGACCAGTGTCTCGATCATGACCTGCTTGGGGATCTCATCCATCTGCTGCAGGATCGCTTCAACAACCGGGCGGTCTTCAGGCGGCGAAACCACGATGACACTGTTTGTATCGATGTTCGGCACCAGCAGGACCTGCCCGGCGAGGCTGCGGACATTGACGACATGGCCTTCGCTGTCAAGCCCGGTCGTCGGCGTATTCTGGTTCTGTGAGCCAAACCCGCCGCTGTCCTGGCGCGGGTTGTTGCTGTTGTTATTC
>JBPBQB010000269.1:0-15709 GCA_050954545.1 Janthinobacterium lividum | reverse complement strand
GCTGGCTGCAAACGGCATGACTGAAAAAGACATTCAGTATGTGCCAATCAAGGTCCAGGACTGCCCTGCCGCTTTGATCGCCAAACAGGTCGATGCCGTCGCGGTCTGGGAGCCGAATAAGAGCCAGCTTCTGGCGAAACTGCCCGGCTCTCATGTGATTTTCGACAGCCGTTCCCTGCCCGGCCAGATCCCTGATCTGCTTGTCTTCCAGAGCAAAGTTGTCGCCGCCCGTCCCCAGGACATCCAGGGCATTGTAGATGCCTGGTACGACTCCATCGACTGGTGGCGTGCGCATCCTGATGCCGCCGTTCAGATCATGGCCGACACCGCGAAAGATCCCGGTACCCCGGCTCGGCAGATCGCCTTCTATCAAAGTTTCATCAAAGGAACCCGTATCTTCAGCGCTCCTGAAGCACAGGCGGCTTTCACGCAGAGCAGCAAGCCGACTTCGCTTTTTGCCAGCGGTCCGTCCATCACTCAGTTCCTGATGACCCAAAAGCAGATCTCCAAGCTGCCGGATTACTCGTCGGCTATCGATCCGACATTCATAAACGCGGCGGTCAAAAAGGGTGAGGGAGCCAAGCCGCCCTATGACTATACTCTGAAGGTAGACTAGATGGCAACAAGTTTGAGTGTGCAAACGAAGGAGGCTGCGGTGGAAACGCCAAGGCCTCGGCTTTCTCGAACAGGGATTTTTTATCTCGGCGAGGATATTTCGCGCGGGGCGTATCTGATTATCGCTGCTGCTTCGTTCCTGGTTCCGATTGCGTTATGGTGCTTTTTGACCTATTCCGGCCGGGCAAACGCGCTTATCCTGCCGACACCTACCCATATGTTCCAGGCGGGTGTCGAGATGTATCAGGACGGCGACCTCCTGCCGGATATCAAGATCAGTGTCATGCGGATCAGCATCGGCTTTCTGCTTTCCGCCGCGCTCGCGATTCCGCTGGGCATTTTAATGGGCGCTTACAAAGTCGCGGAAGCCGCGCATGAGCCGTTTGTCGGCTTCATCCGCTACGTCCCAGTACCGGCTCTGATTCCGCTCGTGATGGTGATTGCGGGCATTGACGAGCCGGCGAAGATCTTGCTGATCTTCTTGGGAACGTACTTCCAGATGGTGCTTGTGGTGGCCGATGTCACCCGGCAGGTTCCTAAAGACCTCCTGAATGCGGCTCGTACTTTGGGATCAAATCGGCTTCAGGTCCTCTTCAACGTACTCCTTCCTGCAACCCTGCCTGGCCTGCTGGATACCTGCCGGACTATGATCGGCTGGGCCTGGACTTATCTCGTGATCGCGGAAGTGGTCGCGACCAGCTCCGGGCTAGGCTATTCGATCATGAAGGCGCAGCGGTTCTCCCGTTCCGACGAGATTTTTGTCGGCATCTTCATTCTTGGATTTTTAGGCCTCGCGACCGATATGATTTTCAAGATCGCTCAGCCGCGCCTGCTGCCCTGGGCGGAAGCGCAAAGAAACTAAGACAGAGAAATTGACTATGCCGGACCCGATTCTCTGCCTCGAAGGCCTTTCCAAAGATTATCCTACGAAAGACGGCCCGCTGACTGTTTTGGAGCCGACTTCTCTGACAGTCGGTGTCAGTGAGCTGGTCAGTATTGTTGGTCCGTCCGGCTGCGGCAAGTCGACCCTGCTGCATATCGTGGGCGGGTTGACGACTCCCACCAAAGGCCGGGTGCTGCTTGACGGCAAGGAAGTCCAGGGGCCGGGTGCCGAGCGCGGCATGGTCTTTCAGGCTTACACGCTGTTTCCCTGGCTGACTGTCTGCCAGAATGTCCAGTTCGGTCCAAAGCAGCGCGGCGCGAAAAAAGCCGAGCGTGAACATCTGGCGGATTACTTTTTGGAAGCTGTCGGGCTTGAGGGGTTCCGCAACCACTTTCCCAAACAGCTTTCCGGCGGAATGCGTCAGCGTGTCGCGATCGCCCGTGCTCTTGCAAACGCGCCGCGTATCCTGCTGATGGATGAGCCGTTTGGGGCGCTCGATGCTCAGACGCGCTCGGTGATGCAGGATCTTTTGCTGAGCATCCGTAAAAAAGAGCGCACCACAACGCTTTTTATCACGCATGACATTGATGAAGCTGTTTTTCTGAGTGACCGTATCTTTGTCATGACGGCCCGGCCCGGTCAATTAAAAGCGGAGATCATCGTGCCGTTTGGGCATGACCGGGATGCGGCTCTGCGAACTACGCCGGAGTTCTTCAAGATCCGAGCCGAGATCTTCGACCTGCTGCATACCGAAGGCCACGCCGTCGTCGCCACGGAGATCGCTGCCGGAAAGAAGTCGTGACTGATGCCGGAGAGAGCCACGGAATAAATTCCGAGGCTCGGAAGTGCCCAGTGTCGAGGCGACACAAGATTTTCGGCCAGTGTTCTACTCGTTTCTATCTTTCGTCCCCTGGACGATGAGCACTTTCGAGCCATGGAATTTATTCCGTGGTCCATCTGACACCCCGGCCCCAGACCGGGGAAAGTTTCATTGTTATGACCCTCACGGAAATCGATCAGGCACTGGAAGACTGGCAGGCGAAGATCGCCGCCGCCACGGAAAACCTGCTGATGCTGGAAGATCTGCCGGTGGTTCATCGCCTTCAGCCTCAATCCGGGGACAAGCCTCCTCTCCTGACCGGCCTGACGGCGTCAAAAGTCCAGCCCGCGCTTGCCCTTCTGCCCCAGCTCTTTCAAAGTATCAGCCTCATGACGGAGGTGATCGATCGGGCCGCCGCGCTGCGCCGGCCACTCACGGTGTTCTGGAGACCGGAACGCACCCTAAATCAGATTGAAGAGCTTTTGCTGGGGCCGTCTATCACGTTTCCCTCAGAGCAGACTCCTTTTGCCCGGCGCAGCTTGTTGTCTGCTTCGGAGCAGGTCCCCGCGATCACCCTCAGCACCCTGCTTGCCCGGATGTCTCAGTCGTTTGAAGACGCAAAAACAATACTGCTCGAAACTGAAACTGCCTGGGCTAGAGGGGAAACTGCCCTGTTAGCTGTGCGTGATAAAGTCGATGTGCTGGATCAGATGGCGGCGGCGCTTGGAGAGACAGATGCCCCCGATCTCGTCACGATACGGGCGCAGCTCAAGCAGTGGACACTACTTTTTGCCACGGACCCGCTGGGTCTGGAAGCCGGATGGGACGGTGCCGCGGCTCTGCGGCAGGCGCATGAGCGGCTCGAAAAGATCGGTGGCATGCGGGACCGGGCAGAGACACTGCGTAATGAAGCTTCTGCAGTGATGACCGAATGGGACAAGATAGCAGGGAAGGCCGAATCTGCCCGCGCCGAATGCGCCAGGCGTATCGCGGGGTCTTTGCCGCGCCGTATCGATCGCCTCCCCGAGATGCAGCGCTGGCTGACAACTCTCGAAGAGGCCTGTGCGCGCCGCCACTGGCAGGCCGCAGAAATTGGCTTAGGCCACTGGCTCCAGGCAGGACGGACCGGTCTGGAAGAAGAAAAACAGGCTGCCCGAACCTGTGCTTCCTGGCTGGAATCCTCGTATGAGCTGCCGGGCAGGCTAAGCGCCCTGCGAGCGAAGGCGGCGGCCCATGCATTGGAGTCGAACCCAGACTTGTCTCGGTTAGGGCAAGAGGCCGATAGGATTTTGAGTCAGAAACCTTTGACTCTGGTGCAGGCTGAGACGGCTGTCTCGGCGTATATGGACCGGCTGAACGCTTTGCTTAAGAAATCATAATTACTGATGTTACACAGGCTTGAGAGCCGTGGGATTAAAATCCTACGCTGTGGGGCGCAGACGCCTAATGTCCGCCTTCGCGGACAAAGAAGTGGATTTCAGAGTTATTCTGCTCCTTTTCGACGAAGGTCGAGACTATGCCTACGGCATTACTTCGTATATGTCGCTGCGCCCCACAGCCGCGCAATTCATTGCCACGGTTTTGAGGATTGCGTAACATCAGTTAACTCAGCGAATTTTTGCCTGCAACTAAATGCCGGCTGGCGTGTCACAGACTCTCGGAAGGCGCAAGCGAATGACCCAAACGAAGGAACAAAGCGCACACGAACAGAACTGCCTGCGGCCTGGCTGCACCGGCAAAATCGTGGACGGCATCTGCGAAGACTGCGGGCGGGCACCGATCGGTGGGCCGTCACTTCTTAAAAGTCCTGCCAGCACCCGCAGCACGTCAGGCACCAATGGAGCGTCCAGCGTATCAGGCCGCAGTAAGACGTCGTCGCGCCGCTCCTCCGGACGGCTTTCACTGCGGAATACGCGTCGGACACTGGGCGCGGGCCTGGTCACAGTCGAGCCGCTCCCCACACAGGACCCACTTCAGTCCCTGCTTGCCAACCCGGTTGTCCCGGAAAGCAAGCGTCATTGCCCGCATTGCGACGCCAAGCTCAATTTAGAACACGGCTATTGCCCGATGTGCGGCACGGAATATTCGTTCCATCCGACTCTCGCGGCCGGCGACATCGTTGCCGGGCAGTACGAGATCAAAGGCGCACTCGCCTTCGGCGGACTAGGCTGGATCTATCTGGCCTGGGATCAGGCGCTGTCCCGCTGGGTCGTCTTGAAGGGCCTGCTCAACTCGAAAGATGCGGCAGGTGCGGCAATGGCTTTGCAGGAGCGGCAATTCCTGGCCGCCGTGAAGCAGGCTAATATCGTCGGCATCTATAACTTCGTGACACGCGGGCCGGAAGGCTACATCGTGATGGAGTATATCGGCGGCAAGACGCTTAAAACTCTTCGCAAGGAGCGCGGGCCGCTGCCTGCTGCCGAGGCTTCCGCCTATATCCATCGTATCCTGTCCGCTTTCAGTTACCTGCATAGAATGGGCCTGATCTACTGCGATTTCAAGCCGGACAATATTATGCTGGAAGACGACGATGTCAAGCTGATCGATATGGGGGGTGTCCGGCGGGCAGACGATCTAGACAGCGACATCTACGGCACTAAAGGCTACTCCGCGCCGGAGGCCAAGCTGACCCCCACGTTCGTCTCCGACCTGTACACGGTCGCCCGCACTCTTGCCGTGCTGCTGATCGATTTTCCGTTCCAGGGTCAGTACGAGTTCAGCCTGCCCGTCGCCGCCGAGGAGCCGCTTTTCGGACGCTATGAATCTCTATATCGATTCCTGCTGAAAGCAACCCACACTGACCCGGACGAACGGTTCCAAACCGCCGATGAAATGGCCGAGCAGCTTCTGGGAGTCCTGCGGGAGATAGTTGCGGAGGCTGGGCAGGCGCACCCGGCAGAAAGCACTCTCTTTGGCGGCGATACCGTCGCCATTTTAGAGGCCGATGCAGGTGTCATGCAGCCGTCTGACCGGCTACTGCCTGCTCTGAAGCTGGACCCCCTCGATGCTGCTGCCGGCTCCATCCTTGCGGGCGGCGTGGTCGCAGACCCGGCCCGGCGAATACTTCTATACGAGAGTGCAGCGGCGCAGTTTCCGGACTCGGTCGAAGCGCCCCTGCGTTTGGCATTGACACAGATCGAGATAGGTGCTTATGCGGAAGCTGAGCAAAAACTGGCTGGGATTGAAAGCCGTGACCCGTTCGACTGGCGCGTTTCCTGGTATCGGGGCCGGGCCGCGCTGGTGCAGCGGCAGTTCCAGGATGCGCGAATCCAGTTCGATCGGGTTTACGATGCGCTGCCCGGCGAGCTGGCCCCAAAACTGGTGCTGGCAGTCACAGCGGAGATGGCAGGCGAGATGGCGACGGCACTCCGGCTGTACGGCCTGGTCTCGCGCACCGATCCAGGTTTCGCATCTGCTATTTTCGGGCTGGGCCGCTGCCGAGAGCAGACAGGAGACCGCGCCGGTGCTGCGGAAGCCTACAAACGGATTCCTGCGTCTTCAGGCCGGCACACACAGGCCCAAGCGGCGCTTATTCATGCTTTGATCCGGGCCGAGTCGGTTCCGCCCGCCGCCTCTGATTTTGTCCAAGCGTCAGCCGCCTGGCAGGCGCTGGCGATCGAGGCGGGTCCGAAGCATTCACTGGCAGTGCAGATACTGCTGTCTGCCCTGCAGCTGCTGACTTCCAAAGCGCTGCCTGCAAGTGGAACAGATCAGGTACTGGGTGAACCCCTGGAGGAAACGCCCCTGCGTCGCGCGGCTGAGCGGGAGCTGCGTGCCTGTGCCCGCTACGCCGAGACAGACGTGCAGAAGATCGCCCTGATCGATCAAGCAAACCAGGAGCGGCCCCGAACATGGCTTTGACCTGTCCAAAATGCGGCGCAGAAGCCGCCGAAGGTGCCCGGTTTTGTGAAGCCGACGGCACCCGTCTTTCCCTGCTCCAGCCACCTGCCGCCGACGCCGGGCACTGCCGGTGCGGAGCCGGGCCGGAAGCGCGTGACAGCGAAGGCTACTGCACGGCCTGCGGTCATACCTGGCCCCTGCCGGACCGTGATCATAAAGAACTGTCTCTTTCGCGCCGTCTCGCGGGGGTCTCGGACCTGGGTAAGCGCCATACTGAAAACCAGGACGATTTTATCGTCGCTGCCGAACAGATCGGGAATAAGACGGCAGAAATACTGATCGTATGCGATGGAGTCTCCAGTGCGGACCGTGCGGCGGAGGCATCCGCGGCTGCGGTGTCAGCCGCCTGCGAGTTCATTCGGCAGGGTCTGGCTGCTGGTCGTACAGACTGTGAGATGCTGCTTCGGGAATCGATCGCTCAGGCCAATCTCGCCGTTTTGGCCCTTCCGAGCCTGCCTGGAAGTCTGAAAGATCCACCGGAAACAACGATTGTTGCGGCTCTGGTGCTTGCAGGACGTGTCACGCTGGCCTGGGTCGGAGACAGCCGGGCCTATCAGATTAGCCCGGAGGGCGTGGCGCTGCTGACACATGACCATTCCTGGATCAACGAAATGGTAGACAGCAGCCAGATCGGCCTGGAAGAAGCCCGGAAGTCGCCGCAGGCACACGCGATCACTCGCTGTTTGGGCCTCGAAGGGGAAGTCTCCGAGCCGTCGACAGCCTCATTCCCGCTGGCCCCGGACGCAGGGCTGCTGCTGTGTTCCGATGGCTTCTGGAACTATGCGGAAAGTGAGCAGGACATTCTTCATCTGCTGACCGCAATGCCGGACGGAACAGATGCCATTTCTGCCTGCCGTTCTCTTACGACTTTTGCGCTCGCCAAAGGCGGGCATGATAACATCACGGTTGTCCTGGCACAGCCGATGCCCGAAGGAACAAATCCATGACGTTCACGCTGGAATCTTACTACAATCCCTACCTCTCGCCAGGCGCGGACCGGGTGGATGCTATTCTCACGGTGACTTCATCCGGCAGCACCGTGTCAGGCGGAGAAGCTGTCATCGGGCTGATTTTAGATACGTCCGGCTCGATGGGCGGTGACCGGATTGAAGCTGTGAAAGAAGCCGCCAGCCGGGCGGTTTCACTGCTGGGGGACGACGATTGGTTTTTCATTGCTGGTTTTTCCAGTCATGTCATGACCATTGCCCCGCTTGCTCAGGCTACTGCCCAGAACAAGGCGGCGGCCATTCAGCAGGTGCGCCGGATCGCTGCCAGTGGGGGAACCTGCATGTCACTTGGCTTGCAGCTTGCCCGCGAGATATTTAACCAGAAACCCGATGCCGGGCATCAGGCGCTTTTTTTGACCGACGGCAAAAACAACGAAGAGGACGACGCGGCGCTGGAAACCACGCTGCAATCGTGCATGGGCGTTTTTCAGTGTGACTGCCGGGGGGTAGGGACAGACTGGCAGGTAAAACAGCTCAAGCAAATCTCCAGGGCGCTGCTTGGGTCATCTCAGATCATTGCCGAGCCAGGCGGCATGGAAGCGGATTTTCACGCTGCTATCACTCAGGCCATCAACCGGGGCGTTCGGGATGTCCGTCTGCGGCTCTGGACACCGAAAAGCGCACATGTCGTCTCGGTCAAACAGATGAGCCCGGAGATCGCGGTTCTGACCGACCGCCGGCTGCCGGTCGATGCCCAGAGCGCAGACTATCCGACCGGGGCATGGGGGCAGGAGTCGCGCGACTTCCATGTCACCTTCGAGCTGGCGACACCGGGTGCGGCGGGGGACGAGATGCTGGCTGGCCGGCCCAGTCTTATCTATGAGGAAAGCGGCCAGATTCAGGAGCTTAAAGCGCCCGATGCCCGGATTCTGGCTTCCTGGACTGCCGATGACTCTCTTTCGGCCCGTATCAACGCTCAGGTCGCTCATTACACAGGTCAGGAAGAGCTGGCACAGGTAATCCAGCAAGGCCTGGAGGCAAGGGCGCAGGGCGACACGGAAGGGGCGACCAAGCTGCTGGGACGTGCCGCGCAGATCGCCAAACAATCAGGCCACGATGAAACGATGGTCCGGCTCAGCAAAGTCGTAGACATCGTCGATGCCGACCATGGCACGGTACGTTTGAAGAAGGCCGTGAACAAAGCCGACGAAATGGATTTAGATCTCGGGTCGACACGCACTGCACCCGTCCGCCGCAAGCTGTAAACGCGGCAAGAAAAGGCGGCAAGGAAAGAACGATGGATATTCTCTGCCCGAAAGGCCATGTTTCTAACGAATCGGACTACTGCTCCGAATGTGGAACAAAGATCACCGGCACAGCCCCGCCTATTGCGTCCGGCGCCGCGCAAGTCGCAGTGCCGTCGGTAGCTGGAGTCATATGCCCGGACTGCGGGACCCCGCGGGCCAGTGCGACGGCGACTTTCTGCGAAGTCTGCCGTTTCAACTTCGTCACCCGCACGTCATGGGCTGCAGCGTCTGCCAGTCCCGCACCAATCTCTACGCCAATTGTTGATGGCTGGGACGTTATTGTGGCTGTGGACCCATCGCTGTATCTCGAGCCTGATCCTGCCACCCCATGCCCGGTGGATGAGCCGGAACGGCGATTTCCGCTGGACCTCCCGGAGAGCTTGATCGGACGGCGCAGTGAGCGCCGGAGTATCTTCCCGGAAGTCCCATTGAATGATCCCGGAGTTTCCCATCGCCATGCGAAGCTCCTGAAGGGGCCTGACAACAAGATTGGTCTGCTGGATGTTGGCTCCGCGAACGGCACCCGGATCAATGGCACAGAGATTGCTGCCGGTGCAGAAACGCCGCTTGCGGACGGGGACCAGATCACACTCGGATGCTGGACTCGGCTGACACTCCGAAAACACAACTAAGAGAAAAAGCAATTAAGAGAAAGCGTGGGTGATTTGGCTGTGATGCTGCAAAATCCGAATACGGCTGCCCCGCTGGCAGGTCCTCTCTGGACCACCCCGCGACGGCTTCAAGCCGCGCTGGCGGCTCTCTGGCTGGCGGTTTTATTGTTTCTGATGGCCGCTCTTTCGGGAGCGCATCAGCACCGGCAGGCGCTTCAGACTATCGGGCGGGATGCTGCCCCGAGCATCATCGGGGCGCAGCGCATCAAGGCGGGATTGTCGGATATGGACGCCGCCGCGGCGGATGTGCTTCTGCTGCCGCCGGGTGTCACCCAGGAACAGGCGGACGACCATTACGAGGCAAGCAGGGTGGAGGTGACGGAGAATCTCACGCGGGCCGCCCAGAATGTCAACTTCGGCGAAGCGGAGCGCCGTCCGCTCCGCACTCTCGCGGATGCCCTGGGAATCTATGAAGCCGATGTCGCGCAGGCCCGTCTTCTGCATCTGCGGGGTGAGCTGGGATCGCGCCTCGTCTACCGGATGACCCACAGCGAGATACATGATACTCTGCTGTCCGCCGCTGATGCGCTGAACCAGGCCAACAACGCGGTGCTGGAAGCGGCGTACCGGCACCAGCAGAACTCGGCGAGAATTTCCCTGACGCTGCTCTGGCTGAGCGGGCTGCTTGTCATCGCGCTTTTGGTGGCAGCTCAGATAGGTCTTTCTCGTCTGACCCGCCGGACTTTCAATCTGCCTCTGCTCGGGGCGACGGCCCTCGCACTTACGCTTTTGCTTTATACGTCCAGCGTATTTTCCAAGGCAGGCAGCACGCTTCTTACCGTAAAAGAAGAGGCTTTTTCTTCGATTTCTACGCTGTGGCAGATTCGAGCGATCGCATTCGACGCCAATTCCGAAGAGAGCCGCTGGCTGATGGACACGCCCCAGGCACCGCAGTACGAACAGCTCTTTTTTGCTCAGTCGGGACAAATCGCAACTCTTCCGGTCGGCCAGTCTTACGAAACGGTTCTGGCCGGGCTGGATCAGGGCACACTGCCCGAGGACTTTCATGGGGGCATCGCGGACAAGCTGCGTACCCTCCATTTTCCCGGCGAGAAGGATGCTGCGCGGGAGATGCTTCGCACTTTCGGTGTCTACGATGGCACAGACCGGCAGATGCGAACGCTGGAAAACAGTGGTCGCCACGATGCTGCCGTTGATTACTGTGTCGGTCTTCAGCCAGGTCAGCATGGCTGGGCGTTCGGTCAATTTAATACCGCGCTGGACCGAACATTGACAATCGATCAGCAGGCTTTTGATACCGCGGTCGCCGGCGGCGTACACGAGCAGTCGGGCTACGATGTTCTAGCGACACTCATCCTGCTGGCTGCTGCCATGCTGATCGGTGCGGGGATGCGGACACGGCTGCGCGAATATGCGCTCTGACCTGCGAACGGACAAGAAAAGAACAGAATAGGCAATGAATACACTTTCCCGATACAGTGTCCTCTTAATGGTCGCTTCGACCCTGCTTCTTGCAGGCTGCGGCAGCAAGCCGGACGTGCCTACGGTGAGCGCGGCGGCTCTGCCCGCCGCGTTCGTGGACAGAGGCGGACCGATCACCATCGGTTATTCGGACTGGCCGGGCTGGACCTGCTGGGATATAGCCGAGCAGCAGGGCTTTTTCAGGAAGCACCATGTCAATGTCAAGCTGGTCTGGTTTCCCAGTTATACCGACTCACTGAACGCGCTGGCTGCCGGGCAGGTAGACGCGAACTGCCAGACCTGGAGCGACACGATGGGACCACTGGCGTCCGGGCAGCCGCTCAAAGCCGTTCTCATCAATGACAACTCGGCAGGGAACGATGCGGTCCTGGCCGATGCCGGCATCAGCTCGATCAAAGCGCTTCGAGGAAAGAAAGTCGCCACGGAACTGGGCACAGTAGAACAGTTCCTGCTCGATCAAGCCCTGGCCGCAAACGGCATGACTGAAAAAGACATCCACTACGTTAATATCAAAGTCCAGGATTGTCCCGGTGCGATGATCGCTCACAAAGTCGACGCCATTGCGGTTTGGGAGCCGAACAAAACGCAGCTTCTGGACAACATGCCGGGAACACATGTGATCTTCGACAGCAAAAGTCTTCCCGGCCTGATTCCAGACCTGCTGGTGTTTCAGACAGCGGTGGTGGACCAGCGCCCGCAGGAGATTCAGAACATCGTCGACGCCTGGTATGACATGATGGGCTGGTGGCGTGCTCACCCCAAGCAGGCAGTTCAGATCATGGCGGCCCGGACCAAGTCGAAAGCCGACTTCTATCAGAAGTTCATTCTGGGAACGCGGATATTCGATGCTTCCGAGGCTGTGTCTGCCTTCCGTCAAAGCAGGAAGCCAACTTCTTTGTACCGCAGCGGCGAACAATCCGGGCAGTTCCTGCTTGGCCAGGGGCAGATTCCAAAAGTACCTGACTACAGCAATGCCCTTGACCCTCAGTTCGTCAAAGCTGCTGCCCTGAAAGGCGAAGGCAAACAGCCGCCTTACGACTATACATTGAAAGTAGATTAGTCGTAGCCTGCCAATAGCGCTTCAGCACTTACGTCTGAGCATACAGCACAAATCGATCAATATGCTGCTGCTCGGCCCGGAGGTGCGGCAGGGGACCGTCTGTGACATCGGCCAGGACCAACTCATTTATACGGCATCTGGGGAAAGGGCGTCGAATGGGCCAGTCCAGACAGCATGGCGTTCATTCCACTCCCAGCCGGGGGAATCAATATTCATCAGGAGGCGACGCCAGCCGTTTTCGATGCGGGCGGAGGTGGCTTCCCAAGAAAGCACACCGCCCAGAGCATCCGCCGCCTCGACATTGCACCCTCCCACTGCACACGCTGCTGTCATACACTGGTACGGTGACATTTCTCTCAGCAGACCCATCAAAAATCCCGCAATCGTTGCATCACCGGAACCTGTAGTTCCGATTACGTCCACCAAAAAACAAGGCGCCCATAGTTCCCGATCCGCCCAGGCCGCAAGGCTGACTGGTTTCGCACGACCCATTTTCGAGAGGCACACCTCACTTGCTGTACGCAGATAGACGCCGCGATGCCCCGCTTTGATCATGCATATCTTAGCCCCCAGGCTGAGAAGCTCATTCCCGAGCGAAGTCATCAGCGCAGGTGAGACAAGATCGATAAGTTCTTCTCCCACTACCGCCGAAAGACGCTGATATTCTTCAGGCCGAAGCATCAGCAGCAATTCTTCAATGCTGGGAACACAAACATCCACAAAGGGAAGAGTTTTTTTCAATAAGGCCCGCCAGTCGACCTGACCCGCCGGGCCGCTCCTGTCGGGCATGCTGAAGTCAAGCGATGTCGTCACGCCGGCGGCCTTCGCGTTCTGAAAAATGGAAACAAGCGTGCTGCCGCCCTGCGTGAAGGTCTGTTCCATCAGTGGCGGGTAGCCAAAGTGAAACAGCCGGGCGGCTGCGACTGCATTGTAGTCAATATCGTTCTCATTGAACGTCGCATTACATCCTGTCGCGTGCAGGAACATCCGGTCTGAGCCGGGCGGGCTCAAAATAATCGAGTAGGAAGTCGCTTCGCCCGGCGACACCACCATGCCGTCGGCGAGTCCCTGACCATGGGATGCGATAATCTGCCGAACCGCACTACCGAAGAGATCATCCCCAATCTTGCCCATCAGCCGCGTGGTGATCCCAAGGCGGTGCAGGGACAGACCTGTATTTGATACTGCCCCTCCCGTTGCTGTGACAACTGCACCTGCTTCGACGAGTTTGCCGGGCAAGAACTCGATCTTTCGGCCTAAAAGAGTAGGGATCAAATCAAGGCAGATATGGCCTGCGACAACCGCCTCATGGCCTAACTGCCGCTCAGATAAAGAGGAATATGTGGCTGATTTACTCAATTAGGAACCCTTAGCCAAAAGAAAAGCGACTGACGGAAAGCTTCTGAGGCCAGCTTGATAATATCACAATGGATTTCACGTGTCAAGCAGTCGCGGTGCGGATGCTTGACACAGGCGACACACCCTGTTATTATGAAAGCGATTTCAAATCGCTGCTTTTGTTAGGAATACAGTATGCCTATTTCCAGCCGTCTTAACCGACTTCTTGCCTCCGACGGTCGCTGCTTCGATGTCGCGATTGACCACGGGTTCTTCAACGAGTATAGCTTCCTGGGTGGTATCGAGAATATGGCGTCGGCCATCCGTACCATCTGCGCGGCAAACCCTGATGCGATTCAGCTCTCCCCTGGTCTCGCCCCCCTGCTTCAGGGTATTCCAGGCCGAGCCAAACCGTCGCTTGTCCTCCGGACGGATATCGCGAACATCTATGCCAAAGATCTTCCCCGCACACTCTTCAGCCGTATGATCGACCAGCCGGTCGAGCAGGCGGTCGCGGTCGATGCGGCCTGCGTCGTTGTCAATTTACTGCTGCTGCCCGGTGAGCCGGAGGTCCATTCACAGTGCATCGACAATATCTGCCGTCTCAAAACGCAGTGCGAACGCTATGGCATGCCGCTGATGATCGAGCCGCTGGTCATGCAGTCCAGTCAGGTTGCCGGCGGTTACATGGTTGACGGCGATATCAGCAAAATTCTGGCGCTGGTCCGTCAAGCGGTGGAGCTTGGGGCCGACATTATCAAGGCCGATCCCTGCGAGAATATCGCCGAATACCATCGTGTGATTGAAATTGCTTCGGGGTGCCCCGTGCTTGTGCGTGGCGGCGGCAAGGCAAGTGACCAGGAAATATTGTCACGGACCTCTGAATTGATGCGCCAGGGCGCTTCAGGGATCGTGTACGGACGGAACGTTATCCAGCATGAGCGTCCCGCAAGCATGACAGCCGCCTTGATGGCAATCGTTCATCAGGGTGCCACAGCGCAGGAAGCCGCAATCCTGCTTGGCTCGGATACTCAGGAGGTCACTGGTGTCAAAGCTTAAGACCCCAAAGCGCATCATCAATTTTGGAATCATTGGATGCGGCCTCATGGGCCGAGAGTTTGCCAGTGCCGTTGCCCGCTGGTGCCACCTGCTTGATCAAGATGCGCTGCCGCGTATTGTCGGTGTTTGCGATGCAAACCCGGCGGCGATGGAATGGTATCAAGAGAATTTTCCGTCGATCAAGATAGTCTCATCGGATTATCATGATCTCCTCGCCTCTTCCGAAATCGAGGCGATCTACTGCGCTGTGCCGCATAACTTGCACGAGCGGATCTATATCGACATCGTGAACGCCGGCAAGCATCTTCTAGGTGAAAAGCCATTCGGAATCGATCAGGCTGCCAACCATGCCATCCTTGCCGCTATTGAATCGCGTCCTGACGTGCTCGTGCGATGCTCGTCGGAGTTTCCGTTCTTTCCAGGGGCACAGCGGATTGTAAGCCTCATCAATGACGACCGAATCGGCGAGATCATCGGCGTTGAGGCCGGCTTTCTGCACAGCAGCGATCTCGATCCCCGCAAGCCGCTCAACTGGAAGCGCCGCATTGCGACTAACGGGGCATACGGCTGTATGGGCGATCTTGGCATGCATGTCCTGCATATCCCGCTGCGGGTTGGCTGGTACCCCAGCAACATCCGTGCTCTGCTCAGCAAGATTGTGCGTGCGCGGCCTGGTCCGGACGGTACTCTGGAGACATGCGAGACCTGGGATAATGCTGTCCTCGCCTGCGAGGTAAACGCTGGCGATCATACTTTCCCGATGCTGCTGGAAACGAAGCGGATCGCTCCAGGCGAGACGAATACCTGGTATCTGCGCGTGTTCGGCACACGCCTGTCCGCCGAGTTCACGACGAAATATCCCAAAACTCTGCGTACTTTGAGTTACTCCCCAGGCGGAGTGCAGGCATGGCAGTCCGAAGACCTGGGACCGCATTCGGTTTACCCCACCATTACCGGTGGGATTTTCGAGTTCGGCTTTTCGGACTCGATTTTGCAGATGTGGGCGGCGTTCTGCAGCGAGATTGCACACGCAGGCGAGACCCGGAACTCCTTCCACTGCGCGACGCCCGACGAGACCCGGCAAAGCCATGTGATCCTGACCGCCGCACTGGAATCACAGAGGACTACTCAGGTCGTCATGGTAGAAAGTCCAGCACCCGAAAAACTGGGATGAGAACACGAAAGCGCTGAGCTTGCCGCCTGCCACGAGCTCATCCATTCGCGGTCTCAGCCCCATGTTCGGCGTGTCCCGCAATCAGTTGGAACTTCCAGGAGAACCCTGCCCCGTCGGTGGACCGTGCTGAGGGCCGGAGGAGGGACGGTTTCGCATGTGCTGGGCAGCCACCTTGAAAAAATCGGCCTTCGACATGCCCGATTTCGCAGGTGTCCAGCCCGCGGTTTCTGCCTGGTCGTGCTTTCCGGAGCATCCCGCGCTAATCAATCCCAGCAAGCCCAAGAGGGCTATCGCACAGACAAACGGTGTTTTTATCATCAAAGTTCTGTTTCTTTCTGAGAATTCCGTTTCTTCGCTGAAGGGAAACGCAGCGGGCGGGGATGCCGTCCGCTGCCTTCAGCCGGAAATAGAGAGTGCCATCCTCGCGAGATTGCTAAGTAGTGTGCCAGAAGTCTTTGCGGGCGACTGAAGTCGCGGCAACAAGGGCACAAA
>JBPBQB010000223.1:0-15930 GCA_050954545.1 Janthinobacterium lividum | reverse complement strand
GAGTATCGCACCAGCAGCGCCTCGGGTTTTGACCTATGGCGCTTTCTGAAAGATGGAAGAAAGAACGTGATGGCGGACCGCAGTGACATTGATGAGGTGCGGACCCGGATTGACCTTGTCTCTGTCATTGAGCGGTATGTCACTCTGAAACGCGCCGGGGGGAAGCTCAAAGGTCTGTGCCCCTTCCACCAGGAAAAGACTCCGTCGTTTACGGTCAGTCCTGAAATCGGGCGCTGGTACTGCTTCGGCTCCTGCGCTGAGGGCGGCGACGTCTTTAAGTTCGTTCAAAAGATCGAGAACCTCTCGTTTCCTGAAGCGCTTGAGCGGCTGGCTTTGCAGGCCAACGTTACTCTCACAGGCAGGCGGTCGGGGCCGGATGCAGGGTCTGGTGACAACCCGCGCTCGGAAGCAGGGGAAAAAGATCGCATCTACCGGATCAATGCGCTTGCCCTGCGCTTTTACCGAGAGTCTCTGAGTCGGTCTTCGGTGGCCCGTGACTACTTGCAGGTTCGCGGCCTTGTCCACGCTGCACAGGAGGACTTCTCGCTTGGGTTCGCTGCCGACGAATGGGATGGGCTGTGCCGGTACTTGACCCAGAAAGGCGTCGCTCTGGCCGATGCTGAGAAAGCCGGACTGGTCACAATTGGGGAGCGCGGAACATTCGATAAGCTGCGAGGTCGCTTGATCTTTCCGATCTTCGATGTCCAAGAGCGGCCCATCGCTTTCGGAGGCCGCTTGATCGCGGAGGCAAAGCCCGGTCAGCCGAAATACTGGAACTCACCGGAAACGCCTGTTTTCTCAAAGAGCCGGACTTTGTATGGTCTTTGGCGTGCCCGGAAAGCGATTGCCGCGCGTGAGCAGGCGATTGTCGTGGAAGGCTACACGGATGTGATTGCCTGCCACCAAGCCGGGTTTGAGAACGTCGTCGCGACGCTTGGAACCTCGCTGACAGAAGAGCACGTACAGACATTGGCCCGGTTAGCCTCAGTTGTCCTGCTGGCCTTCGATGCTGATTCGGCAGGAATGAAAGCCGCCGGACGAGCCGCACAAATATTTGAAGCCCAAGAAGTAGAAGTTCGTGTTTTGGACCTACCCGAAGGGGAAGACCCGGATAGTTTATTGCAGTCAGGCAAGCGCCTAGTGTTTGAGCAGGCGATAGAAAATGCACTGCCTCTGACGGAGTACCGGATCAAGCGTCTCATTCGCAAAGGCCCGGCGGAAACGGATCGTGACCGGGTCGCCCTGTTCCGAAAAGCGCTGCCGATCCTCGCCGCCGTACCCAGTATGCTGGAGCGTGAGCAGTATGTTAAGATGCTCGCACCTTACCATCCGCATTACGGTGCGGGCGCAGCTTTCGCCGAAGAGCATATCCGTCAGGACGTTGCCAGTCATCTGTCCGGTCAGAACAATGGGCAGAGCAGCGGTCAGACGAATTCTTACGGGGGACAATCTTACGGGGGAAATAGCCGGCGTTTTTCGCCTGCCCCGCTGCCGCAGCCTCCTTCCGGGGGCGGCGCGACCGAGCAGGCGGAGCGGCATTTGCTGCGGGCGATGGTCAGCGATGACCCGGCGCTGGCAGGTCTCGCCCTCGAATCCATTGGGCCAAATGACTTCGTGACCGAGCGGGCACGCACTTTGGCACTCTTTATGCAGGAGCAGTATCGTCAGGGCCAGTCGCTGGACCCCAAAGAGGTACTGGCGGCGCTTGGCGACGATCCCCGCGCCGACATGCTGGCGGATCTGCTGATGAACAGCGGCGAAGAGCCTCTGCTGCCCGAAGCGCTGGCCGGAGAGATCGAACACTTGAAAGACCGTGCTAAAGAGCAGAGGCTGTCGGGTCTGAAACAGCGCATCTTAGAAGGTACGGCAGATACGGATATGCTGCGGCAATTTGCCCAGCTTCAAAGCGAACTGCGCGGAACACCGAAGTCCCCGGCAGTGCGCGAAGGGAAATGAACGTGCTGACAGAGGAAGCGAGCAGCGCTGCCGCCCCGTCTCAGACGGACGATGAGCGCGAAAATCGAATCGATCTGGGTGGGAACGGCCTCGATGGCCGTGCCGACGATAGTCTCGGGAGTGTCTTGGACGATGTCCTGCATTTTCTGGATGATGATGCGCCTGCCGTCCGCCGTGCGTCTGAGATGGCGTCGGCCGCCTTTGCTGAGGATGGTCAACGAGGCCCCCATGTGCCGGAAGCGGCTGCGGACGATCTGTCCGGGCTTGAAGGAATGCCGCTCGACGACTCCGTTCGCATGTGGCTGCGCGAGGTCGGGCGAACCCATCTGCTCACACTGGAAGAAGAAGTCCGGCTCGCCAAGCGTATCGAGCGCGGCGATCAGTATGCCAAAGCTATTCTGACTCAGGCCAATCTGCGGCTGGTCGTCTCCATTGCCAAGCGCTATACCCTGCGTGGCATGTCCTTCCCCGATCTCATTCAGGAAGGCAATATCGGTCTGATCCGAGCGGTCGAAAAGTTCGACTACCGTAAGGGCTACAAGTTCAGCACCTATGCGACCTGGTGGATCCGTCAGGCAATCACACGAGCGATAGCCGACCAGGGCCGGACGATCCGTATTCCTGTTCATATGGTCGAGACGATCAATCGCCTGGTCAAAGCCAGCAGCCACCTTTTGCAGATGCTGGGCCGAGAAGCGACCCTCGAAGAGATCGCCGCTGAGATGGATGTGACTGTCGAGCGCGTCTCCGAGATCATGCGAATCGCGCCGGAGCCACTGTCCCTAGAAACTCCTATTGGCGAGGAAGAAGACAGTCGTCTTTCCGACTTTTTGCCCGATGACGAATCTTCTTCCCCAAATGACTCCGCGACCTTTATCTTACTGCGCGAAAAGATCGATGAAGCGCTGACTTCACTTACTCCCCGTGAGCGCGACGTCCTAAAAATGCGTTTCGGCCTTGACGACGGCTACCCTCATACTTTAGAAGAAGTAGGCCGGCATTTCCAGGTCACCCGTGAGCGTATCCGGCAGATCGAAGCCAAAGCCCTCAAAAAACTCCGTCACCCCAGCAAATGCCGGCTCCGCGAGTATGTCGAGTAGGAGAGCGATATTCTCAGGGTCTGTATATCTATGGTCGTCGCACCAATGTCACTAGCCAGGATGCAATAAACCACGCCCTAAAGGACACGGCTATTGGGCGCGGACGCCGAGAACCCATCGCTTCGCGAGGCTAGGAAGGAACATCCAAAACTCTTAGTCCCACGTAGTAGGATTTTACGGCGTCTGCGCCCAATAGCCGTGCCCTTCAGGGCATGGTTTGCTTTTTTTGCTGCCTCCTCTCTTACTGCTTCACCTTTTCTCTCTTCTGATTCTTTTTCTAACCATTCGCTATCTCGGCGCAATATTATAGTTGGTTATTATTTGGATTATCAGTGGTAGAATAAGCAATCGACTAAAAGAACAATAGATGCTATTGCTAGACACCAGGATCAATCTTTGGGGCGATCGCGATGCGCTTGTTTTGTTTACTATCTCGCTGCTGGTGATTCTTGTACGCTGAAAGGACCTCAGTTTATGCTTCCTCGTTTTTCCACTCCCCATGCTTTTGTCATGGTCCGAAACCTCGGTGTCGCCTTCCTCAGTCTCACCGCCCTCTCTGCTCCCAATGCAATTTTTGCGGCTCCTTCGCCCGGTTTCCAGGTGCTTCCAGGTCATATTCCCGCCGCAGTCATGGAAGCGCAGACTGTCGCTCCTCTCGATACTACGCAGCCGATTTCACTGGCGCTGTCTCTTCCACTGCGCCATCAAGCGGAGTTGGATGATTTATTGCGTGGCCTGTCCGATCCAGAGGACGCCCGCTACGGGCAGTTTCTCACCCCGGAAGAGTTTACCGAGCGTTTTAGTCCGACTGCTGCCGAGTATGCCCGTGTCATTGCTTACGCTAAGTCGATGGGCCTGACTGTGACGGCAACCCACGCAAACCGGACGCTGCTGGACGTGTCGGCACCGGCAGGACAGATCGGAAAAGCCTTTGGCCTGCATCTTCTGGTCTACAAATCCATCGCCGATGGCCGCTACTTCTATGCTCCCGACGCTGAACCGCAAGTACCGTCTGCGTTGGCGTCGCTCGTAAGCGGTGTCGTCGGCCTCAACAACTCGTCCCGCTGGCAGCCGCACCTGCGTCAGAAGCAGATCCCCGAGATGTCTGCGGAACTGGACCCGTATGCTCAGCCCCTGGAAACCGGCTCCGGCCCGAATGGTGGCCTGTCGCCGACGGACATCAAGACCGCGTACAATTTAAGCTCTGTCACCCAGAACGGCAGCGGTCAGACACTCGGCCTGCTTGAGCTGGATGGCTACACTGCCAGTGACATCACAGCCTACGAATCCAGCTTCGGCCTGCCTGCTGTCCCGCTACAAAATGTTCTGGTCGATGGCTACTCCGGCGCTGCCGGCAGCGGCGCGGCGGAAGTCACGCTCGATATTGAATTGCAGGCAGCTCTGGCCCCCGGCGCGTCCAAAATCCTCGTCTACGAAGGCCCGAACTCCGATGCCGGTGTCGTGGATACGTACAATCGGATTGCTTCGGACAACACGGCGAAAGAGATCAGCACGTCCTGGGGCGAAGCGGAGAACTCTGCCGCAGCCGCTACGCGCAACAGTGAGAACACAGCCTTCCAGCAGATGGCTTCTCAAGGCCAGTCCATCTTCGCGGCGGCTGGCGACAGCGGGGCAGACGACAACGGTTCCAGCCTGAGCGTGGATGATCCCGCATCCCAGCCCTATGTGGTCGGGGTCGGCGGCACGTCGCTGACTACTAATGGGGCCGGCGGTGCTTACAAGTCTGAAACCACCTGGAATGGCGGCTCAGTCAGCAACGGGGCAGGGGGAGGCGGCATCAGCACGGTCTGGACTATTCCTTCTTATCAGTCCGGCGTCGTCGGCTCATCCGCTTCCAAAGGCTCAACGACTCATAGAAACGTCCCCGACGTTTCGCTCGATGCCGACCCGAACACCGGCTACGCCGTCTACTTTCAGGGTGGCTGGACCATTTACGGCGGCACAAGCTGCGCCGCGCCTTTGTGGGCTGCGTTTACGTCCCTCGTCAACCAGAAACGGGCAGCAGCAGGCAGCAGTCTTCTCGGGTTCGCCAATACGTCCATTTACAGCACGGCGACCAGCAGTGCTTACATGACGGATTTCCATGACATCGCCGATGGCAGCACGAACCTGTACTACCCGGCAGTCACCGGATACGATGATGCAACCGGCTGGGGTTCATTTAATGGAGCCAATCTGCTGACAGCCCTCAGCGGCGGCACGACGACCCCTCCGCCTCCGACTGTTCCCGCCGCGCCGACTGCGCTAAAGGCCACTCCTGGCAATGCTCAGGTCGCACTGTCCTGGACCGGAAGTTCCGGGGCAGCCACTTATAACCTCTACCGCAGCACTACTACTGGTACGGAAACGCTCTATAAGAGCGGTCTGACCGCGACCAGCTACACGGACACCGGCCTGACCAACGGCACTGCATACTTCTACAAAGTCGCCGCCGTCAACAGCGCCGGAACCAGCGCTCTTTCCACCGAAGCCAGCGCGACACCCAAAGCGGCGGCGACTGTCACTCAGCTTCTTGGTAATCCTAGTTTCGAAAACGGTTCTTCCAAACCCGCCCCCTGGACAGTCACTGCCGGTGTCATCGACAGTTCGACTGGCGAACCGGCTCATAGCGGCTCTTGGAAAGCCTGGCTCGATGGCTACGGCACAACGCACACAGACACAATAGCTCAGACAGTCACTCTGCCGACAGCAATCTCGACAGCGAATCTGAGCTTCTACCTGCATATCGACACGGCGGAAACGACCAAGACGACCGCTTACGATACGCTAAAAGTGCAGCTTCGGAACTCGTCCGGCACCGTCTTGACGACGCTTGCAACTTACTCCAACCTGAACGCGGTCACCGGCTACAGCTTGAAAACCTTCAACGTAGCCGCTTACAAAGGCCAGACCGTCCTGCTCTACTTAGTCGGCACCGAAGACTCGTCCTTGCAAACCTCGTTTGTAGTAGACGACTTCACGCTGAACGTCCAGTAAAACGAAGACGCAAAAAAGCCCGAGCGAGAATTTACCTCGCTCGGGCTTTTTTATTGCGTGGGACTAAAGTCCTACGCTGTGGGGCGCAGACGCCCAATGTCCGCCTTCGCGGACAGGGAACCGGATAGCGACTATGATCTGCTCCTTCTCCACGCGGTGGAGACTAGGCGCTTCGCCCCACAGCATGGGACTTTAGTCCCACGTTCCTATTCAATTATGATGAGAACTCTTCACGGGCGGCGCGGGCCATCAGCTCTTCAACAGCGACGGACGGCGAGAGGCCTTCATGCAGTACTGCGTTGATGGCGGCGAGTACAGGTGTCTGAACATCGTAGCGGTGGCTGAGTAACTTAGCAGCGCGAGCAGTCGGGATGCCTTCGGCGGCTTGATGCAGGTCGGCTAAAACGTCGGGAAGTGAGCTGCCGGCGGCGAGGCCAAGACCGACACGGTAATTACGGCTGAGCTTGGAAGAGGCGGTCGCGATGAGGTCTCCGACACCGCTGAGGCCTAAAAACGTAAGTGCTTTGCCGCCTGCGGCGACCCCGAGTTCAGTCATTTCCAGCAGGCCGCGTGTCATCAGCGCGGCTTTCGTATTATCCCCGAACCCAAGGCCATCCGAAAGCCCGGCACCGATAGCAAGGACATTTTTTAATGCTCCGCCAAGTTCGACTCCTTTGACATCGGAGTGAGTATAGACGCGGAATGAGCGCTCGGTCATCAGCAGAGCCTGGGCATAACGTGCCAGATGGGGATCTAAGCTCGCGACCACAGCGGCGGTGGGGACGCCTCGTGTCAGCTCACGGGCGAGATTTGGGCCTGACAGAACGACTAATCCTGCATAGGTGACATCAGCCAGAAGAGTAGTCAGGACTTCGGAGTTCGTGAAACCTGTGTCCGCTTCCAGTCCTTTAGATGCACTTAAGATGCTCGTGCGCGGATTGAGGAAGTTCGCGGCTTCAGCGACAACGCCTCGGATACCATCGGAGGCCACAGCCACGATCACCCAATTTACGTCCTCAAGTGCTTCGCGCAGGGTAGGGATTGCGGCCACGGTTTCAGGCAGCGCGACTTCCGGCAGGTACTTCGGGTTTTGGCCTCGCTCCTGAATAGATGCTATGAGTTCGGTGTCCCGGTCCCAGAGCCGGACGGCATGACCTTTGGTTCCCAGCAAATGGGCGAGGGCGCTTCCCCAGCTTCCCGCCCCTAAAATCGCAACTGTCTGTTGATCCATAAAGTAATTATAGCCGAAGCGGCATCAAATCGGGCGCATAGCATGGTACACTAATAATCGGAAACGCGAAATCGGAAAAGAGAAATCGGAGAAAGCTATGCCGCCTGTTGCCCCAGCGTCGGAAACAATCGAGTTTGTCAAAAAAGGTCAGCTTACGATTCCGAAGCGAATCCGAGATGCGTTCAATATCGAGCCGGGTCAAAAGGGAACACTTATTGAACTGGAAGGCGCGATTTTGATTCTGCCTCGCCAGTCTCAGATACCAGTGCTGTTTGATGAAATCCGTGACGGGCTTGGGACTGCGGATCTGTCTCTGGAAGAAATGGTCTTGGAAATGCGTCGAATTCGTGAGAGCAGTGACTATGAGGCGTAAGCCCAGGGTTTTTCTCGACAGCAATGGCTTGATTTCCGCAGTCATCACAACCAGGGACCGGACACCTATTTACCGGTTGGTAATGCTGGGTGAACAGGAAGTCATCGACCTGCGAATCAGCCGCGAGGTGATTTCCGATGTCGAGTGCTTTATCCACGGCTACAACTCTGCTATGCTGCCTAAGATGGCTGCGATAATCGACCAGGGACGGATGGCGATTACACCTGAACCGAATGAAGAAACGATTGCCAGGTGCGATGCCCTCATAGGGTACCGGCCCGACGCCCGCATTTTAGCGGCAGCGGTTGAATGCGACGCCGATGTGCTTGTGACTTTCGATAGCACGCATCTTCTCGGAAATCCCAAGATCAAGCCTCCTGAAGTCGGCGTCATGGTGATGAACGCGCAGGACTGTTTGGAATGGTGCTTTGCCCAGTGGCAGAGCGGGCATTGATTGGGGTTCGGGAACTCTTTATAGTAATCTTACGTTTCCATATATGTACAGCGTTTGTTCCTGTGGAAAACAGGTCAGGGAACAGGCGCTTCTTTTGTCGTGTGGCAAAAATAGTTCTTGACAATCTATAGCATACCATGCTATACTGTGCGTTCGTGTGTTCCCCCAGGAGGTTTAATTTGAAAGAAATTCAGCATACCGCAAAGCAGACCTCGCATGTGGTAGACGTCCCCAACCTCGTCGAACTCCAACTTGATTCTTACCGCTGGTTTCTTCAGGAAGGCCTGAATGAACTGTTCGACAGCTTTTCTCCCATTACCGATTTTACCGGCAATCATTCGATTTCACTCGTAGATTTTACTCTCGGCGAACCGAAATACGATATTAACGAGTGCCGCGCCCGCGATGTCACGCTTGAATCGCCGATCAAGGCCAAAGTACGCTTACAGTCCGGCGCACAGGAAGTCATCGAAAGCGAAGTCTATCTCGGCGACCTGCCGCTGATGACCGATAAAGGCACGTTTGTTATTAACGGTGCCGAGCGCGTCGTCGTCTCTCAGCTTGCGCGTTCCCCAGGTGTCTACTTCAAAGACACGCTGGACTTCTCAGGCCGCCAGCTTTATTACGCGACCATCATCCCGAGCGAAGGTGCCTGGGTCGATGTCGAGACCGATGCGACCGATGCGATCACTGTGCGGATCGGCCAGACCCGTAAGTTTCCGATCACTACTTTGCTGCGGGCATTGAACCTGTTCCCGATTGCATCACCAAGCGGTGTCCAGTCGGTGTCCTGGGGAGAGCTTGCCGGTAAATTGCTGGCATCGTCCGTCGTTGACCCGAACACCGGCGAAGTGCTGGTCGAAGCCGGGACGATCATGGATACGACTCAGCTTCGGCGCATCGAAAAGAGCGTGGACCAGGAAAACGGCACATTCGAAGTCGAGCTGCCGTCGACGCCTTGTAACACGACTCCTGAGATCATTCAGTTGTTCGCCGAGCATGAGACGATCATCTCGCCCAGCCGGGCCACACTGTTTGACCCGACACGCGTTGAGTTTGAAGTCTTAGATTTCAACGACGATGGCACACCCGCAATGAACGCCGAGGGCGACGGTTACCGCAAGTTCAACCCGCGTAAGCGAGTTCCGTATGCGTCCGCCGATATTAAAGACTCAGCAAATAAGACTATTGTCCGTGCCTATGATAAGATCGACCGGGAAGCAGCCCGCAAGATCGAAGCGCTGGCCCTGGACACGCTTGATGTCATCTACCTGAACAACTATATTGTAGCAACACTCGACCAGGAAGGCTCGGCGGTCTACTCCAAAGAGACGGCCCTGATCGATATCTATCGCAAGATTCGTCCCGGTGACCCAGCGACTCCCGAGTCGGCCCGGTCGCTGCTGAACTCGATCTTTTTTGATACGCGCCGTTATGACCTGGCAAAAGTCGGTCGGCATAAGATGAACAAGAAGCTGGGCTTGTCCCTGCCTTTGTCTTACCGGACGATCACAAAAGAAGACATTATTGCCATCGCCCGCTACGTGGTCAAGCTGGCCGGCGGCGCAGGCAATGTCGATGACATCGACCATTTGGAAAACAAACGGGTCCGGTCGGTCGGTGAGCTACTTTATTCGCAGCTTCGCCTCGGCTTCCTGCGAATGGAAAAAGTCGCCAAAGAGCGGATGACGTCTCTTGATACCGAGAATATTCTGCCGCAGGTCATTCTGAGCGTCAAGCCGATCTCGGCAAGTATCAAATCGTTCTTCGGCTCGTCGCAGCTCTCGCAGTTTATGGATCAGACCAACCCACTCGCGGAGCTGACCCACAAGCGGCGTCTGTCTGCACTGGGACCGGGCGGTCTGTCCCGGCAGTCGGCGAAACTGGAAGTTCGGGACGTCCACCATTCGCATTACGGTCGTATCTGCCCGATTGAGACCCCGGAAGGCCCGAACATCGGCCTGATCGGCTCACTGGCAGTCCATGCCCGTGTCGACCAGTTCGGCTTTATCGAGACGCCTTACCGGCGCGTCATCGAGGGCAAAGTCACGACGGATCTGGACTGGCTGCCTGCGGATGGTGAGCACCATTTCCGGATCGCACCTGCGAACACGCTGCTCAAGCCCGACAACACATTTGTCGACAAAAGTGTTCAGGTTCGTAATAACAACCAGTACCCGGTGATTGACGCCAAAAAAGTGGACTATATGGACGTCTCGCCGCAGCAGATCGTTTCTGTCGCGACGGCCATGATCCCGTTCCTGGAAAATGACGATGCAAACCGTGCCCTGATGGGTGCGAACATGCAGCGGCAGGCAGTTCCGACGCTCCGGCCTGATGCGCCTTTGTGCAAAACAGGCATGGAAAAGCGGGCAGCAATCGACTCCGGCGCGGTGATTATCGCCCTCCGGGCCGGTACCGTAAAGCGGGTCACAGCGGAAGAGATCGTTGTCGTTGCGGACGAAGACGGCGGCGAGGATACGTATCGCCTGCTGAACATGCTGCGCTCGAACCAGGCGACATGTGTCACGCAGCGGCCTGTTGTCAACAACGGTCAGCGTGTCCGGGATCATCAGCTCCTGGCGGATGGTCCCTGCACCGACGGCGGCGAGCTTGCTTTAGGCCAGAACGTGCTTGTGGCGTTTACGCCCTGGAACGGCTACAACTTCGAGGATGCCATTCTGCTGTCTCAGCGGCTGGTGCGGGATGACGTGTTTACGTCAGTCCATATCGAGAAGTATGAAGTCGAAGCGCGGGATACGAAGCTGGGACCGGAAGAGATCACGCGCGACATCCCGAATGTCGGCGAGGATGCACTTAAAGATCTGGATGATCGGGGCATTATTCGGATCGGCGCGGAAGTTCGGCCTGATGACATTCTGGTAGGACGTGTCGCACCGAAGGGTCAGGGAGAATTGACCGCTGAAGAGCGGCTGATTATCGCGATCTTTGGCAAGAAAGCCGAAGAAACTCGCGACGTTTCCCTGCGGGTCCCGCATGGCGAAAAAGGCAAGATTGTCGACGTCAAAGTCTTCTCTCGGTTTAAATACAAAGAGAAAGATCACGACGGCGTCAAAGGCCGTGTCTTTGACTTCTCGAAGCGGCCTGATTCGCTCTTCTCCGACGAGTGGGAAGGGGAGCTTGACCGGCTCTCGGGCGATGAGCTGTCGGCGGGTGTCAACATGCTCGTCCGTGTCTACATCGCACAGAAGCGTAAGGTCATGGAAGGCGACAAGATGGCCGGACGTCATGGCAACAAGGGTGTCATCTCGCGCATCCTGCCTGCCGAAGATATGCCGTTCCTGCCGGACGGTACGCCGGTCGACATCGTTCTGAACCCGCTTGGCGTTCCTGGGCGTATGAACATCGGTCAGATTTTGGAAACGCATCTGGCCTATGTCGGCAAAGCACTTGGCTGCTCGTTCGTCAACCCGATCTTTGAGGGCGCGACGGAAGCCGAGATACTCACCGACATCAGCAAGTTCGCTGAGTTTACGCGGTACGATGCGCTTCGGACCTACGTGGAAAAAGAGCTAAAGATCGACCTCGAAGCAGGCAAGAAAGACGGCGTTGCCGAGCTTCTCGCCAAACTGGAAGTCAAGCTGGGCGAACTTTCCCCGGCACGTCTGGAGAAAGTCGCGTCGACAGTCGGCGCACCGCCTGCGGTCGACCTGCCGGAAGACTATGACGGCAGCGAGATGGACGAAGAAATCGAGCTGAAAACAATCGACGGGTATGACATTCATGCCATTGTCGAGCGTGTCCAGCAGAATGTTTGGCGACGCAGCGGCATTGATGAGAAGTCAGCTAAGTCATGGATCCGTGACGGCCTGTCGGGTGACTGGTTCACTCAGCCTGTCACTATCGGCACGATCTATATGCTGAAATTGGCCCACCTTGTTGACGACAAGATCCATGCTCGGTCGACTGGTCCGTACTCGCTCGTTACCCAGCAGCCGCTTGGTGGCAAAGCACAGTTCGGCGGCCAGCGCTTCGGCGAAATGGAAGTCTGGGCACTGGAAGCCTACGGCGCGGCGTACACGCTTCAGGAGATTCTGACGATCAAGTCAGACGACGTCCTGGGCCGTGTCAAGACCTACGAATCGATTGTCAAGGGCGATGCGATGCTGGAACCCGGCGTTCCAGAGTCGTTCAAGATCCTTGTCAATGAGCTTCAGTCCCTCGGCCTGAAAGTGGCCGTGGAAGACGAAGACGAAAAAGAGATCGACCTGAAGGACAAAGAAGAAGACTACGGCGACAGCGAGGGCAGGGGACGCGGCTTGCGTCCGCGCCTCCCCCGCGCTGAATCCGAAGCCGAGGCTTTGTTCGGAGCCTAGTGTAGTGAGCAATCAGCGAGGGAGTAAACTCCTCTCGCTGGGGAAGCTCGTCCTTCGGACGTAAGACCAGCAGACGTTGGGTTTCTTACCGTCCGAAGGACGATTTTAAAGGAGCGAGAGGAGTTTACTCCCTCGCTCCGGTTCCTGTTTCATTTGGAGAAACAAATAAACCATGACAGATGCCAGCGCATTCGATAAAATCCGTATTGGGATCGCCTCGCCCGGCGAGGTCCGCAACTGGTCCTACGGTGAAGTCAAGAAGCCGGAAACAATCAACTACCGGACCTTCAAACCAGAGCGGGACGGCCTGTTCTGTGAGCGTATTTTCGGCCCGGTCAAAGACTGGGAGTGTCATTGCGGACGCTACAAGAAAGTCAAATTCAAAGGCATCATCTGCGACCGGTGCGGCGTTGAAGTCACCCGTTCCAAAGTCCGGCGCGAGCGCATGGGCCACATCGAGCTGGCCGCGCCCGTTTGCCACATCTGGTATCTCAAAGGCGTCCCTTCGCCTTTGTCGCTCCTGCTTGACATTTCGCCTCGGCCACTTGAGAAAGTCCTGTACTTCGCGTCTTATATCGTGACGTATGTAGACCGTGGCCGCATCAACAACGAGATGGAAAGCTACAAGATTGCCCTGGACGAGCGTGTTCGTGAGCTAGAAGACCAGCGTGACGAAGACATCGAGCAGGCACGTGTCGATGCCGGGGCTGAGATCAAAGCCCGGCAGACCCCGCCGGAGCCGTCTGAAGAGGACGAAGAGATCATCGAAGGCATGGAGCCTGAAGTCTGGCAGCCGTGGGACGAAGCGCGGATCGTCGACCGCAACCGTCACATGGAAGAAGAGATCAAAGACATCGAGAAGGACTCGCTGGAACAGATCCAGTCCCTGCGCGATGCGCTGACCCTGCTTGACGAAAAAGTCGAGAAGCGGATGCTTCTGATCGAAGACGAGTATCGCAAGCTTGAATCTCTGATGGACATGCTCTCGGATAAGCTGGAGCGTAACCTGCGCCTCAACGACTCCGCCGGTGAGATTGTCCGGGCGGGCCTCGGCGGCGCTGCCGTCAAAGAGCTTCTGGAAGAGATCGATTTAGAAAAACTGGCCGGTGAGCTGCGTCACGAGATTTCGCTGACCCAGGGACCACGCCGCGCCCGCGCCATCAAGCGGCTTGAAGTCGCTGAAGCGTTTATCACGTCGAAGTCCCGCCCTGAGTGGATGATCTTAGACGCCGTCCCGGTGATCTCACCGGAGCTGCGCCCGATGGTCCAGCTTGACGGTGGCCGCTTTGCGACGTCCGACCTCAACGACCTGTACCGCCGTATCATCAACCGGAACAACCGGTTGAAGAAGATCACGGAGATTCGGGCGCCCGAGTCGATCGTCAACCACGAAAAGCGTCTGCTTCAGGAAGCCGTCGATGCTCTGATCGACAACGGACGCCGCACCCGGCCCGTGGTCGGCTCGAATAACCGGCCTCTGAAATCGCTGTCTGATATGCTCAAGGGCAAGGAAGGCCGCTTCCGTAAGAACCTTCTCGGCAAGCGTGTCGACTATTCCGGGCGTTCCGTTATCGTCGTCGGCCCGCGCCTGCTGCTGCACCAGTGCGGCCTGCCGAAAGAGATGGCGATCGAGCTGTTCAAGCCCTTTGTTATGAAGGCGCTTGTCGAGCGCGGCTACACGAGCAATATCAAGACTGCCAAGCGCATGATCGACAAGCTCAAGCCGGAAGTCTGGGACGCACTCGAAGAAGTGATTCGGGAGCATCCTGTCCTGCTGAACCGTGCGCCGACTTTGCACCGTCTGGGCATTCAGGCCTTCGAGCCGGTGCTTGTCGATGGCAAGGCCATTCAGGTCCATCCGCTTGTCTGTACGGCCTTCAACGCCGACTTTGACGGCGACCAGATGGCTGTGCATGTACCGCTGTCGGCGTCTGCACAGGCAGAAGCGCGTATCCTGATGCTGTCGACCCATAACCTGTTTTCTCCTGCCGATGGCCGTCCGATTGTGGCCCCGGCACAGGACATGGTTCTGGGCGCGTACTTCATGACCGTTCTGAAGGAAGGCGAGCCGCGTTTCGATACGTTCGGCAGCCGTGCCGACGCCGAGCTTGCGTATGCGACCGATCAGATCGGCCTTCAGGAAGCAATTGACGTTGCACTGCCGAACCTTGATGGTGTCGGCAAGACAGTCAAGCGCACGACGGTCGGACGTTTACTGTTCACGGACATCATGCCGGACAACATGCACCCGTTCATCTTCAAGATGCTCGATGACATGTTCGACAAGAAGGCCTTCAAGGGCAACGGCTTTGGCAAGAAAGACCTGGGCGCGATTATCGCACAATGTCACCGCCTCAACGGAGACACCCGGACCATTCAGCTTCTGGACGAACTGAAAGCCCTCGGCTTCCAGGAAGCGACCAAAGCCGGTATGACCGTTGCGATCACCGACATGGAAGTGCCGGAGAAGCGCAACCAGATCATTGTCGATGCCGAGAAGAACGTCACTGCGCTGAACAAGAACTACCAGCGCGGCCTGATCACGGGCGGCGAGCGCAAAGAGCGGGTGCTGGAAGAATGGCAGAAAGCGGCGAAAGATGTCGGCGAAGCGATCTTCGAGAACATCAAGCCGACAAACCCGATCTTCATGTTCACCGACTCCAATGCGCGTGGTACGCGCGGACAGATCACGCAGCTCTCGGGTATGCGCGGCGTTATGTCCGATCCGTTCGGCAATATGATTGAGGACCTTCCGGTGAAGTCGAACTTCCACGAGGGCCTGAGCGTTCTGGAATACTTCGTTTCGACCCACGGTGCCCGTAAAGGCCTCGCCGATACGGCTCTCCGTACTGCCGATGCCGGGTACCTGACACGGCGGCTTGTTGACGTTTCGCAGGAAGTCATCGTTCGCGCTGACGACTGCGGCACGGAACTTGGCGTCTACCAGGAAGAGATCAAGGACGGCAACGAAGTCATTGAAAAACTCTGGGAGCGCATTTATGGCCGCTTTGCTTTAGAGGACATTGCCTATCCGGCGGGTCATGCCAAAGCAGGCGAGATCATTGTCGCCAAGGGTGACTTGGTGACACAGGACCTTGCCAAAGTCGTCATGGAGAGCGGCCTCAAGCGGGTCGGTGTCCGAAGTCCGTTCACCTGCGAGCTTCGCATGGGAATCTGTGCGCGGTGCTACGGCCTTGACCTGGCGAACTCCAAGCTGGTCGAACCGGGCGTTGCGGTCGGCATTATCGCCGCCCAGTCTATCGGTGAGCCAGGCACACAGCTTACGATGCGTACTTTCCACTCTGGTGGTATCGCGCAGAAGCAGTTGACGGGCGTTGCGAACGTCCGCGCCCGGAAGCAAGAAGCGCTTAAAGAGCTGCATAACGATATCTCGCGCGGTTTGGTCTCTCTGGATTCTCAGGCAGAAGAGCCGACGGCAGCTACTACTGCGACCGGCGTTGACCGAGAGCGTGTCCGGGCTG
>JBPBQB010000248.1:0-16169 GCA_050954545.1 Janthinobacterium lividum | reverse complement strand
GCTCGCACCGGCGCACGGAAAACCGTGTTCAGGAGATCGGCGAGATCGCACGGGGTTTAAAATCGCTTGGTCGTGAGCTAAAAGTCCCTGTGATCGCCCTGTCTCAGCTCTCCCGCGCCGTTGAAAGCCGCGAGAATAAACGGCCTATGCTGAGTGACTTGCGGGAATGCGTTGTCGGGGATACGCGGCTTATGGACGCCGTCACGGGAAAGCTTGTGCCGATCCGTGACGTTCAAGCTGGCGACAGTATTCTGGCAATGGATAACCGTCAGAAGGTGCGCCCGTTCGTGGTTGAGCGTGTCTGGTCTACGGGCGTCAAGCCGGTCTTTACGCTTAAAACTCGCACCGGACGCAGCATTACTGCGACAGCAAATCATCCTCTCCTGACGGCACAAGGCTGGAAGCGGGTTGATGAGCTGCATCCGGGTGACATTATTGCTACGGCGATGCGTCTGCCGGAGTATGGTGAAGAAAAACCTGAGCGAACCGACTTATGCCGACTGATCGGTTATCTTGTTGGTGTTGGGACGTTCCAGACCCACCGTGCTATCGGCTTCTGTGGCTCAGACCCGCTTGCGGTCGAGGATGCCGTCAGCATTGTGACTCATCACTTTCCTGAAGTCACTTGGCGAGAAAAGAAATGCTGCGGTAATTATCAGGAAGTCGATTTCCGCTGTTTGTACGAGAATGGCTATGGCAAACCTTATGGGAACCCACTGCGGGAATGGCTGCGCGGCTTAGGTGTCCTTGGGCAAAAAGACAACACCAAGCCCGTTCCTGATTGGATTTGGGAAACTGGGCGGATTGGTGCCAGCCAATTCCTCGCCGGTTATTTTTCTGCTGATGGATGCGTCAAGCAGACAGCAGGCCGTGGCTGGTTTGTTCATTTCGATACTGTCAGCCGACGGCTTGCTGAGGATGTGCAGCTTTTGCTTCTTCGCCTCGGAGTCATTGCGACTGTCAACGATGGTTACCAGAGTTCTAAGGCAACGCAATCTATTTACCGTATTTCGGTAGCGGGTTTTGCGGATAACCTTCGGCGCTTCAGCACAGTAATCAAGCCGGGCGGACGTAAGGGAATGCTTTTAGAGCGAATGATGACAGAACTGCCGGAAGGTGTCACCAATGGCAGTCTCTTAGGTTTACCACCTGAAGTTTCGGAACTGCTATTTGAAAAGTCTAAGCACCTCCGCCAGCAGGGGCGAAAGCGAGAAGAAGGACCAAGGATTTACTGGAAGCCACAGGGCAAGCGGCCGCGCCGTGACATCTGTGCTAAGTTTGCTGAAAGCCTCAAAGATGAGCTTCTGAGCGTGTGGGCAAACAGCGATCTGCTCTGGGAAGAGATCAAGACTATTGTCCCCGCAGGCGAAGAAGAAGTTTTTGATGTTACTGTTCCCGGCTGCGCGAACTTCCTGGCTAATGGCATTGTCGCGCACAACAGCGGGTCTATTGAAGCGGAGGCAGACATGGTCTGTTTTCTGTATCGGGAAGCGTACTATAAGATGAAGGAAGCGTTCAATTCGGAGGAGGGTGGGGATCGTCCTGAGAGGCCGCTGATGGAAGAAACTGAGATTATTGTTGGCAAGCACCGGAACGGGCCGACCGGCATGGTCAAAGTCGGCTTCATGGCTGAGTACGCGAAGTTTGTGGATCTGGACCTGACTCGCACTGATGATGGGGCGACCGGGTTTTAATAAGATAGGATTTTCGGGATAAAATGGATGCTTAAAGTTCTTGTCATCGGCAGTGGCGGACGCGAACATGCCCTGGTCTGGAAACTGGCTCAGAGTCAGCAGGTCAGCCGGATCTTTTGTGCGCCGGGTAACGCTGGGATCGCTAGTCAGGCGGAATGCGTGCCACTGGCTGCGACAGACAATGAAGGTCTGCTGGCGTTTGCCGTCGAAAATGGGATTGACCTGACAGTCGTCGGTCCAGAAGTGCCGCTTATCGCAGGGATCGTCGATCTGTTTGAGCAGCGTGGCCTGCGGATCTTCGGTCCGGCCCGCGAGCCTGCTCAGTTGGAAGGCTCGAAAGCCTATGCCAAGGGGGTGATGCTGCGCTATAATATCCCGACTGCTCATTTTGCTGTGTTTTCGTCCTACGATGCGGCTGCCTATTATTTGAAATCCCATTTTGAGTCGCATCCAGAGGCACCGCTCGTGATCAAGGCTGACGGTGAAGCCGCGGGCAAAGGGGTCTTCATCTGCCGCACGAACGAAGAAGCACAAAGGGCGCTGCATCAGATCATGGAAGAGCGGGTCTTTGGAGCTTCGGGCGACACTGTCCTTGTCGAAGAGTTTTTGGAAGGGGAAGAAGCTTCGCTGATGGCCTTTACGGATGGCACGACGATTGTCCCGATGCTGGCCGTGCAGGATCACAAAAGGGCGCTCGACGGCGATTTAGGCCCGAACACCGGTGGAATGGGCTGTTATGCCCCTGTTCCGGCTGTGACCCCTGCGATCTATCAGCAGGCTGTGGACCAGATTTTGCGTCCGGCGATTGACGCCATCCGCGAGTCCGGCATTCCCTATAAAGGCGTCCTGTACGCCGGGATCATGATCGGCAAAGATGGTTCTCTGAAGACATTGGAGTTCAACTGCCGCTTTGGCGACCCGGAAACGCAGGTCATCCTGCCGCTGCTGGAAACCGATCTTGTAGACATCTTACTCGGTGTCACGGATGCCCATTTGGACGAAGTGGAAGTGCGCTGGAAGCCTCAAAGTGGTATCTGCGTCGTGCTGGCATCGGGCGGCTATCCCAATGCCTACCCAACAGATCTGCCGATTGAAGGCTTGCAGCTAGTCTCGCATCTGTCCGACGTGGTCGCGTTCCATGCCGGGACAAAATTCAATGCGGAAGGTCAGGTCGTCACTGCTGGTGGCCGGGTGCTCGGCGTCACCGCCATCGGTGACGATTTCACCCAGGCCCGCGCCCGCGCCTATGCTGCCGTCAAGAACATCTCCTTCGACCACATGCATTACCGAGCAGACATTGGTAATCGTGCGGAAGGAGTCTAGCGGATGCCCGACAACTTACAAGCCGCATTAGTAAGTGAAGCCTTAGAAGATGCTGAACTGTCGCTTCTGACCGATGATCCCGATGAGTGGGTCAAGACGCAGATTGATAAGGCTGTTGAGATTCGCCTCACTTCGGATGAGCGAGAGCTAGCAACGTTACTGATTGAACGCGCTCATGAATATGCGGCGACAAGTGCAATCGACTTTGGATTGTCTTTGGCCGCTTCCTTCGATCTGTTTGTGGCGATAGCGTATTATGCCGTTGTGACGAACACCGGCTGGCTTTACTGCCCCAAAACACCTCCGTTGCTGATATACAACTTTGGGGCAAATGCCTGTTCTCGGTGCCTTTTGACGGGAGATTTCCACTATCACCCCGCCAGCAAGCCGCCTTCGGGAGCTATTGGCAAAATCACCCGCCGATTGCTTTGCGTGTTCCTAGCTTGCCTATTTGAGCGAAACAACAAAGGCATTAGGGTCTACATCGCATCAGAACCGGTGGATGTTATTGTCTATGATGAAGCCGCCAGAACTGTTCTACTGGCCGAAGCAAAAGCTGGGCCGCTCACAGTATTACCTATAGCTTCTCTCACGGAACCGCAGACTCAGAATGACGCTGCCTCTAATATCGTTCCCCGGCCCCATGCCGGCACCGACAATACTGCTTTGACCTTTGCTCCTCTCAGCATCATGTTACCCATTGCTGACGCTGCAAGCAGGACAGGCTGGGACATCAAACTGCTGCCTCTTTTGCCAATCAATCAGGCCAACCGTCAAACTTGGGCACGAGAGGAAATACGGCGCGTTCTAGTTGACGACGAAGCCAACTTGCAAGACTACTTTCAGTTCTGGGTGCGTGCGTATGCCGCTTACGGGAACGAGCGTAGAGATCCAATTGATGCTGTATTCTGGTTGACTGGGGCCTGCGGCGCACCGAAGCCGAAGCCTGCTCACTGGCCGGAAGGCAAGACGGTTTCTGATGCCAAAACCACAGTCGGTATGGACAGAACTGATGACATCAAGAAAGCAACCTATCAAGTTCTCAAAATAGCCACTGCTGCCAAACCAAGAACGAGTTACCGTGTGAAAACGGCATTGATCTCTAACATTCATGCCGTCCGCCATTATGAGGCGTATTTACAAGATTTTCAAGATGTAGTCTGGGCGCAGGATGAGACTCGTTTGGCAAAGACGGCAGGCGAATTGCCGCCGGACAAAGCCCTTTACAATCTCTTCGACGGCATCCTTTCTTTCACATGGAGTCATTCAAGAGATGAATGGATTAGTGATGTCTTCAAGTTCTGAATCGACCGGATTACTTGAGGGCGTCTTGGGGCCAGCCGCAGCGAATCACATTGCCCGGAGTGTTGGGTGTGATGTCCAGCGGCGTATTGACGCTCTGGGTATCGGCCAGAAGATGCAGGACCTCCCGGAAGAACTCTGGCACAAGAGTTTCCGATTTTATGTCAAAGAAGATCCGACACGCAGGGGTGGGCCGAATCTTCGATTGATTCGCCTTGACCCCAACAAGCCCTCGCTGACTGTCACGGCCTATATCTTTAACAAATTCGTTCACCCTTTTGAGGATCGGTTCGTGACAGTCCGCGAAGCAGCGCGGCTGCAAGGATTCCCGGATGATTTGCGCTTTGAGGGAACGCTGACCAGTACTCAACTACAGGTAGGCAATGCGGTTCCTGTGCCCTTGGCGAGGGCCGTGTTTCAGGCGATCCTTTGCCACGCTCAGGCGCGAGGGTTTCCTGACCGACCTCTCAAAGCAGCAAGCCTGTTCAGCGGGGCGGGTGGTATGGACATCGGCGCGGAACAAGCTTTACTCGGTGCTATGCGCGTTGAGACAAAAATGGCATCGGAATACTGGGTGGATGCCTGCCGGACGTTGAGCGGCCACTACCGAGGCCGAGCCAGTGTGATTCCAACAGATTTATCCGAGGTGAAAGACCCGCAGAAGCATTGGCATCTTCTCAGTGGTGAAACGCAGGGACCTGATATTGTATTTGGTGGGCCACCTTGTCAGGCGTTTAGCCAAGCTGGAAAACAGAAAGGCTTAAATGATGAACGTAGCGGCATGGTATATCATTTCCTGCGCTTTGTCGAGCATCTGGAGCCGGAGTTTTTTGTCATGGAGAACGTCCCCAACTTGAAAGGTACAGGCGGGGGACAATTGTACCAGCACATTCTCGAACAAATGCAGGGACTTGGCTACGAAGTCACCGTTTGCAGCCTCCTTGCTGCTGATTTTGGTGCCCCCCAGCGTCGCCGTCGATTATTTTTCATTGGCTCCCGTATGGGCCGAATAGAGCCGCCGCAGCCAACTCACAGCAGCGAGTTCCGGCTTTTTCATACTGAGTCGTATCTAACAGTTGGGGAGGCGTTCGCCGGCCTTCCGCCCGCTATGTTCAGCGTAGCTCGCAACAAGACAACATAAGCAGTATTCGTCGAAATAAATATTTTGTAGGGGAGAATCATGCGTGTCATTATGTTAAGCTGGGAGTATCCTCCCAAAATCGTCGGTGGGATTTCGCGGCATGTCTATGACTTAGCACATGCGCTGGTCAAGCAGGATGTGGAAGTCCATGTGATTACCTGTGAGCATCCAGGTGCGCTGGCGGAAGAAGTGGAAGATGACATTCACCTGTATCGCGTGACGCCGTCGGGGCCGGGCAACGATTTTATCCACTGGGTTCAGCTCCTCAACGATGCGATGCTGGTGCGCGGGGACGCGCTGGTCGCGGAGCTTCTGAACAAAGGTGATGGGCAGGCACTGCTGCTGCATCCCCATGATTGGCTGGCGCGCTTCGCAGCGGCGGAGCTGAAGCACAAGTACCATCTGCCGCTGGTCGCGACAATCCATGCTACCGAGTATGGCCGCAATAGCGGGATCAAAGGCGCGACGCAGGAATATATCAACTCGGTCGAAGGCCAGCTTCAGCACGAAGCCTGGCGTGTCATTGTCTGCACGGAGTTCATGAAGCGCGAATGCGAGTTTGCTCTCCGAACGCCCTGGAACAAGATGGACGTGGTTCCAAACGGGGTCGAAGCCACCAAGTTTACGCTGCCTGATTTTACTCCCGCCGAAAAAGCCGAATTCCGTGCTCGGTACGCTGCGCCGGAAGAAAAGATCATCTTCTTTGTCGGACGCATGGTGCGCGAAAAAGGTGTCCAGGTGCTGATCGAATCCCTGCCGAAAGTGCGCTGGGGCTACCATGACGCGAAGCTTTTGATCTGCGGCGGCGGGCAGCGGGAGCATCTGGTCAACCTTGCCGCCTACCTCGGCATGGAGCGTCATGTCTACTTCGCGGGCTTTGTGCCTGATGACGACTTGATGAAGATCTACTCGATTATCGACATCGCGTGTTTCCCCAGTTTGTACGAGCCATTCGGGATTGTCGCTCTGGAAGCGATGGCCGCAAAAGTCCCCGTGGTCGTCTCCGATGCCGGTGGCCTACCGGAAGTGGTCGAAAACAATGTCACGGGCGTCACGACCTATGCCGGCAACTCTAACTCGCTGGCTGACGGTCTCCTAAAGCTGCTGCATGAGCCCGAGACCGCCGACCGCTTGGTAGACGCTGCCTACGAGCGTGTGCTGACTACGTTCAACTGGAACACGATTGCCGTCCAAACGATCAGCGTCTATGACCGTGTTTGGACCGAATATTTAATCAGTGACTGGCGAGCCCCGAACTTGACCCCATCAGTCATAGTACCGCTTGAGGTTTAACCCTCGCCTGCCTGCGGAACAATTAAAGTAAGCACACTGTCATAATTCACAGGTAATGAATGACAGAATGTGGAAAGGCTGGAACGGGATGACATTAGGCTTTCTCGGCGTTTACCTGGCCCTGGCGGCCATCTTCTATATTCGCCTGACAGCGACGGCGACAAATATCGCGGCTCCGAAGATCAAGCAGCACTTTCACTGGCACCGAGCACGGCATTTGACAGAAAGCTTTCTGCGGCGGGTTCGGCCTTCACTGCCCAAACACTAATCAGAATCAGGCTGTAGCCCCCGAAAGATTCGCATCTTTCTGGGGCTTTTCGCTGCGTGAAGGAAAAGCCCGGCAGTATGCCGAACTACCAGCCTATGGCGAAACCGATTGGGATTGGGATTATCGGCACGGGGGCTGTCGCACAGGCGCGGCATCTCCCGGCCTTTCAGAAGCTTCAAGACGAAGGCAAAGTGCGCCTGGTTGCGCTCTGCGATGTCAATCCCGAGAAGCTTCAGCCGCTGTCGGAACAGTTCGGTATCCTGCATACGTTCACCGATTATCGGCAGATGCTGGCTCTGGACACGATTGATGCCGTCGCTGTCTGTACGCCTAACTATCTCCACAAACAGCCTGTCCTAGACGCATTCGCCGCCGGCAAGCATGTTCTTTGCGAAAAGCCACTGGCAATCAACGCCGTCGAAGGCGCGGAAATGGTCGCGACGGGGCAGGCGGCAGGCAGGCAGTTTCAAGTCGGCTACAATCTGCGCTTTGGTCCCGGAGCACAGGCAGTCCGTCGGTTCGTGGACGACGGACGGCTCGGAGAGATCTATCATGCTCGTGCTCTGGCGTTGCGCCGGCGCGGTATCCCCAGCCACGGCAATTTTACGAACAAAGCCAAGCAGGGCGGGGGACCTCTGATCGATATTGGCGCTCACGTCCTGGACCTCACTCTCTGGCTGATGGATTTTCCAAAGCCCGTGTCTGTCTCAGGCCAGACTCAGGTCAAGTTCGGCCACCGCGAAGGCGTGATTGGCCTGCGTGGTCAATGGGACACGAAGAATTTCACTGTCGAAGATTTTGCGGCGGGGTTTATTCGGTTCGAGAACGGGGCAACTTTGGTATTAGAGTCCTCATTTGCCGCCAACATTGCACAGGACCAGTTTCAGACGACACTCATGGGAACCGAAGGCGGGGCGTTTGTCGACATGGCGAACGAGGCCAACACTCGCCTGTTCCGCGAAGAAAGCGGCACTCTGACCGATACGGCTCCTGTCTTTCTGCCACAAGTCCACACCCATGAAGTCGAAATCCGTGCCTTCGTTCAGGCTCTCACTGATGACACACCGGTTTTAGTCCCTGGCGAACAGGCTTTGACCGTCACGCGCATTCTGGATGCACTCTATCAGTCCGCCGAAACCGGCCGTGAAGTCTTGATGTAGGTCTGTATCGATGTCCAAGCCAAAAATGCATGAAGTAAAGTTTACAGAAGTCATCAGCAAACTCATTTCTTGGCGCGAGGAGGCGCTGAGCGATCTTCGCACCCCTGAAACTCACGCGGCAGGCTTAATACTCAAACGTCAACTTGACGATGCTATCGCTCAATTAGAATTATGCCAGCGTTTCCAAATCAGACCATCAGAAAAAATCACGATTTTGCCGAACTTACGGACTATGTCGCCCTCATCTTCGTACCGGCTCATAGAAGATAACGAAACAGATAATCCAAAGTACTGGATCGAATTCAAAGTGGACGGCGAATATTTTCGGCTTATGCCCGGTGATATTATCATTGAGCAGTCATAACAAGCTGTGAACCTATAGGCTTGCGTTCCATGATATAATAGTTTCAGCATTGCGCTGTTTCAATTCGAGAGAACAAAACCATGACCATCGCGATTGATCTGCCCCAAGACACTTTTGATGCCCTGCAGGCAGAGGCCGAAGCGCAGGGGCGGACTGCTGAGCAAGTTGCGGCGGAATATTTGATGGCTCACTATGGAACTTAGCTTTGAATGGGATGATATAAAATCTCGAAGCAATTTAGACAAGCATGGAGTCACATTCGCAGAGGCCGCTACCGTATTTGGTGATCCGCTATCTATTCTTATCCCTGATCCCCTTCATTCTGAAGATGAAGATCGATGGACATTGCTTGGTCAATCTCAGAAACAACGGTTGCTGGTCGTGGCTCACATGGAAAGAGGCGGGGCAGTTCGCTTGATCAGTGCCCGCCTAGCGACAGCAAAGGAAAAGAGAAATTATGAAGAAGGCTGAACTGGTGGCTGCCGAAGTCATTTCTGACCCGGAAATGCTGGATGAATATGATTTCCACGGTGGCCGGCGTGGCGTTTACGCAGAACGGTACGCGCAGGGGACAAATTTAGTAAAACTTGCTCCTGATGTGGCTGCCGCGTTTCCAACGGAGCAGGCTGTCAATGACGCTCTGCGAAAACTGCTTGAAACCGGCTCTGTGGCCGTTTGAATATCGCGAAATAAATTATGAGCCAGCCCCTTCAACAACCTACTCTCTCGGATGATACAGCATCCGCGTTAAACACTTCCACGGCCCAGACTACCAAAGGCTGGCTGACGGCAGTGATGCCCGTGCTTCTCATCGCGGCCTGCGCGGAGTTAGGAATCTCGGTCCTCAACAACTCTGCGCTGCCGATCTACTTTACGAAGGGCTTGAAGATCCCGACGGGGACTTACAGCTTGCTGATGATCCCGTTCTTTATCAGTGAAGTGCTGTTCAAGTCGCCGCTCGGGGTGCTGGCGGATAAAATCGGGCGCAAGCCGCTTATGCTGGGCGGGGCGATGGTGACGGTCTTCACACCGCTTTTCTTTATCACGATCCATTACGACTATCTTGCAGCCACGGCGGTTATCACGCTGCTGACCTTCGGGTTTCTGCGGGCGCTCGACGGGCTGGGCCAGGCGGCCCTGTGGCCGTCTCTGTACGCGTATGTCGGGGACGTGGTGGCAGAAAAAAAGCGCGGCGCGGCCATGGGGGCGCTGAACGTCGTGTACATGATCGGCATCGCCTTCAGCTTTTTGATCGGCGGGTTTGTCGACGATAACTTCGGGCCGATCTTTGCTAAGCAGGCGACATTCAGCGACCAGCTCAATCGGTTCAGCGCCCGCTTCCATGCAAGGGTCCATGCCATCGGCCCGCATCTCAGGCATGACCTGCATCCGCATACGGTTCCACTGGTGCCGCCCCCGATTGTCCTGACACCGATCCATTACGACTTCCGGCCCGAATATTATTATCCCTCATTTATTCTTACGAGCGTTCTGTTCGGCGTCGCTGTTCTGGCGGCCCTTGCGGTGCGCGGCAAGGTAAAGCATGAAGAGACGCATCCCGATCAAGGCTCCGATGAGACAATGACCTGGGACGGTTTTCTGAGTGCGCTTAAAACTGTTCCTCAGTTTCTCGCGCTGGCATTCGTGACTTTTCTTGGGATCGGCTGTATCGCACTGCTGGTAAAGAAGTTTGCGCTGGATGAGTATGGGCTGAGCGAGACGAAGTTCGGTCTGCTTGTGCTGGGGCCTGCGCTTGCGATTGCATTAGTTGCGGTGCCTGCGGGGCACCTCGCGGACACTTGGGGAAAGACACGCTGTGTCCGGCTCGGCTTTGTCCTCTGCACTTTGGGCCTGTGGGGTATTCCCGTGCTGCATCATTTCCATGCGGGAATGAACGGATTTATGACTTCTTCGGGTATTCTCGGGGTCGGCTTTGTTCTGGCTTTCCCTGCCTGGCTTGCACTTTTGACCGAACTTGGCGGGGAGCGGCAGCGCGGTACGGTCTTCGCGGCAGTCAGCACGGCGCAGGGGATGGGCATGCTTTTGGGAGCCGCGCTTGGTGGTTATATGTATAGCCTGATCGGCCATATCGCGCCCTTTGTCGCTGCGTCCGTGCTGGTCTCGCTTGGGACATTGCTGGCTTTGATCTTTGTCCGGGAAAGCCGCCTGCGCCTGTCGGTCTGAAACCGAAAAAAACAGATCTAATAAGAATTATTAATAGAATATATTTTCATCTAAAAACGACTTGCACAAATACAAGCCGTGTGTTATAATAAACCGGCCTTACTCTAAAAGCCTGATTTTGAGAGTAAAGGCCCACAGAATTTTCTCGAAGATCACAAAAGAGCCGTGGGCAAATTGACCCGCAGCCGCACTTATTCCCCCAATACAGACCCGCGCAACGCGCTTTGATAACATTCGTCGTCCACTCAGGTGTCTGCAAAGACCCGGCCTAAGTCCGTGTCTATCGGCACCGCGCACAACCAGGGAGGTTGTATTCGTCTTGAACACAGAACGCACTTCTTCCAGCGCCTCGCGCCTTTCCATCTCTGCTTCGCATCTTTCCGTGCCCGCTGCGCGGAACTGCCGCGTCTTTTTTGCCTGGCTGGCGGCGGCTCTGCTGCTGGTCGGTCTAGCGGCGACCGCCTCTCAGGCTGGGCTGAAGCCTGTCTCCGCCAGTGGCACCGGTGCGGTCTTTGCGCTGGCGGCCCAGCTTCGGAACGCCCGTGCTTTAGCTGCGGCAGGCGCAAGCACTTCGCCCCATACCTCCGGCGGACGTGCGCTTCTGCCTCGAACCATGATGCGCCCTGGCGCGATTCTCAAGTCGCGTGCTGCTGCGGCAAGCGTCGTTCCCATCTCGGGCGGCGTCCAGACTTATGATGTCGACAACCCGCCCCCGGCCTTCCGTCCTCTTGTCGGCTTCGGCAGTGCGTCCGCGCTCGGCAACAGTTCATCCAATCCACCGGTGTATATCTCGTCTTTGACACCGATCAATGGAACGCCGATATGGTCGGCGGATGAAACCTTTTTCGTGTATTCCTCCAATCGAACCCAGCTTGGCGGCGTGAATGCGGATGCGACTGACGGCAGCGGCGGATCACGCTTCCACCTCTGGGCGATCTCGGTCAATGGCGGTGAGGCATTTCAGATCACGACCAGTACCGGCCCTGCCGGTGGGGGTGAACTCTTCCCAGCACTGTCTGGAAATAATCAGACTGTCGCCTTTACTTCCGATGCCTCGACACCAGGCACCCAGAACCTGTATGCGATTCCTTTTTCCTATTCTGGGCTTTCCGCTGGCACCACTACGGTGACTGACCTTACTGCAAGCACTATAAATCCAACCCCGACTGTTTCGCTGACCTTGCGTGCTCCTACGGAGGCCGCCAGCAGCCAGCTTACAGGGTTTGATCAGGTACTCCGGCCAACGTTCTCGCCGAATGATGCTCAGGAAATCGTGTTCGCCGCGCATAGCGTAACCGGGACTTATCACGGATTTGACCATCTCTACTACCTGTACACAAGTTCCGGCGGCTTCAGTAACAACAACAACGTATCTTATCCCGGTAAGCTGACCGACGGTCCTTCCAGCGACACCGACCCGGCATTTGCGCCGGACGGCTCTTATATCGCTTTTGACTCCACAGCCAACGTCAATGGCTTTACGAACAACTCGAACGATGCATTCGGACCGAATGTGCCCAGCAATCCGCAAGATCCTGATGCTTCCCAGTCACTGTCGAGCGGGAGTGGGGCTACCCGAAGCTTGTTTTTGATCGGTGGCGGCTCTAATGGTGTTGCTTTTGGAGAAGTGCCTGCGATTGCGCCTACGCTTTCCAACCCTGGAAACCGGAATTTGACCGCAACCGGTGGACGTGTTTCTCAAGGCAACACGAGGAATGCTCAGTCGAACGGGACGCAGCCGAACTTTGACGACTACGGTCCCGCATGGAGCAGTCCAAATCAAAATAACTATACGAACCCGGCCGGCAACTTCAGCTATCTGGCGTTCGCCCGCAGCACCGGTTCAACGACGGCGCTGCACGACATCTACTATTTCCAGGTTGCGACCGGCGTTTCCAACGCAATCACCGAAACGCTCGTGCCGGAGACCCCTGCTGGCGGCGCGAATGTTGCGGTCAAGCTCAACACGGATGACAACCCTAACGAGACAAGTGCGGCTGGCAATGTCTTTGATGACATTTACCCGACCTGGTCCCCGTTTCTTTCGATTTTCAGCATCGCATATACGTCCAACCGGACAATCACTTATAACAACCCTGCGAATAGCGTACCTGTAGAGATCGCTGCGTCTGTGCCGGAAGGCGGCGCAGTCAACAATGTGCAGGATTCAACGGCGGATTACACTGTCGGCACGGCCTACACCGGCCTGTTGATCTCGCAGGTCTTGAACCTCGATCCGCCAAGCCTGCTGCGCTTCAGCGCCGATGAAGTGATCCATGTCCAGGCCGGCAGCAATTTGAATCCTGTCACCGGCACTCCCAATAAGCTGGCAGCTTCCGGTGGTCAGTCTGTCACGATGACTGTCCGTCTGAGTGATCGCGAAGCGGGCATCGCAGACCCTGCAAATACCGGCTCTGACGGCAACCCTGTCGCCGGTGGCCCGAATGGTGGTCCGCGCGTCTATGTCCAGATCAAAGATCCAGACGGCAAATACCAGGATGCCCAGCTTACAGAGCACAAAGTCTTTGTCAAAGACAGAAATTACGCTGGACAGGCTAATCAGCCTCTCAGTGATGTGACCAGTGGCACGGCAGATGGTAGCTTGGGCAGTGAGTTCTTAAATTACGGCTCTTTCACCAACGATGGTTTGCCCCAAAGCATAAAGTATAGCTATCCGAGCTACGGGCCGAAGGTCGGAAACATAAATGTCGGCTACGTTTCTCCACGCGGCGTTCATGGCGGCTTATATCCTGTCGGTACAAACAACCCGTTCAACACCTATATCTTTGTCGGCAAGGACGGGGGCGGGACAAACACTGCCACGGTCGACGGACAGCCGCTCTCGCAGCGTGGGGACATCATCCACGGCGGTGATCCTTTACAGTACATTCCCTGGGGGCCGGAATACGAGTGCCAGGTTGTCAACCCGACGTTTGCAGCCGGCGGCACAGGCGATACCACGCCCGATAATCCGGGCATCACAGTCAGCAATCCAGGCGGCACGATCGGCGATTACGTGAGCCCGTTCTATCTGGCAGGCGTCGATGATCAGGGAGCGTTCAGCGGCGGGACTTATGACTCGACTGCTTTTGCGACCTCTTCCTCAGCCGGACGCACTGGTACAGACCGTCCGGTGGCTGACTACTCGACCACTCAGACAGCAAACGGTAACACGACAACAACGGAGCATCCGGCGGAATGGCTTCAGCTCACTCGAGTTCCCCCTGCTCAGCAAGACAATCTTGGGGGAGTGCTCTACTACATCACATGGCCTACACCGGCCACCGGCAGTGACTTCTATGTCGATGTCATCGCCTACGACAATGCTGTGTTCCCGGCTTTCCCCGCCGGTACCTCTAACTTTACCGGATTGAAGACAAACTGGCGCATCTATGACAACGTCGGTGGCTTCAGCACCAACCAATCGGTCGGTGGAACTGACATTCTGCTGGTCAGTGACTACGCGCTCGGCCAGAAGTTCTCGGCAACGACATTTGGTGGCCGCAACTTCAACCTGAACCTGGTGCCTACTTTATTCGGTACGGAGTCATATCTTTCCGATGTGGATGTCAATATCCTGCCGGATAGTGTCTATGGCGGTTTCCCGACTACTTATCAGTCATATCAGTTCCAAGCCGGAATTCGACCCTTCAACGATGACAATTTTTTCGCGAACAGCCTCACTAATCCCACGCAGATCGAGGAGCAGAACGGGCTTGGAGTTGGGTCTTACTTCGACACTGTGATTGACGATAATGCACGGGTCCCAAATAGCTTAGGAGGAACAAGCGCCTACAACAAGTCCCAGAAATACAGCATCTGGCGCATCCTTTCACGCGGCCCTGTGCCGGCATCATTGCTGCAAAGCTATACGCCGACTCCGGTGCTGCAGCCCTCGATCAATGATGCTGCCGATCCTGCCTATGCAAGTATCCCGGCTGCAACGATTCTCGACGCGCCGCGCTGCGTGATCTGGCTGTCGCCTTATACCGGTGATGTGCTGGCTGATCCCGGCACTCTGGCTGATCCCGGCAACATCGGCGTGACTGGGACAACCCAGCCGCGCAGCAGTACGACCAGCATTCTGACGAAATTTGTTCAGAACGGCGGCCGTCTGTTTGTCACCGGTCAGGATGTCGGCTCGGCGCTGACGCAGGGCGGTACAGTCAATAACATGCCAAGCACGACTGCCGGCGCACCCAACTTTCTGCCGGACGTGCTGAATGCACAATTGACCGCGAACCAGGGCGGTACGAATGTTCTTGCAGCTACCAACAACCGGATCACAGGACCGCCGACTTACGACGGGTCTTACTCCGGACGTGTTCCCAGCAACCTGAGCGTATTTGTCCAGGGTGGAGAAACAGACATCTTTGGTGACGTCAACCTAGCTTACCAGGACAATCTGGTCCTGGGGGATGCCGATTATGGTGATGGTGCATTCAGCCAGATACCCGCGCAAATTCTGCCGGGCGGAGCGAGTGTCCAGGCGCAGATCGACGTTATCACGCCGCTCAACGGTGCAACCACTGCCATCACTTATGGAACTACCGCCGGCCCAGGGGCAATGGTGTATCACGATGATGAACCCTATAATCCTGCAAATACCGGCGTGTTGCCGGGGGGCGGTACGGGCAGCCGAGTTGTTTATGCGGCCTTCGGCCTGGAAGGCCTGAGCAACGATTACTTCACGGTTCAGGATCCCAGCCCGGATGCGACCCTCACCAATGCGCCTCCTTTCGACGAGCGCATTCCTCCGGTTGCGCCGCGCAACCCGCGTCCGTTGATCATTCACAACATCGTGAACTACCTGCGAACTGGGTATGTCACGGGGAACATCACAAACAGCTCAAATGGCGGATCCGGGCTGGGCGGCGTCACCGTCTACCTGCGTCCGATCACCGGCACACCGCCGCCTACTCGCGCTGCTTTCAGCGCACTGACCAACAGCAGCGGCACGTATACCATTGCCGGCATCGAGCCGGGAACGTATACGCTTGTCGCGATCAAGCCCGGCTTCCAGCGTGCGGTCTCCAACAGCAATGTTTCGTTCTTACTTGAAGGCGATGTGACGGTGAACGCAGCGACGCTGGCGATGACTCAGGAGCAGCCTGGTAATATCGCCGGTGTGGTGCAGGATACGTCCGGCAACCCGATCAATGGTGCGACAGTCACGTTTACATCGCGGGATAACTCGGTTACTGAGACTATTACGACCGCGAACGGTTCGGTTCCCGGCAACACGGCGGAGAACTACTTCATCCAGAACGTGCCGGTGACTACGTATACAGGAACGGCGACCGGGCCCTTGAACAGCCAGGGCCTTGCAGAATACCTGCCTGCGAAGACTCCGGATAAGCCGACTGCTACAGGTGCGCCTGACTATAGCCAGGGTGTCCCTGTTCAGCCGAGCACCACGACTCAGCCAGTCAAATTCACG
>JBPBQB010000197.1:0-16273 GCA_050954545.1 Janthinobacterium lividum | reverse complement strand
ATAATTGGTACGGTGTACTGGTCAGCGGCAAATCAGGGCGCGGCTGGGTATCAGTCTACGTGGATGACTGGGCGGACAGCGGGCTGCTGGCAAAGGCTTTATCACAGTCTCTCGGCGTTCCAGCGCTCGAAACTTGGGTCGCTGACGACATTCACTGGGGCTACACGTACTACGAGAACGGCGCTGTCATCGACCGATTTGCCGACGATCCTGCCCAAATTGCCGAGACGCCCGAAGAAGCCGCGCTCTATCAAGGCAATGCTGCTTTACTCTCGCCTATCCTGCAAGTTCCCATTGACCAATTTGCCTTGACACTGACCGACGCTCGCGCAAACGCCGGTCAGTTTGCCGGTGGACCGCTGGATGCTGTCGCACAAGCAGTGGGATTGCCGTTCGAGCATCTATTCACCAGCTATGACTATTTCTTTGACGACGACCCGGAAGACTACAGCCAGGATCTGGAAAACTGGTCCGCGTTCCGGCATCTCGCGTTCCAGATGCCTAAAGGCCGGGAGACGTTGTCGGAGTGAGCCAGACCAGAACGCTCCGAGACAAAAAGCGCCAGCTAGGGCAGTTCCTCACGCCCACGTCAATCGCCGAGCGCCTTGCAAACCTGCCGCTGACGCGAGATACTAGAGTGCTGGAGCCCAGCTTCGGCGAAGGCGCGTTTCTTCTCCCTCTCATCGAGCAATTCCTGCCACTGTACGACGGTCCGATCTCAGTGCGGCTCGACCAAATTCTCACGTGCAATCTCTACGGGGTAGAAATCGACCCGGAGCTTCACGCCCAGTGTCTGGAAAAGATCCGAGATCGCTGGGGATACTGCCCGTCTGGCCACAATCTTTTACTCGGCGATTTCTTCCAAGCTGAGTTCGTACACCCATTTGACATCATTATCGGCAATCCCCCTTTCGGCGGCACCATTGCGCCTGAGCTTCAGGACAAACTGGACAAGCAGTTCGGCTGGCGCAATGGACTGAAAATCAAGAAAGAGACCTATTCGTTCTTCATCGTCAAGTGTCTCGATCTACTTAAAGCTGATGGGCATTTACGCTTTATTTGCAGCGACACGTTTCTGACTATCAATACCATGCAGGGCCTGCGTCGGCTTTTGCTGGACAGCGGCGCTCCTAAAGTAACTCGGCTTGAAGTCTTCTCTGAAGAGACCAAGTATGCGATGGTAGTTCTGGACCTCGCCAAAACAGGTCCATCCTCCACACTCTTTTTAGACGGCAAATCTGTTCTACGCGAACAGATCGCCCTGACGGGAAACCATTCCTGGCAGATTACAGATGCCTACGCGCCTTATTTTGCGGGGCCGAAGCTCGGTGATTTTATTGTGGCGACCAGCGGCATGACTATTGGAAATAACAGTCTGTTTGTGCGTGAGATCAAAGATGGCAGGTTTATTGAGCCATTCGAATTCAAGTTCTTTGATGAGCCTCTCACGCTGGAGAACGAAGTCAACCGGGCACGGCTTGGCTTCCTATCTCCCCAGAAGCGGGTGCAGATTATTGACCAAGCCTGCCGGGGCGCAGCGCGGCGTAATGTCCGTGTCACCAAGCGGCCCACGCCTCTGGAAATTGTCCTGCCCCACCCTGATTACCGCCCCTACAACAAGGCTGACAGTACAATAGTCTATGCGCCACCGGCCCATGCGATCTACTGGAAGGACGACGGGGATGCTGCGCTCACATTCAAGAAAAACGGTAATTGGTACCTGCATGGTGTCGGCGGGCAGAAGTTTTTTGGCCATGCAGGGCTGACATGGCAGTTGATCTCTCAGACGCTCAACGCCCGCTATCTTCCGTCCGGTTGCATCTTAGACAGCGGAGCGCCCTGCGCTTTTCTGCGTGAGGGCATTGACCCGGATGAACTCTATTTCCTGCTCGGCTGGACTTTTTCGCCGCTTTGTTTGGCACTCTTGAAAGATGTGATCAACCATACCAAGAATATTCAAGGTAAAGATTTCGAGCGTTTGCCGTATCCATTTTGGGCATCGGCTGTGGCAAAACAGGAGATAATTGGGCGAGTGAAAAAGATGGTGGAGGAAGCATTGGCCGGGCGCGTATTCCGGCGAACGGATACAGAAATTTTGGCTGTCGGTGGGCTGTTTACGGATAGCTCACGAGGCTGAACCCTCGCGCTTTGGTAAAGCAATTTCCCGCCTGCGCGGGCATAAGATCAAAGTGTTCTGTGCCCGCGCAGGCGGGAAATTGCACTTTTAAAGCCCTGCCGTTCAGGGCAGGATTTGTTCTCACAACTTTCGGCGCATCAGGAAATGAGGGATGCCGGCGTCGTCGAACTCTTCGCCTTCGGCAGTAAATCCGAGGCGGGCGTAGAAGGGGATGGCGTAGGTCTGGGAGTCGAGAACGGCTTCGGTGAAGCCTCGTCGCTTCGCTTCGTCCAGAACAAATTGCATTAAAGAGAGGCCCAGGCCGAGGCCGCGAGCTTCTTTCAGGACCGCGACTCGCCCGATCTTTGCCAGACCGTGCTTGTCCAACAGACGAGCAGTGGCAAGGGGCGTCTGTTCACTATCGCGCATCAGGAAATGCGTGGCGAGATCGTCGTATTCGTCCATTTCGAGTTCGAGTGGGACCGCCTGCTCCTGAACAAAGACTGCTTTGCGAATATCGTAGCAGGCCTCGCGGTCGGCGGGTGATTGGACGATTGTAATTGATGTGGTCATAATAATGCTTTGGAACCCCTCCCACCCTGCTTCGCAGGGTCCCTCCCCTGTTAGGGGAGGGCCTCAGAAAGTGCAGGAGTAAGACGGCTGGCGCTTTCGACGTCGGCATTTCCTCCTACTCTGTAGCCCTTCCCTAACAGGGGTGGGACCCTGCGAAGCAAGGTGGGAGGGGTCTTGCCTACCCAACAAACCGGAACTTGAGCAGTGCCCAGGCCGCATCGAAGGCATCGCGCCAGCCGATCTTTTTGCCCTCGGCTGCCGTGCGGGCAGCGTAATGGATCGGCAGCTCGTAGATCTTGTAGCCGCGCTTGATGATCTTCGCGGTCACTTCCGGGCAGAAGTCGAAGCGTTCGCAGCGCAGGGGAATAGCGTCGATCACGGAGCGGCGGAACATCTTGTAGCAGGTGGCCTCGTCGGTAAGCTCGGTGCCGTACAAGGCATTGGTCAGCCAGGGAAGCAGACGGCGGGCGTAGTAGAACTTGTCCCGACGGCCTTCATGGTTCAGCCGGGAGGCTTCATGGGAGAGGCGCGTGCCGTAGACCACGGCCGCGCCGGATTCGATCTGAGCCAGCATCGGCACGAAGTCCTGGGGGTCGTACTCGCAGTCGGCATCCTGAATGACCACGACTTCGCCGGAAGCATGGGACAAAGCCACGCGGATCGCCGCGCCCTTGCCCGCGTTTTGCGGGGCGTAGACAATCTTCAGGCGGGAATTGTGAGCGGCTTCCAGAACGTGAAGCCGGGCGCGGGTGTGGTCGGTTGAGCCGTCATCGACCACGATGAGTTCCAGATCGAGCGGCACAGCCAGGACAGACTCGATGATCTGCTCGACCGTGTCTTCTTCATTGTAGACCGGCATCAATACCGACAGGCGGCAGGAAGCGGAAGGGCTTTTTTTGACCAAAGTTTGCGGCATTGCTTTACTGGTTCCAAAGGTTCTTGTTCATGTAGTATACCAGAACTGCTTCGTCCGGCGCGTGCTTGCTTGACAAAGACGATGAGGAGACGCATAATACAGGGGAGGCACTATGGCAACAACCAGCAGTTCAAAACAATCCGCGCCGCGCTCGACACCCGGAAACGGGGCGGGCAACAGCAAAGGACCGGGTAACGGCAAAGGACGGCCCGCGCCGCGCCGCAAGCGAAACCCGTTTTGGGCACGGGTGAAAACGTTTTTCACGCTGGTCTCGTTTTGCGTGATGATTGTCATCGTCACGCTCATGGTCTGGGTGGGGATCAGGCTCTACCAGGCCCCTCGCACAATTGACCTTGCTAACAATCCTCTCGGCATTACTTATATCTATTCGTCGGATGGAACGCCTCTTGCCGAGTTCTTTACCGAGCGGCGCAAAGTCATCACCATCGACGACATGCCCCAGAACCTGCAAAATGCGACGATTGCCTTCGAAGACCGCCGTTTCTATCAGAACTCCGGTATTGATGTCAAGGGGATCGGACGCGCTGTTTTCAGCAACTTTGTTCATGGGGATGCCAAAGGCGAAGGCGGCAGCACGATCACCCAGCAGCTTGCACGAAACATGGGTGTGGAAGGTCTGACCCGTCAGAAGTCCTATGGCCGCAAGTTCAATGAGCTGATCATCGCCAGCCAGATAAACAACAGCTATACCAAGCAGCAAATACTGGAAATGTATCTCAATCAGGTCAATTACGGCAGCGGCGCTTATGGAGTCGAAGCCGCAGCCGAAGTCTATTTTAATAAACATGCCAAGCAGCTTGACCTCGCCCAGTGCGCTCTGCTGGCCGGGCTGCCGAACCGCCCTGCCGATTTCAGTCCGTACAAGAGCCTGACAGCGGCCAAAGGACAGCGTCAGCGGGTGCTGGACCAGATGCTGGATCAGAAGTATATCACGCAGATCCAATACCAGCAGGCTTCTGCGGAAACGATCAAGCTGGCCCAGGCAAAAGCGCCGTCCCAGGGCAGCCAGATCTTTCATGCCCCCTATTTTGTCAATTATGTCGTCGATCAGCTCCGGCACAAGTACGGCTCAGATCGGCTGTATGAAGGCAATCTAAAAGTCTACACCACGCTGAACTGGCCGATGCAGCAGATCGCTGAACAGGAAGTTCAGCAGGGAATCGCAAACTCGCGGGGTCTTGGCCCGACCCAGGGCGCTCTGGTCTGCCTGGATCCACAGACCGGCGAGATCAAAGCCATGGTCGGCGGCGTGGATTACAAGAAGTCTCAGATCAACTACGCGGTCCATGGCCGTCAGCCCGGCTCCTCGTTTAAAGCCATTGTCTACGCAGCAGCGATCAACGACGGCACAGTCAAAGAAGATACGCCGGTCATGGATGCCCGGACTACCTTTGGCACGGGCCATGGCTCGTACACCCCGCAGGACGATACAGGCTACTCGGACCGGTACATGAACCTGCGGGAAGCAGTCGCTTACTCAGTCAATGTTGTCGCCGTCAAAGTGCTGCACACGATCGGGCCGCAGGGCGCCATCCGGTATGCCCGTATGATGGGTGTTCACGCCCCGCTCGACCCGGTGCTGTCCCTGGCCCTGGGTTCCAGTCCCGTTTCGCCGCTTGAGATGGCAAGCGCCTACTCGACATTCCCTGCCGGGGGCAATCACCCGGAACCGGCGGCCTGGACCCGGCTGGACGATGCTCAGGATAACGTCATCGAAGATGTTCCGCCTGCCATCGAGACACATATTCTTCAGAAAGATACAGTCAGTCAGCTTGACGATATGCTCCGCGCAGTCGTGACTGATCCACGCGGCACCGGTGCGATGGTCGCGCCGCTTGTGCCGGATGCACGCGGCAAAACAGGAACGACCCAGGATCACAAAGATGTCTGGTTTGTCGGCTACACGACCCAGTTGGTCTGCGCTGTTTGGGCAGGTCACCCTATCGATGCGACTAAGCACCATCCCGCAGCCTACGGTCAGGAAATGGAGCATCTGGCGTTCGGCGGAACCGTATGCGCCCCGATCTGGGCCAAGTTCATGAGCCGCAGCCTGCCGATCTTCCATGCCGCCCGTGTCAAGGAGCTTGCTTTAGAAAAGTCCAAGCAGGCACCAGTCGCCAAGCCGATCACGGCAGCAGACACGGCCACAGCAATTTCGACCGATCCTTCAGCAGATGGGTCTGCTGACTCGTCCGACGACACGCCCCGTTCCCGCCACCATCGTCAGCATGGGAATCAAGCACATGACAACGGCGACGGCACAGTCACAGTCAATGTCGATGACAGCTCCGGCCTGCTGGCTCCTGAAGGCTCGCCGGGATCTCATTCCGAGACCTTCTCATCAGGGACACAGCCGACTACGCTTTCGCCCCAATATTCTACCGACTCTGGATCAGACACACAGCAACCATTCGATAATTCTCCCGAGACGACTACTGATAACAGCCAGGGCGGCAGCGAAGCCGCGCCGGACACAAGTGCGTCGACGGACAGCACACCGACGCCGACACGCCGTCATCACCGTGATACGATAAGCGACACAGTCACGGTCACGATCAATCCTGAAGACGGCCTGCTGGCGACTAAATGGTGCCCACAGCAGATTTCTCGTACCTATCCACGCGGTCAGGAGCCGCACACGCACAGCCGCATGTACCCGCCGCCGCCCGGCGAACAATAGTCGAAATCAGCCAATTCCGCAGATCAAGCAATTTATGATCACGACCCCAAAACCATCACTCAGACCTTCGCATCCTCGAAACTCGCCTCCTTCACGTCAACAGACTCAGCGGACGGCGGCGCAGCGGGCATGGAAGTTTGGCGCGGTCATCTTTCTGCTGTTTCTGGTGCTGGCCGGACGGCTCTGGTTTTTACAGGTCGCCCGTGGTGACGACTTCCGGGATGCGGCTGCCGCAAACCAGGCCCGGCGCATCCGTACTCCTGCCCCACGCGGGGTCATTACAGATCGCCACGGCGTCATTCTGGCCGCCAATCGCCCCCGGCTGGCGATCTATGCGATCCCGAGCGTCGCCAAAGACCGGGTTACTCTGAACCGACTGGCGGCTCTCCTGCATGTCACTCCCGAAGACATACAGCAGTCTATCGCGGCATCACAGATCAACCCGTATGACCCGCTGCGGATCGCGCTGGATGTGCCGATGATGACAGTGACTCAGATCGAAGAAAACAAACCGTATCTGCCCGGCGTCAGCACGCAGCCGGATCCCGTTCGCTGGTACCCGCATGGCTCACTGGCCGCTCATCTTTTGGGAACAATGGGCCGGGTCAACACCAACGAATGGCAGACACTGAGCGACCGGAAGTATAATGATGGGACAGCGGTCTACTCGAAAGATGACTTTCTCGGCAAGACTGGTGTCGAATCGGCTTACGAAAGCTACCTGCATGGCAAGCCCGGCGGCACTGATGTCCAGATCAACGCCCATGGCCGGACAGTCCGTTCTCTGGAAACAGAGGATGCGACTCCGGGCGGCACGGTTCAGCTCACCATAGACGCGCCTACCCAGGCAGCGGCGGAGCGGGTCTTCCAGGAAAACCATTTTATCGGCGCGGCGGTCGCGCTCGATCCCCGCACCGGCGCTGTGCTGGCAATGGCCTCCGCACCGACTTTTGATCCCGATCAGTTTGCGACGGGGATCACTTCGGCAAATTGGAAGCCGCTGCACCAGAATACCTCTCACCCGCTGATTGACCGGGCTATCGGGGCGATGTACCCGCCCGGCTCGACCTTCAAGCCCATAGTCGCTGCGGCAGGATGGCAAACCGGCGTTATCACCCCCAGCAGCAGTGTCTATTGTACCGGCTCGTACCATTTGGGCCGCGCCCGCTTCGGCTGCTGGGAAACGCACGACGAAACCGATTTCACCAAAGCCATTGCCGAATCGTGCGATGTTTTCTTTTATGTTTACGGCCAGAAGGTCGGACCAGACCGGCTTTCCTATTATGCCAAGCAGTTCGGACTCGCCGAAAAGACAGGAATCGACTTAGGCGGCGAGGACATCGGCTCGATCCCTTCGCCTGCCTGGAAGCTGAAGCATTTCCACCGTTTGGGAGACGCGTTTGACCAGTGGTATGGAGGAGATACACTGCATATGTCGATCGGTCAGGGAGATGTTCTGACAACACCCCTGCAAATGGCGCGGGTCACGGCAGCCCTGGCAAATGGCGGGAACGTCTTGAAGCCGTATGTCGTTTCTGAAGTATTGAATGCCGGGACTCGCACAGCCACTTACAATTGCACACCGACTATTATTCGCCATGTTCCGGTCTCAGCGGCGAACTTTGAGCGGGTGCGGATGGCGATGCGGATGACCGTGACCCAGGGAACTGGGAAAATCGTCAGCTTCCCCGGTGTCGCGGTCGCCGCCAAGACCGGCTCGGCCCAGACCTACGGCAGCAGCATGACCCATGGCCTGTTTATTTGTTTCGCGCCCTACAACCATCCGACCATCGCGATTGCCGCGATTGTCGAGCACGGTGGTCATGGCGGCAGCACTGCTGGGAAAGTCTGCCGCGCGATGCTGGAAGCTTATTTCCACTTGAAAGACACGGGCGGCGCGTCTGCCCGGAGTGACTAGCTATGCTTTACGAACTACGTCATTACGATATTCGCAGTAGCCGGGGTCTCGACCAAGTTACTCAGCGCTTCGCGAATCATACCTTGCGAATTTGGAAACGGATCGGCATCGAACCCGTCGGCTTCTGGTCGATCATCGTCGGCAGCCCTATTCCTCGATTGACTTATATGCTGGCCTGGGATAATATGGCGCAGCGAGAAATACTCTGGGATACGTTCACTGCCGATCCGGAATGGCAGCAAGTCCGGCGCGAGACAGAGGACGACTGGGGCGGCAGCCCGGTTCACACCTATTCGAATTCGATCCTGAAGCCGACGGAATATTCCCGTCTGCCACGAAACGGCAACCAGCCCAGCCGCCTCGCCGGCGGCGTCTTCGAGCTGCGGACCTATCACTTCGACGACATGGCTGCTCTGGCTCAGACAGCCGAATGGTTCGGCAATCCGGGTGCTCCTGCGTTTGAGACGCACGGCCTGTATGCCATGGGTTTCTGGACCACTTACATCGGCATTTCGCCCCGCCTGACCTATATGCTGGTCTTCGAGAACCTCGCTCATCGCGAACGTGCCTGGGCCAGCTTCTACACCGACCCGCTCTGGCCCGCCCGTCAGGACGGCCTCTATCCCGGCGGCAAGCCGCTCTTCACCCAAATTGAAAGCTGCATTATGAAGGGCACCGATTTTTCAGGCTGGAAGTAGAGCAGGGAATCATTTCACCATCGCCAAACGCAGCAAGTCGCCAACCGTGCAGTGGGATTCGTTGGGGTGGCGCAGGCGGGCGTCTTCATTGATGGCGTAATGGTTGCGGCGGCCTTCGCGCGAGCGTATTACGATCCCTGCTTCTTCTAAATCCGTGACGATCCTCTGGACAGCACGCTCGGTGATCCCAATGCGCTCGGCAGCTTCGCGCAGACGTAAATCTGGCTCTTCCGCCAGGCAAAACAATACGCGGGAGTGGTTCGTGAAAAATGTCCAGGAAGGGCCAGCCATGCGGTTATTGTAACGATTTCAGCCTGCAGAGTCAATCACTAGCCTCTAGAACTTCGACAGTATCTCCAACACGCACCACACCAGAACCATCGGAAATTAAATTCTGGCCGAATAAAATTTTTTGATCCTGAAGGCGATAAGTCGCAAGCGTTTGCAGCGGTTCCGGGCCATTTCGCGTCCCCGTCGCCTGATCGATTGTTGTCATGGAGCAGCGGTCGCAGGGCTTGACACCGTGAAAGACGGCATCTCCGATCCGCAATTTAGTCCAGCCGTCTTCGGCGTGTGCGCTACTGCCGGAAACCACCAGGTTGGGACGGAAACGATCCATCGGCACGGATTGCGCCAAACGCTCGTTCAATCCGGCAAGCGAGCTTTCCCCGAGCAGCAAGATGGGATAGCCATCGGCGAAGCTGACAATCCCCTCCCCCGCACGGTACTTTGGATTAACTGCACGGCGCGTCTCATCCGGCATATACATCAAGCGGCAGGGAACACCGAGATAAGCCTCAAACCAAGCATCAGCTTCCTCGCTGACAGCGACGGCGTCGCAGAAGCTGCCCCAGACATGAACCGGCATCAAATCACCATCGGAACGCAAAGGCACTCGAAGCGGTGTTAAGCCCGTCGCTGCCAGGGTCAGCCAGTCCGCCTCCAGCGTGGGCGTTATTAATGCCATGTGTGGGAACTCCCTCTGACTCAGAAACTTTCCACTCGGGTCGGTAAGCATCCAGCGCCGGTCATGTTCCAGCCCTCGCGCTTCTATGTTCGCTTCTGTCAGCGCAATGCCGCCCAGCGATTTGGCGGGATACAGGATAATCTGTGAGAGGGTGAAATTTGACATAGGGGAATTATACCCTGCCCTGAACGGCAGGGCTTTAAAAGTGCAATTTCCCGCCTGCGCGGGCATAAGATCAGAGTGTTCTATGCCCGCGAAGGCAGGGAATTGGTTTATCAAAGCACGGGGGTTCAGCCCAGGGCAATTGCATATGACATCCGAATTGTGACATGACAAGACGAATAAAGATAAGATGAACGAACACAAGGGAATGGGGAAGAACACAAGGTTCGCCCCTACGGAACAGAATGTAGGGCGCGAACCTTGTGTTCGTCCTTTCTGGGAACTGTTCGTCCTTTCCGGCAGCGATTGTCATTGCCTGTGACCGGTCAAATGCCATGTGCAATTGCCCTGGGGTTCAGCCCCGTTCCATCTGTGCCTCGATAAACTCTACGCGGTTGCCAAAAGGATCACGGAACTCAAAACGGTCGTAACCTGGAATAGGAACGCCTTCCAGAACTTGCATCCCCTCCTGATCCAGCCGCTGCCGCCAATGCGATAAATCGTGAACTTCATACGCTAAATGCGCTTTTGTTGCCGCGCGATCAACACCTGATTCGGGACCAATATGTACCTGCTGGTCTCCGGCTTGCACCCAAAAACCACCACGCCCGGCTAGAGACTCAGGCTTTTGCACTTCCGGCAAGCCAAGACAGACGCAGTAGAAGCTGCGGGCCTGTTCCTCTGCGCCTTCGGGAACAGTGATTTGAGCATGGCGAATGCGAATAATCATAGACTGACTTTCTAATGACTGGATCGATGCTTCAGCCACGACGCTGCCGCAGAGGCTTCTTCGCGGGTCAATGTATGCCCTCCTGGCTGCCAGTCGATGGTGACATCTGCACTGGATTGACGGAAAAGCGCTGCCAGGCGCTCTGTTTCCAGCACAGAGACCAGAGGGTCCTGACGACCCGCACCGATGAAGATACTTGTCCCAGTCAAATCCGGCAGGACTTCGGGAACGAGCGGCACCATCGGATGCAGTAAAATCGCAGATTTGAGGACACCGGGATGCAGCAGGAGCAGCGCCCCGGCGATATTGGCACCGTTGGAAAACCCGGCGGCGGTGATATGCGCGGAGTCAAAGCCGTAAACCGTGGACGCTTCGGCAATGAACTCGGCCAGTGCTTGAGATTGAACAATCAAATCTGGAACGTCAAGTACGCCTTCGGCCAAGCGCCGAAAGAAGCGCGGCATCCCGTTTTCGAGTACGCTGCCACGCGGGCTAAGCAGATTGGCGTTCGAGTTCAGCATTTTCCCCAGCGGCAGCAGGTCGTTTTCATCTCCACCGGTGCCATGCAGCAGAAGCAGGGTCTCTGCTCCCCCACCCACCGGCGCAGGGATGTATTTGTGCGCGAAACTGAGTTGGTTTTGCATGGTTATCAGGCTCTCAATTTGATTATCGATTCATATTCGGCAGGTGGATCGGCGGCAGTTGGGCCACGATCTGGTCTCGCATCGGCTCATATTGCGAGGGCAACTGAAGCGTTTCCCCCAGCGTCTCCGGCGACTCGTCGATAGCGAAGCCCGGCGGGTCGGTGGCGATCTCGAACAGGATGCCGCCGGGTTCGCGGAAGTAGATCGAGTGGAAATAGTCTCGGTCCATAACCGGGCTGATCCCGTAGCCCTGCTCGGAGATGGACTTGAGCCAGGCATCCTGCTGGGCGTCATCGGGAGTCCGCCAGGCAATGTGGTGAATATTGCCGACAGCGATCTGACCGGGCGATAGGTCCGGCGCGGACTGCACATCGGCAAACGTGCCGGGCTGGCCGTCGGCCAAAGCATACCGTGTCCAGTCGCCGTCGGTCTGTATTGCGCGAAAACCGAGTGTCTCAGTCAGCAGCTTAACAGTTTTCTCTAAAGAGCGTTCGGGCAGGGTGACGGCATGGATACCTTTGATAGCATGTTCGGCAGAGACAGGGCCTTCCGCCCAGCCGGTGCGGGTATCATTTGCGGTTGGGACCAGTTCCAGGCGCATTCCGTCGGGGTCATCGAACGCCAGGACAGTTTCACCAAAGCGTGTTTCCGTGCCAAGCTCTGCGACGCCGTGAGCCTGCAAACGCTCCCGCCAGAAATCCAGGGAATTTGGGCCAACAGACAGCGATGCTGCTGTCACCTGCCCCAGCCCCAACTTGCCGCGCTGGCCTTTGGGCCAGGCGAAAAAGGTCATCAGCGTACCCGGATTACCGGCACTGTCGCCGTAGTAGAGATGGTAGGACTGCGGATCGTCGAAGTTGACGGTCTGCTTAACCAAGCGCAGGCCGAGAAGGCCGGCGTAAAAATCAACATTTTTTTGCGGGTCACTAGCAATCGCCGTGACATGGTGGATACCGGAAAGCTGCGGCTTCATAGCAACCTCTTGTTTTGGATTTGTCCCTGGCCCAATAGGCCAGGGACAATAATTTACTTGTCTTTAGTCGCTTCCGCAGAGAGAAGCACCGTGACATTATCGGCAAGTTGCGGAGAGCCGTCGGGCATCTTGTGATCCCAGGTGATTCCGTAGTCTCTGCGGCTGATTGTGATCGGGTCTGCTAAGATACCCAGACGAGTGCCGCCGAAGGGGTCCTGTACCGGTCCGAGGTAGCGGAACGGGATGGAGATCGGGTGAGACTGGTCTTTGATGGTCAATGTCCCATCCGCGACATAATGGTTCCCGGACTTGCGGACAGTCGTGCTCTGGAATGTCAGCGTCGGATACTTGGCCGCATCGAAGAACGCATCCGACTTCAGATCAGCATCACGCGGGGCGACATTGGTGTCAATCGATGCGACTAGGGCGGTGAAGCTGACACTGGACTTAGAGAGGTCAGAAGGGTCGGCGACGATCTTGCCGGACTTGTCATCGAAACGGCCCTGGATTTTGCTCAGGCCCATATGCTGGATTTCGAAGCCGATGGACGTATGCATGGGGTCAATGGTGTAATTGCCTGCAACAGGCAGAGAAGCCTTCAATGTGGTACTGCCGAGCAGACGTGGGGCGGTAAACGCCGGACCGGGATTGAAAAGCATCACGGCAGCGACTGCGGCGGTTGCACCGCCGGTGAGCACCGTCACAGTGACGGCGCGGTTCAGGAATGTTGGCTTCAAGAGTGATTCTCCATAGATATTCTGCGTATGATTATGTCAGAGTTGTCCCCAGCGCCTGTCCTGGTCTGAAGACCAGGGCTTGCACGGGTAGTCAATTAGGTTATTTTGTCTGCGTGATGCCGGCGGCTTTAAGAGCTTTGGCGACCTGAGCGACACGCTTGCCCTGGAACGTGGCGACTTCGATGTCGTCGGCGGTCGGCGGGGCATTGTTCTGGCCCGTCACCGTAGACGCGCCGTAAGGAGTGCCGGCCTTGAAGAGTGCAGCGTCGGCGTACCCAAGCGGGACAATGATCATGCCCAAATGGGCCAGCGGATTGTAGATCGAAATACTTGTCGACTCGTTGCCGCCATGCAGCGACTGCGTCGAGACGAACGCGCTGCCGGCTTTGCCGTTCAGCTTGCCCTGGAACCAGAGGCCGCCGAGCGAGTCGATGTAGGCTTTCAGCTCAGACGAAACGTTGCCGAACCGGGTAGGTGTCCCAAAGATAATCGCGTCGGCGCTCTCCGCATCCGCTTCCGTCGGCGCTTCATATTCGGCATTCATCCGGTCTGCCCCTTCGATCCAGCCCGGCGCATGGGCCATGACGTCACGGCTCACGACTTCTCGGGCCCGGCGCAGAATGACTTCCGCACCTTCCGCTTTCGCCCCTTCCGCAATTGCTTTGGCAAGCGCCTCGGTCGAGCCGCCACGGGAATAAAATGCGATCAAAATCTTGACATCAGCCATCGGTATAATCTCCTTTGTTTGCGTGATTTGGTTGGTTATCTAAATCGTGTCTTTTTTCGGGCGCACCAGTGTCAGCGCATTGTAGATACCTGCGCCGCCGATCATCACAATGATCTCCAAAAACAGCAGGGTCAACTGATACTCGAAGCCGCCTTTGGTCGAGTCATAGCCGTTCTTGAGATGCACCGTCGTAATCGCGCCTAGCATGATAATCGCAAGGCCTGCGGCTGCCGGTCTTGCCAGAACACCAAATAGAACGCCTAGGCCACCAAGGAACTCTCCATAACCGACCAGGGCAGCGACTGCCAGCGGCAGATGCGTGAATGCACTGAAGCCCTGCAGCCCAGGCCCGCCAAACGCGCCAAACGCAATGGAAGCGCCATGGTAAATAAACGGCAGCCCTAAAGCAATGCGGACAATCAGCATAATAGTATGGACAGCCCGCGCAGTCCGGTCATCGCTGGCCGAAGCATTAGTATAGACACTCATATCAATTCTCTTTCCGGCAGTATATTTTTTGATGCGCTTTACTTTTTATTGCGCTTTCTACTGCCTCTAACGGGTATGCTCTAATAATAGTTCCAGCATCCGGCACATTTTTTTTCAATCGGTGTTATAGAAGCAGTGGACACAGTTACTGGAGAACATTATGGAGCATGAAGAAGCGGAGCATGGCTCGGAGTTATTTTGCCCCGCGAACGCCGCGCTGAACCTTCTGAGCGAACGCTGGACTCTGCATATCGTCCGCAGCCTGCTCGGCAGCAAGAAAAGGTTCAACGAGATCGCTCGTGTCCTCGGCCTAAACCCGGCGACATTGCGCGAACGTCTGCGTGCTTTGGAAGAGGAGGGAGTAGTCACCCGAACCGTTCTTAGTGTCATGCCCCCGCACGTTGAGTACGCGCTGACGGAGAAGGGCCAGGCCCTGAACGGCATCTTCGAGTCTTTAGCTGAGTGGGGCCGGACCTGGATGAAGCCCAAAGGCGCAGAATTGATCGATACGCCGATTGACGACGCGGCAGATTTAGCAGAGGGTGAGAACGTACATTTGGATGGGATCAAGCAGCAGTAGTTGGACTTGTCTCAATACTGAGATCGAACAAGCGCCGCAGCCAGTCCATAAGATGCATGGCATTAGAGGCATCAGCGTTCAAATACTTTTCCGAGATCGCTTTTCCCATCGGCAGACCAGGCCGCTCTTGCCAGGCCAGCCAGGTATGGACATGCGCTTTGATAAATGCACTTTTGAAGAGCCGCTCTTCCAGTGGTATTTGTTCCACGCAGAGCCTAGCCCGCTCCCAGAGCTTGTCCTGACTTGGAAGAAGCAGCGCAAAAAAGTCTTCCATGCTGCCTGTGTCATGATTGTTCGGCATGATCCAAACGCCGACGCGCGGTTTCTCATCGGGAGTTTCCGTATGGTCTAGGATCAACCCCAGTGGATCGGCCTGCTTCGGCGCATTGGTATAGCCTGCGCCGACAAGAACATCACGTAAACTCTGCCAGCGAGCAGCAAAATCCAAATCTGCATCCACGACTATTCCTAGTCGCTTCAAGTCACTAGTAATCCTAAGCTGCTGCGTCAGATATTCGCGAACGTTCTGAAATCCCTGCCGCTCTCGGAAGACAATCTCGTTTGGGTGTGACGTCCTCGGACTCGATCCATACGATTCCAGCCGATATGACCTCTGCTTGTCGATGCTATGCGTCGTCAGCAAATGCTGGAAGACATGGTAATCATCGTCACCTTCGACCAGCATCAACGATTGATCGGCCATGATTAACGAACCTCAATCTGTTCACGGGTCACAATGGCAAGTTCCCGCTCATCAAAAGTGACTGCCCCGACGCCGTCTTTTCGGTTTTCCAAGCGAATCAAAACGCCTTCTTCGTCTTTATTGTCATCTGCCGCCTGCTGAAACGCCTGAATACAGTCCCAGCTATGGGAAGTCGCGAAAACCTGGACGTTGAGCCGATGTGCGACTTCAAAGATGAGCTTCCAGAGATCAGGCAGAACAGAATAATGCAGCCCCGTATCCACTTCATCAATCAGCAGCATTCCATCTTTGGCATTGACAAGGGCAAGCGCAATCCCGAACATGCGGTTCATGCCCTCACCCATACTACGGAGGGGGATAGGATCATCTGATGTAGATATTTTGACGATTGGGCTGCGGGGAACAAAAGGTTCTTTTCCACCTTTCAAGCTGATTCTCTCTATCTCGGGCGAAAGGACACGCAGGGCATTGACAACATCTTCCTCTAATGGAGTGAGAATCACTTCATCCCAGAAATCGTTTATTTGACCTCGGTTTATACCATTAGCGGATGCGAATACTGTATTAACTTCATGTGTTCGCTCAAAGGCCAAAGGCTGGTCAGCATTGCCTCCCATCGGGTAGAGTCCGGCAGCTTCA
>JBPBQB010000185.1:0-16425 GCA_050954545.1 Janthinobacterium lividum | reverse complement strand
TACAGGTCGACGTAGGTGACGCCGTCTTTGCTGCCCTGGAACTTGCCGCCCTGCATCCGGTTGGCGCTGCCCACGCGCGGATAGAAACGCACCGTGCCCGTGATTGCCGGAGGCGCAGGAATAATGGTCTGACCAGACGGGCCGTAGACTTCGATTTCACGCAGGGTGATCTGATGCGGCCCGGTCTGTCCGCCGGCTGCGACGATGTCTGCATTCGCGCCGCCGCCGTAGGTCACATCGTGGACCAGGAGGCGTATCTTCTGGGTCGTGACCGGCGCGAAGTCATGCACGAAGACATCGCGGTCGCTGTAGAACGTATCAGCCGTACAGAAAACAGTCGGCGTGAAGAAGTCGACGACATTGGTCGGTTCCTGGGGATGGCTCAAAGTCACCCACTGACCGTTGTTATCGTATTGAAGCTCGTAATCCAGCAGGGAACCGTCGCTCTGCCAGGGAACCCCGGCATAGACCACGACATGGCTGATCGAGAGCGGCTGAGGAAGCGTGATCTGCACCCAGCCTGGGAAAGTGGCGTCATTTCCCATCCACGGATGGTCGCCTGTTCCCTGGTTCCAATACCAGTTTTCCAGGGTGCCGTTGATGATTTTGCTGGGGTCATCCGAATAAGACGGGTCCAGCGGCGACAGGCCGGAGCCGGATGTCGTCGCGACCGTACCGGGCAGCAGCGCAAAGTTTGTGCCGTAGTCGGCGGGGACCGGCTGAACAGTCTGGCCCGGTGCCAGTTCCACATAAACCGGCAGCTCCGGCACCGGCAGGATCGCTTTTCCTGCCATGACAGGCAGATCTTCGGCGATGCCGAAAGCAGACACGACATGGATTGATGATCCCCCGGACACGCTCAGGGTAACAAGGCCATCTGTGCGCCCGGAGCTCTGGAATGCGGCGACCTGCTTGCCGGGGCCGCTGAAAAGGCTGCCGACATAAAGCTTGTTACCGAGTGCGCCAAGATTGTAGGCCGAGGTAAAGTTGGTTCCGTACAGCTCCTCGCTCCAGACACGCATCAGCGGCGCGGCCGGGTCAAAGCTGCCGAACGAGTTCAGGCCATCTTCGTTTTCCCAGAAGGCAGGAACATCCCAGAAGCCGTGGCTTTTGTCGTACCACAGGTGGTTATGCTCTTTCGGAATGCCGTACTGCTCGTATACCATCATCTGAAGCATGGTCCAGCGCCCTTGCAGGCGCGGCTGGTAGGCCCCGTAGACAGCGCCGAAGTAGCCCTGCTCAGTCTGCCACTTTTCGATGTTTCCAATGCCATATTTGGTCAGCAGGGCATCCAGCGAGTCCAGCGAGAGCCGGGCCAGAGTGAGGTCTCCGTTGACATTATTGTAGGCATGGAACGAGAACGCATCGATGTAGTTCCCGCCGCCTGCTTTGAGAAAGTCTTCGATCCAATTCAAGCCTGACGGCCCGATAGTCACGACCGCCGGCCCCAGCACTTTGCAGGATGGATCGATGGCCTTGATTGTCTGGTAGAACGGCTTCAGCTCTTTGTTGACATAATCCGCGCCGCTATACGCGAAGTTCGGCTCATTGAGCGGCTCCCAGTATTTGATGTCATTATGATAGTGCGTCACCAGCGTTTGCAGCCCGGCCAGATTCGCGGCCTGCTGGGTCGGATTAGAGGAGCCGACGCCGTTGGGAAACTCGATCAGAAGCGGACGACCACGCTGCGGATCGTAGGGCGTGTAATAAGTCTTGTCCTGGGCGATTGCCGGGTCAAGCGAAGCGATGGCAGCCGCAGGCTGGGACGCATCCGTGACGGCGTGACGCTCCGGCCCCATGCCGAGAACGCCTCGCGCGACTTCATCGCCGCCGTCGGAGCCTCCTGAGTTGCCTGGAAGCAGCTCGCTGGGTTCCGCCGGGAAATTGGCGTTGGGCCGGAAAATGACGAACATGGTGCCGCCCATGCTGTCGCCCCAGGGAGCGACACTAGTCGGCTGATGCAGATACAGCTTGTACCATCCGGGCTGGGTAATTGCCGGCAGGGAGAGCCAGGTCGGGGCGTTCGGTTCCGGCACAGGGGTCGTTCCCGAGGCGACGACGCTGCCCCAGTAATCGCGCACTTCATACCGGGCGGTCCCTTTCAGGCTGTAGGTACCATAGTTAAAAATGGTCAGGCTGAACTGGACCGGATCACCGACCATAAAAACATTGTTACGCTTTCCCGAATCCAGCGTGACCTGATTGGGAGGGTAGGAAAACAGCCAGTTTGCCCGCGCCGCCGGCCCGCCGGTTCCAAGAACTGACAGGGCAAGCAGCAAAATGACGAGAGTTCGGAAAAGACGTAAGCAGTTGGGGGGGTAGTGCATAGTACATTCTTTCTCTATAAAAGAGGATTGTGATTCGGTAAAAGAGTGCTGAAGCCACAGTAAATTTTAACACACTTTCGTGCGCTATCGTGTCTCTTAAGTTCAGTTTCGGCATTTTCTGAGAAATCTTTAATCGATTTAGCGGGTCGGCGAACTTAGGAGCGGGTAAAATAAAAGCGGCAACCGGAGTAAACACGAAAAACGGAGAACAAACCATGAACAAATCAACATATGCAGTCTTCGGAGCCGGGCTTATGTGCCTGGCGTTCACCAGCCCGCTCTGGGCACAGGGAGGACCGCAGTCCGACGGCACTGGAAACACAGCGAAAGCAGGCGCTGGAAATCAGGCAGCGAACGGAGCTTCCAAGGACGCTCCCAGCGATACGACGACTATCCCGGAAGAAGAACAGGATAGTATGCAAAAAGCGTACAAGGATTACACAGACAAGAATTTCACCCTCGCGGCCAGCGAACTACAGGTGATTGTCAAAAAATATCCCAACATTTTAGAAGCGCACCAGATGCTGGGAGACATATACATCCGCCTGAACCAGATTCCACAGGCCGTCCCTGAAATGGAAGCTGTCGTTCGGCTGAAGCCTAAAGACACCGGAACTCGAGACAATTTGGGCCGCGCATACCTTCAGTTAGGGGATTCCGATAAAGCTGCCAAACTTTATCAAACCGCATTAGCTCAAAAGCCGACAGACCCTAGCTACGCCCTTATGTATGCTGCCGCTTTGGAACAGGGGGGTAAACATGCCGATGCTGCTGCGGCTTTCGAGAAAGCGGCCATCTTAGACCCAAAAAATAGTGATGCTCCGCTTGACGCCGGCGTACTGTACCATCAAATTGGCAATGATGCCAAGGCTGTTCCCTATCTTAAAACTGCCCTTGCATTGGGTACGCCCCAAAAATTCACTGCCTACACGGCACTGGCTGAAGCAGCGACCACAGCCAAGCAAAGCAAGGAAGCCATTCAAGATTATACGTTAGCAGCACAGGCGAAGCCCGATGATTTTGGAGCAGAGGCCAATCTCGGCGTTCTTGAGCAGAACGCCGGAAGAAAGACAGACGCTGAAGCCGCTTATCGTCAGGCGATCGCTTTGAAGTCTGACGATCCTAAATCAAAAGCGAGTGTGCAGGCAAACCTCGCCATGCTTCTCACTGATGATGGCAAGCTCGATGATGCCGCCGCGCTTCTGGTTCAGGCAACGAAGGCGGATCCAACCAATGGTTCTCTTGAAGACAATCTTGGCAATGTCTACGAGAAGCAGGGCAAAAGAACTCTGGCTCTTGCTGCCTACAAGCAGGCTCTCGCTGCTAGCCCATCCAACAGCATGGCTAAAGACGGAGTAGCCCGGCTGAGCAAACCGTAGCAAAACCGACCTCACCCGGACGCTTGTTTCCAGGTGAGGCTCTTTTTTTCATGCCACCGCAGCGAAGCTCGAAAATTCGCCGGTCGGCTCATCCCAGGCCGTCGCGATTTCCGTGACTTCGGCGGCATGAGGGCCATGCCGCAGCGCCTTCAGAAACTCGTGTAAAGAGGTTTCTTCGGCTTCCGCGACCGCTTCCACGCCCCCATCGGCCAGATTGCGGACTGTGCCGACAACGCCCAATTCCCCGGCGACATGGGCGGCATAATAACGATAGCCCACTCCCTGAACCCGGCCCGAGACCTGAGCCTGCACACGCTTTGTCATGGCATTTCTCCTTTATTCGGTCTGCTGATTTGCAGAAAACCCTATTTCGCCATCGTCACTTTAGTCATCTTGTCGCCGATTTGCAGCTTATTCGCCACGTCTAAGCCCTTGATGACCTGCCCGAAGACAGCATAGCTGCCATCCAGAAAGTGGACCGGGTTGACACAGATATAAAATTGTGATCCAGCCGAGTCATTTGACTGCGAACGGGCCATCGCGAACGCACCCGCGACATGGGTCAGAGGATTATTGACACCGTTTGTCTTGAACTCGCCTTTAATCATGTAGCCCGGTCCGCCTTGACCGTTGCCGAGGGGATCACCGCCCTGGACGATCTTTGAGGGCGTGCCTGGATTTAGATCAGCGATCCGATGAAACGTCAGACCATTATAGAAGCCCTTCTTAACCAGTTTTTCAAAATTGGCAACACTGATCGGGGCATCTTTCGGGTACAACTTGATCAAAATGACGCCGCGCGTGGTCACCATGCGGACAACCGGCGCGGCGGCAGGCGGGGCGGCGGCTACGGGCGATGTCAGCGCCGCGACACTCATCAAACCGAGAGCGAGCGAAATAGGGGCGAAACAAATCTTCATACAGTCTCCTTTGAAAGCGTCTTTAAACGTAATGGCTTCATTGTAGCACTTAGACCGGCAGGCGTCAATGAGTTAGTGATGTTACGCAGTATCAGGCGTGTGGAACTAAAGTTCTGCGCTGTGAGGCGAAGCGCCCAATGTCCGCCTTCGCGGACAGGGAAAAGATTCTTGCTCTTACTCTGCTCCTTCTCCACGAAGGTGGAGACTAGGCGTCTGCGCCCCAAAGCCGAGGACTTTAGTCCCACGGCAATGAGGCTCGCGTAACATGAGTTGATTAATTGGAATCGCCGCCGCCAAAGTCCCCACCTCCACCTAAGTCCCCACTTCCACTGAAATCACCGCCGCTGCTGTTGTCCGTGTAGAAATCCCCTGCCCCTTGATCTCCCGGATCATAGCTCTGGGCATCGGCATTGCCGCTGTTGTCCGTGGAGAAGTCGCCTGCACTGCTGTTGTCATACCCGGAAGCAGCATAAGTTGGATCAGCATAAGTTGGATCAGCATAGCTCGGATCGGCATAACTTGGATCGGAATAACTTGGATCGGAATAGCTTTGGTAGGCAGGCATGTCTGTCGCAAAGGCATAGGGCGAGTAGCCGCCCATGCCGTAACCCGGCGACAGAAGGCCGTCCAGAAGTTCCGCGCCGACAAAGCCTGCCACCAGACCTGTTCCAAGCCCGCCCCAGCCGGAGTTCTCATAACGCCAGTAATCCCGGTAGGGATCGTAGCCGTTGTATTCATACCAGGGCTGATACTGCCCTCCCTGCTGAAAGGCCAGCACCTGGGGCATACGACCCTGACGCAACTCGTCACCCTCTTCCGGCGTGACCAGCACCTGACGGCTCTGCCCGCCCAGCGTGATTGTCACCGGCACAAGCGAGGACAGGGGTGCAGGCCGGCCCGAAAAGAACGAAACGCCGCGCTGGTTTTGGGGAATCGCCTCGACCTGCGGCTGGCTCGCGGGAAGGATCGGCGGGCGCAGGGCATCGTCGCCGGGAATGTGTCCCGTGCCGCCGGTCGCCCGGTCCAAAGATTGCCGGGCCGAGTGAACATCGGCCTGCGCCTGGTCCAAAAGTGTCTGTGCCCGGTTTAAATCAGTCATCTCGGTGGCACGGTCTAAAATCTTCGCAGCCTGTTCGTATTTGGCTGAAGCAGACTGCCGGTAGATGCGGGTCTGGTCCGAGTCAGGATTGTTCTTCGGCAGGACATCGATATAGCCATCTAGATACTCGATGCCGCTCAGGACATTTTCGCGCAGCGCCGTGATCGGACCGCCTGCGAGTGCCATTGCCTGCTTCTTCTTACGGCCTGCGCTGACTATCAAGCCGGTGACGGTGATAATGACGACAAGAAAAACAAGCCATAAAATCATAGAAGTGCCCCTGTATTCTTTTCCATTGATCTCTGAAGCTGCAGCCTGTGCCAGCAGCGCCGTTCCTGCCTGCGGATTGGTCCTGATTGCCTGAGCATATTGCTTTTCAAGCTGGGTACGCTCGTCTTTATCCAGCGCCGTGCTCCAGACCGAAACGCCGGGTCTTTGCCCGCCCAGCACGACCAGCACGAGCGGGGATTTGTCCAGTCCCAGTGCATCGTGAAGCTGACCCGTGTATTGTTCGCGCTGATATGCCTGGTAGGGCGAAGGCAGCGCCGATAAAATTGCGATGTCGACACGCGTATGCGGATCGTCCTGGCCCTGCGCTGCGGCTTGCTGCAAGACTTGACTGTCGATGCCGCTGATGCCGGGCTCGATATAGACATCGGCTGTCGTCAGCGCCAGATAGGCCTGGTCATGCTGCGTATTGATCGATGCCACGCCGGTATTCTGCGCTCGGACGCCGCTGTTCAGCAGGAGCAAACTCATTGCTGCGAACAAAAATATGTGGCATGTAATTAACCGAAGCATAAGTGTTTCCCTCTATAAATACGAATGTTCAGGCTTATTCGTTGCCGGGAGCATATTAGTGACTAACCTGCGTATCATACCCAGAGTGGCAGCAAAGAGGAGGGTTTCGATGAAGATCAGTGAAATACTTGTGGTACTGCAGCGGCTTGCACCGGAAGAAAGTGCCCTAGAAGGCGACCCTATCGGAATGCTGGTGGAATGCAATGCTGTGGAAGTCAGCAAAGTCGGGGTCTGCCTGGACGCTACCCCGGCAGCAGTCCAGCGTGCGGCAGGGATTGGGGCTGAGCTGGTCATCGCCCACCATCCGCTGATCTATCACCCACTGAAGCGGATCAGCACAGACCCCGTTTCAACCGCAGTAAAAACTCTCGTAAAGAACGACATTGCACTTTACGCGATGCATACAAATTGGGATCTGGCCCCGAACGGCATCAACGATACGCTGGCGGAGTGTTTGGAGCTATCCGATGTGAATCCCCTCGGCACGGAAGGCCTATCTCGCCTGCCGCGCCTCGGCACTCTGGCCTGCCCGCGCCCGCTGGCGGATTTTGCCCGGTTTGTCGAAGCCGCGCTCGGCTGCGCGGAAACGAGTGCGCTGAGAGTCAGCACCGGCGATCCCCGGCGCATGATCTCGCGCGTCGCCGTTTGCGGCGGTGCGGGTGCAGAGCTTGCGGAAGCTGTTCGGATAGCAGGCGCGGATGCTTACGTCACGAGCGATGTCCGTCATCACGAGTTCTGGGAAGCCGAAGCACGCGGCCTGGCACTGGTGGATGCCGGCCACTGCGCGACGGAGACACCGGGAATGCGGGCGCTGGTCCGCACCCTGCCGGGACTTCTCAGCGGAGTTGAAGTGGTCTGGATCGGCGATTAGGGGATCTTTAGGCTCCGACTTTTTTGCCGATCAGCGAAATCAGCTCATGGGCCAGTACATCGATCTCAGATTGGTCAGGGCCTTCAGCCATCACACGCACGAGTTTCTCCGTTCCAGAGGCCCGGACATTGACCCGGCCTCGGCCCTCAAGCTGGGTTTCTGCCTGAGCGATTGCCTTCTGAATATCAGCGTCTGTTGACCACGACTGTCGATCTCGGACCTTGACACCCAGCAGCACCTGGGGATATTCGGTCATCTGGTCGGCAAGCGCGGACAGAGGCTGGCCGGTCTCGCGCATCACTTTCAGGACTTGCAGCGCTGTCAGCAGACCGTCGCCCGTAGTCGTTAAATGGCCGAAGATCAGATGGCCCGACTTCTCGCCGCCGAGAATGTGGCCGTCACGACGCATCGTTTCCGAGACGTAACGATCTCCCACCGCCGTTCGCAGCAAAGTCAGGCCGGATTCGCGCAGACCGACTTCCAGCCCCATATTGCTCATGATTGTTCCGACGACCGTGTTGTTGGTGAGCTGGTGGGACGCGGCCAGATGACGGGCGACGAGCAGCATGACTTTGTCGCCATCTACCATGCGGCCTTTCTCGTCTGACAGGATCACCCGGTCGGCATCGCCATCAAAAGCCAAGCCGATGCCTGCGCCTTCTTCTACGGTCCGACGCCGCATTTCATCCGGGTGAAGAGAGCCGCAGCCGGCATTGATGTTGAGGCCGTCCGGGTCGCAGTGCAGGGCAATGACATCAGCTCCAAGATCGGTGACCACGCGCGGGCCCAGCACGGAATTGGCACCGTTCGCAGCATCCAGGACAATCTTCGTCCCCTGAAGCGTAATCCCCGCCATTGTGTCTTCCAGATGACCCGCATACAGATCGCGCAGATGAGCATCATGAGTCAGCCGCCCTACCCCGGCACCGGAAGGCCGTGACCAGGTTTCAACAAGAGGAAGCTGAGCCTCGATCTCAGCCTCCAGCGCATCGTCGAGCTTGTAACCGTCACCGCCGAAAAACTTGATGCCGTTGTCCCCAAATGGGTTGTGAGATGCAGAGATGACAACCCCGGCATCAAAGTTCTGGATGCGGGCAATCCCGGCGACAGCGGGCGTCGGGACCACCCCTGCTGTGACGACCTGTGCGCCCATGGAACAAAGACCGGCAGCGAGAGCGGACTCCAGCAGCGTTCCCGAAATCCGCGTGTCCCGCCCTACGATAAAGCGTGGCGTGTGACCTCGGCCCAGAGTGCGAGCCGCAGCGGCACCAAGCGCCATCGCCAGGCCGGGTGTTAATTCTGTGTTTGCGACACCGCGAACACCATCTGTTCCAAACAACTTCTCGGGCATAAAGTGACTCAGTTCTCCTAAAATAAAAGCAAATCCGTTATCGCGGCTCCGTCGGCGAACTGAAGGGTGCTGTGACCGGCGGCGTAGCCGACATCGGTGCCGGCGGCGCGATGACATGGATCGTGACAGTAATCGGCCCGGAGGGTGAAAGCGCGACACCGGCAGGCACGATCGGTTCTACCCGGCGCACGATGTCCTTAGTCGCGCCGGTGACATCGATAGGAGCGGTTGTCAGAGTGCCAATCGAAACAAGCTGGTTCGGGCGGCCTTCGGCAGTCACTGTCGCCGGGGAGACTTCGATATTTCCAAAGCGATAAGGCGCGGCCAGAGATCCAACGACATCTGCACTGACAATCAATGTTTTTCGGGAAACAGCTCGAACAAGGTCCAGCCGGATATGCGCGGTTGGCGGCGTAATCGTGACATCTCCGACCGGGCTGCCTGCGGCATCCAAGGCGGCAAGAGTAAAATCTTCGTCCACGGCTCCAGCGGACTGGTCTGGATCGGCTTGAGCGACCAGCCGCACGACTGAACCGACTGCCTCGCGCGTTCCGCTGATAACCGCTTCGCGTGGTGTGATCACCGGAGAGGGAAACGAATACCCGGCGGGCGCGATTCCGATGTTGTCCGCCCCGATCTTCAACTGTCGGCGGCGGCGCTCTTCTATCTGAAGCGAAATCGGCGGCGGCTCATTTTCCACAGTCACACTTGGAGGCAGACCGGCGACATGAACCGGCAGCAGCGACGTATCACCCACCTGAGCATGAGCAAGATCAACCCATGCCGTGACAGTGGTATCAGTCAGGCGATTGATTTCCTCTGTCGAGCCATCCAGCGTCAGCGTGACCGAAGGGAGATCGGCGGCATCAAGAATCAGGCCTGGGGGCAAATTTCGTGCCGACAGAGGCAAAATGAGGATATGCGGCGGGCGGGCATTGGTCAATCCTGCCACGTAAAAGTGCAGAACGACGGCGAAGAAAAGAGCGAGCAGCTTGTAACCAAAATTGTGGCGCAGGGCAAGAAGCATGACTTATCCTAAGAAACCGATCTGTGCTACAAGCGCGGCTCCCCGGACGCTGTCGGCTCCGGGACGGGCACTGTTTCCGAGGCACGAACGTGAGCAGGCACGACAGCCGTCGGCAGAACAGGAGCAGTCGGCAAAACGGGAGCAGGAGGCGCAGCCTTCGCGGAGCGAGGCCGAATAAAACCACGGCGGCGCAGGCTTGGATTTTCGCGCCCCGTGTATTCACGGATCAGCAGGTCGCGCAGGCGTCCGTCATCACGCAGGCCACGCGCCATTTTGCCTTCGAAGGCAAGAGAGATGATACCTGTTTCTTCGGACACGACCACAACCAGGGCGTCGCTCTGTTCAGAAATGCCCAGCGCGGCTTTATGGCGTGTATGCACCTGCATCCCCTGCACGGTCAGGCTTTCCGAAAGCGGCAAAGTACAGCCCGCCGCCACGATCCGATCCCGGCGGATCACTGCCGCGCCGTCATGCAGTGGCGAACCCGGATAGAAGAGAGTGCAGAGCAGATCGGCGCTGACTTCACTGTTAATGAGTATGCCGGTCTCAACAATGTCGCTGAGGCCTGTTTTCCGCTCCAATACCATCAGGGCACCGATTTTTTTGTCCGACAAGCTTTCCGCAGCCTGAACAATCTCGCCGACCATAGAAGAGAGGTCTTCACGTCCCAATCCCGTAAAGCCCTTGCCCCAGAAACCCAATCGCCCGACTTCTTCCAGGGCATGACGCAGCTCTGGAAAAAACAAGATAACAATCGCGACCGGGCCAAGCGGCAGGATCTGCTGCAATATCCAGCTCAGGGCTGACAGGCGTGCCCAAGTAGAAAACAGCAGCATCCCGACAAAGACAACCAGTCCGGTGATAATCTGCCAGGCACGGGTTCCCTTGGCCAGCATAATCAGGCGATAAAACCCATAGGCGACAATAAAAATGTCCGCTCCGGTGCGTACCAGGCTCCACGCATCCCCTCCGGTCAGCCATTGCGCCCAGTTGTGCCAGAGTACGTGCATAAATGAAACGTGCATGGTGCGTCTTGAAATCTTCCTGACCGATTATGACACAAGTGCAGGCGGTTTCGCAAGGCGGCTTAATCAGGATATTCCAACAAGCAATAATCCAGAGTGACGCACAGATCAATACAAATGTCACCATGCTGTTTAAGCAAGTACATCCTGTCCTGCCGGTTTTATGTAGGACGTCGGGCTTGCCTCTACCCTTCTTCCCCAGCCAAATCTTACATCTTCCCCCATCCAGATCGTGCAGAGATAAAATTATAGGGAGGGTAAAGGCAAGCCCTACGCCCTACGGGAAGATTTGATGGAGAATCTTAGCCTCGCGAAGCGATGGGTTCCCGGCGTCCGCGCCCAATAGCCGTGCCCTTTAGGGCATGGTTCAATTTCACCTAAACGTCTGAACCGCAAAAAGCCGGGGACTGCATTATGCAGTCCCCGGCTTTTTTATGAGAGACCTTCCTTAAGCCTGAGACTTAGGGAGCAGGCGGCGGAGCCGATGAGCCGGGCACTGGAACACTGAGTGTGCAGCTCTGATAAGCAAAGACCCAGTAGCCAACGTAGGGGCTCAGCAAATCAACGGTAGAATCTGTATATGACGGCACTTTGGTCGTCGGGTCAGTAACTGGAGCCAGCGGATCATATTGCAGTGAGGTTGTGTTGTAGTCATACAAAGTTGGCAGGACTATTGTGCTGGTAGCAAGAGCTCCCGTCGCCCCTGTCGAGGCAATGACCGTGATGTCCGCGAAAAGTACCGATACCGTAAACGGATCGCCGATCTGATTCCAGCCTTGCTGGAGCGGGATCGAGAATGCCGTAGTTGTCGGGGCGGCTGTGCCGGTAACTTCAATCGAGGCGATGCTCGGGAACCGAACCCAGTAACCCTGTCCAAGCCGAATCGTATCGGCAGGCGCTGTCGGATAGAAAACATAGCTGCTCGTAAGCGGCTCGTACTGGGCCAGACGCGGGCTGAGCCTCGCCTGGTCTTCCGTCAGGCCAAACAGCGTGGCGAAGTCGGCAATCCCTGAATAATCGAACGGCGCAGAGATCATCTGCAAGCCCGCTGCAAACGAATGGGCGCCGAGAAGTGTGAAGCTCTGAGTTGTCGAAGTACTGGCGGTCAGGGCTGCAACTGTCAGGGTTTGCCCAGTCAGGGTTTCTGTCGTCGGTGCAGTGACAGCCGAAGTGCCGACAGTGATGATCAAAGCCAAACCGCTGGGAACAGTCAGTGTGTAAGAGCCGGTCGTATCGGTGGTCGTTGTGGCAGCGACCGCACCGGTCGCAGCCACGGTCGCGGTAACAGTCGCGCCGGCAATCGGAGTGGCAGACGTGCTGCTGTCGGTGACAAAGCCGGTCAGCGTGGCCGTTCCGGTGCCCTGGTTGGCGTTGGCGGACAGGGCAGCCAGCAGCGGAGCCCCGATGAACGAGCCGTAACCGGTCGCATCGTCATAGCCGACACCTGCCTGATAGAACAAGTTGCTGCCGCTGATGATGTCGTGAAAATCAGCACTGTACGTGCTGCTTGCCCCAATCGAATAAATCAAAGGATTGAGGAAACCGACAGAAGTGGTCAGGCCGTTGAGGGTGCGCTGCTGATCGATCAGAGCAGTGTAAGCAGCCCAAAGGGGCGCTGCGGCACTTGTCCCGCCGATGACTTCCGCAGTTCCGGCGGGGGTGGCGGACGTGCTGCCGACATAGATAGAATAACCGGTGTTCGGATCGGCGTTCAGCGAGACATCCGGAACATCGCGCCGGGTCGGCGAGGAACCGACACCAAGCTGATAGCTCGGCTTGGACCAGATGCTGCTGACACCGCCGCCGCTGCCTTCAGGATCAACCGCGGCGGTGCCGGCGCTCCAGGCAGTCTCGCTGACATATGCGCCGGGAGTCACGACACCGGTTGTAACCGCCGTTGCCGGCGGGCTATACTTCAAAGTAGTGCCGCCGACACCGGTGGCAAAGGGCTGAGACGCGGGATTATTAACAGTAGGAGAGGTGAGCGCAGGCGCGGTCGCGTCGAAAAGAGGATAGGCCCCATTGTCGCCTGTCGCACAAAAGAGCGATTGTCCCTGGGTTGCCATCTGCTGGAAGAGCGCGTTCTCAAAAGAGATAATAGAAGGATCTTCCAGAGTTTCTGGGACACCCCAACTGCAGCTGATGACTTGCAGAAGCGGCTTTTTGCTGCCATCCGGGTTCAAGTCATTCGCCATGCGTGTAAAGATAGTCAGCGGCGCAACTGTATCCACATTTTGGTCATCTTCATAGACATACACTCCTGTCGCAGCAGGTGCCAGCGCCAGGATCATGTCGATGTCCAGCGTGACTTCCGTTTGGCCTCCCTGATCAGTCGTGACAAGCGGTACCCCGCTGAATCCGCCGAGCAGCTTTGTTGTTACTGAAGCATCGGCACCAGTGAAGACTGTCGGCAGGGCAAATTCGGTGGCGTACTGAATGATGTCCCCCGAGTAAAAACCGTCCAGCTCAAATAGCCCGACATTCACGCCCGCACCGGTCAGGACTGCCGTGGACGTGGTTGTAGTCGCCCCGTAAAGCGGTGCAATCGTATTCAGGTCATAGGCATATTTGATATCATTGGGAGCCAGACCGCCCAGAGGCCCGCTGCCTTCTGTACCGGTACCGCTAATCGGAATTGGTGCATTGGAGCGCAGACCACTCTGGACTGAGCCGACCAGGGGGTGGGCCGTCATTCGCTCCAGGTCCGGCCGCATCTGGGCCACATTGTTCAGGCCGGCGATGCCTGCAACCCTGACTGCAATCGAACGCGGCAAGGTCGGTGCCGCGCTGTTGGCAAATACTTCTTGCCCCCCCGCCAGGCGATAGCGATTCATTTGAACCCCGAAAGCCGATTCAACCCGAGCAGACGGCCCGGTGACAGCCAGCAGGGTCCGGCCCGGCGAGGTCTCTGTCACAGTCAGCCCTTGAGCCCGAGCATAGGCTGCAACCGCGTCGTAGTCCTGCTGAGTGGGGCCAAAGCGGTTTGTAAAATCGGGAGGTGTCAGGAACTGATGATAAAGCGAGTCTCCTGGCGTATACTGACGGCGCAGCAGCTCGTCAAGCTGGCTTTGATTCCGCAGCGGCAGGGTCAGTCCGACACGCAGCGTTGCATTCGAGTCCAGCCTTCCCAGCCGTTGGGCGCTGCGAAGCTTGGGTGCCGGTGAGGAACTACCGGCGAGCGCGATACGCGGCTCTGCGGCACGGGCTGCTGTCATGCCCTGTCCGAGCGCGGCAAGCAAACTCAATGTAAGCAGAGAAACACGCAGCGCAGGCTGCCGGTTAACAAAAGGCCGCGTCGTGGCGGGGGAAATCTTGGCGAAGAGGTGCATCGAGAACAAGCTCCTTGATCGAAAAAGCTGAAGCGAAAAAGCTGAAGCGGGAAAAGGGAAACAGGCAGCACAGGCCGAAGCACCGTGCAGATTTCATACAAACCTAATAGTCGATTCTATTATAAAGGAAAGATGCCGGACTGTCAAGCGAAATTCTCAGGTAAGTTACCTTGCCGCGTTATAATAGCTGTCCGAATGGGTCTTCCCGCAGGTGTCCTACCCGGCATAAGCGCAAAAAGAGGTACACCGGCAGGGCAAGAACCGTGTTGAAAAGTATCTCGCTCCCGGTCTGAATCAGCCAGCGGCGTGAGTGATGCAGCGCCGGCCCTGGTGCCATCAGCATGCAGATCATTTCAGCCAGCACGGTCGCCGCCAGGGTCACCAGAGGTGGCACCAGCAGGTTCGCCCGGATCAGGCTGCTCCCCAGGTTTCCGGCAAACGCCCCGGCGACAATGCGGCTGACAAACAGGCTGCCGTAGACAGAAGGAAGTGAGACTGCAGCCAGAAGTCCTGCCCAAAATCCAAGCAGGCTGCCTCGGGTGCTTCCTACTAAGATGGCACTGCTGGAGAGTACCACCAACGGGAAATCGGGTTCAGCCCCTCGGATGCTGATCGCATGGGCGACCCGGCCCTGAAGAATGGCAGCGATCCAGATCAGGAAGGCAGCGAGAAACATCTGGCGGTTCGGAATCATTGCGGCGGTGCTTCCGGCAGCACTGCCGGGGCGGGCCTGGGCAGGACAGGCCGAATGACAAATGCTTCTTCCAGATGGTCGAAGTCAGCGGCAGGCCGCAGCAGAGCGGTCTGAAGTGAGCGTGTTTTATCAACTGAGATTGCGGAAACAGTGCCAAGCGGAACGGCGTTCGGGAACACACCGCCCAGGCCGGAAGTGGTCACGGCATCGCCGACATGCATCACGGAATCAGTCCGCAGATAAGTGACATGCATCTGGCCTGAACCCAGTCCCTGACACAGACCGATCGGTCCATGCGGGGTATGGTTGTGTACCAGCGCCCCGACACTGCTGTCAGCGTCTGTCAGCAGCAGGACATCGCAGGAGCGCGGGGAAACATCCAGGACCTGTCCGACCAATGCACCGCTGGGCGACAAAACGACGGAGCGGGGATGCACACCATGAGCGCTGCCTTGATTCAGTGTCAATGTATCAAAGTGAGCATTCGGTTTCAGAGCCGTGACCTGCGCGGCCAGCAGCGGGCGCAGGGACACCTGCTCGAAGCCAAGCAGGCGGCGCAGCCGTGCATTCTCGGCCTGAGCGGTCAGCAGATTATTATTTTGGGCGGAAAGCTCAAGAACGCGGGCATTCAAGGCAGCGTTCTCCCGTGCCAGCTTCGGGCCTGCGAGTAGAGAGCCTGCGCTGAGATGCCAGAGCTGTCCCAGGTGAGCGACTAACGTCTGTCCTGGAATCAATCCCATATCCCGCACTGCCCATGAGACAGGGTCAGTCTGTTCGCGCAGGGCGGCTCGTCCATGCAGCGCAGTCAAAAGACCGCAGGCAAGCAGTGCCAGAAGCAATACGCTGGTACGCCGTTTGTCACGCTCTGGTCGCATAAAAGGAAGTTCTTTAAGTATTCAAGAGTATTGAGAGCACGGGCGACTGAAGTCGCGGCAACAAATGCACAAAACCTGCCTTCGCAGGTTAATACAGAGTTCTTTATCAGAACTTTCCATATGAGTCCACGCCCTCCGGGTCTGCCTTCCAGGTAGCCAGTGCAGCAAGTGGACTTTGTGCATTTGTTGCCGCGGCTTCAGTCGCCCGGCATATCTCTGCCGTACTCATGTTTGGCTATCGGCCCGGCGACGTGTAATGGCCCAGGCGCGTTTCTGTCAGGAGCACGTTGCGGAGGGCGCTGCTTCGGGACGCTTCATCCAGGCATTTGCCGGTTCCGAGCACGACGCATGAAAGCGGGTCTGGGGCGATATGCACCGGCATTCCCGTTTCGCGGGAGATCAAGCGATCCAAACCGCGCAGAAGCGCCCCGCCGCCGGCCAGCACGATGCCGCTGTCCATGATGTCGGCGGACAGTTCCGGAGGCGTATCTTCCAGTGTCTCTTTTACAGTCATCACAATCGCATTGATCGGATCAGCAATCGCTTCCCGGACCTGCTCAGACGTGATAGTCGTTGACCGGGGCAGGCCGGTCAGCAGGTCCCGCCCACGCACCTGCATGGAAAGCTCCTGCTCTAAAGCCGACGCCGAGCCGATCGTGATCTTGCACTCTTCAGCAGTACGATCCCCGATAAATAGGTTGAACTGCTGGCGGACATAATTCACAAT
>JBPBQB010000220.1:0-16527 GCA_050954545.1 Janthinobacterium lividum | reverse complement strand
GTTCCCTATACGGGTCAGCCCTATTTCGTGAGTGAGTTCGGCGGATTCAAATGGGTATTGGAAGAGGATCGCGCTCAGGAAGCGGAAAGCTGGGGTTACGGCGGCAGCCCTACCACTCTGGAAGACTTTTACACGCGTTTCCAGGACGTCTGCGACACGCTGCTTGACAATCCCCATATGTTCGGTTACTGCTACACCCAGCTCACTGACATTACTCCCGAGATGAACGGTATTTACACTTACGACCGCCGGCTGAAATTCGACGCGGAGCGCTTAAAAACCATTCAGACCAAGACTGCGGCGATTGAGAAATAGCAAAAAGCCACGGGTAAAACCCGTGGCTTTTTTGTCTCTCGAATACTGGTACCAATGCCGATAATTTTATTGATGCTTATCCTAGCATCTATGGAAAAATTGATCTATGGCCCCGATACCGGCAAATGAAACGCAGCGTCTGGACGCCCTGTACCGAACTCATATTCTTGATACGCTGCCAAGCGAGGCGTTCGATGATTTGACACGTCTGGCCGCACATCTCTGCGGCGTCCCCATTGCAGCGGTTTCTTTAGTTGATTCGGAGCGCCAGTGGTTCAAATCCGTTCTAGGCATGGATGATGACAAAACCCCGCGCAGGGATGCCTTTTGTTCCCATACGATCCTTCAGACTGAAGTGCTTATTGTTCCGGATGCCTCCGAGGATACTCGATTCGCAGATAATCCGATGGTCACGGGCGATCCGCATATTCGCTTTTATGCCGGTGCGCCTCTGATCACTGCGGAAGGCTTTGCGATTGGTTCTTTGTGTATTGTCGACCGCGTTCCACGGCAGCTCTCAGATGACCAGAAGACGGCATTGCAGATACTTTCACGGCAGGCTGTGGCACAAATAGAGCTGACACGACGCGTTGCGGAGCAGGAACAGCTCATGGTCGAACGCGCCGCTGCTCAGGAAGTTCTCCAGCAAAGCGAGATCCGGCTGCTGGAAGCGCAGCGCGTGGCGAAGATCGGAAGCTGGGAATACGATGTTGAGAGCGGCCATATTACCTGGTCGGCAGAGATGTTTCGACTGTTAGGCTTTGATCCGGCGCAGGATGAACCCGATTATGAGACGCTGATGGCTCATTACCATCCCGATGATGTCGCCATGCATACAGAGATCACTAGGCAGGCACTTGACGACGGGCTGCCCTACGAATTTGACATCAGCATTCAAATCGGTAGTGGGCTGGTGCGCTGGGGCCACGCGATGGGCCAGGCAGCCCGTGACAATAGCGGACGGATCGTGCGCCTTTTTGGAACCGTCATGGACATCACAGAGCGTAAGCAGGTGGAAGAAGAGAATGCCCGTATGGCGGCGATCATCGAGTCCTCCCATGACGCTGTGCTGGGAACCACGCTTGATGGAACGCTGGTCAGTTGGAACGCAAGCGCTCAGCGGCTATACGGGTACGCAGAAGGCGAAATCATTGGTCAGCATGCCTCTGTTCTGACACCCCCTGATCAGCACGGACTTATTACATCGATCATTCAGACTCTGCAGCGAGGCGAAGCCTGCGAGAACCTGGAACTTCGGAGCCGGCGCAAAGATGGAGCCTGGATCGACACCGTGCTGACATTTTCGCCGATCCGGGCTCATGCCGGCGAGATAGTCGGCGTCGCCGCCATCGGACATGATGTCACTGCTCAGCGTTCTGCCGAAGAAGCTGTCCGCCGCAGCGAGGCCTGCCTTGCGGAAGCCCAGCGGATCGCACATATCGGAAGCTGGGAACGCGACCATAAGACAAACGAGATTACCTTCTCTCAGGAGATGTACCGTTTGTTTGACCTGGACATGGCAGACGGGATGCCGCCTCATGCTGAACTGCTGGCAAAATATCATCCCGACGATGTTGATGGGCTGCAAGCCAGTGTCGCTCAGGCGCGAATCGACGGTAAAGCATTCGCGACTGACCTGCGGATCGTGCGCCCAAACGGACAACTGCGCTGGTGTCATGTGGTCGGTGAACCGCTCTTAGACGATGAGGGGCAGCCGACTCGCTTTGTCGGAACGATGATGGACACCACCGAGCGGGTCATGGTGGAAGAGCGGTTTCGCGTCTTGTTCGAGTTTTCCTCGGAAGCGCATTTCCTTCTGGATTCCACTGGGATTATTGACTGCAATCAAGCGGCGATGCAGATACTGCGCTGTTCCGATAAATCCAAGCTTCTGGCAATTCATCCCATTCTGATGTCACCCGAATATCAGCCGGATGGACGCCTTTCTGCCGAGAAAGGCCTGGAAATGCTCGCCGTTGTGCAAGAAAGCGGCACTCATCGCTTTGAATGGACCCATTGCCGAATGGACGGCGAAGAGTTCCCGACGGAAATCATCCTGACCCCGGTCACTCTCAGCGAGAAGCCAGCGATGCTGTCTGTCTGGCACGATCTGACTGAGCGTAAGCTGGCCGAGCAGCGAATACAGGATTATGCCGTCGTCTTGGAACTGCAAAAGAACGAGCTGGAGACGGCTAATCAGGAGCTGAGCAATCTTGCTACTACCGATGGCTTAACAGGTCTTAAAAACCATCGCGCGTTCCAGGAACGGCTGGCAGGTGACTGTGAAATCGCAAGCCGTCACCACACGCCGCTTTCGCTGCTGCTGATGGATGTCGATAACTTCAAGCAGTTCAACGATACGTTCGGCCACCCGGCAGGCGATGCCGTGCTGAAACAAGTGGCTCAGCTTCTCGGAAAGACGATGCGGGAATGTGATTTTGTCGCCCGTTACGGCGGCGAGGAGTTTGTCGTCATCCTGCCCCTAACCGATCAGGCCGGGGCAGTTCAAGCGGCTGAACGCTGCCGATTAGCCATTGAGGGTGCCGGATGGAGCTGCCGCCCGGTCACGGCAAGCTTCGGCATTGCCACTTTTTCTCTGGATTGTACCGGCAGCGCCGCTTTAATCACCGCTGCCGACGAAGCTCTGTGTGCCGCCAAATCCAATGGCCGCAATCAAGTCATGCACGCTCGCTCATTTTGCATGCATCGTCCGTGAGACACTTTGCAGGCCACGCGACGCTGCGGTCAGGTGAATGGGGCCGGGCACTTGGTTTGCCCCGACAATGACCATACATTTGCCGTTGAATGCATGGCGCGAACCGGCTTGATCCGGCTCATGGCTGCTCGGGTCGCCATTGCCGACTCCTGCAATATGGCCTGCGCCGGTGACGCTAAAGCTCACGGGATTGTCTGCGGTAGGGACAACGCGGCCCTGAGCATCGACAATATCTACTTCCACCATTGAGACATCTTCGCCGTCAGCCGTCAGCGCCGTGCGATCCGTCACCAGCCTGAGCGCTGCCGGAGCGCCTGTTGTCTCGACTTTATCTGCGGCGATGACCTGTCCGTTGTCGAAGCCACGCGCTTCCAGCGTGCCGGGTGCATAGGGAACCGACCAACTGGCATGGCCGTTTTTCGGCATCTCTTTCGTGCCGAGACTTTTTCCATTCAGCAGCAGCTCAACCCTGTCAGCATTGCTGAAGGCCCAGACATCGATCGGTTGGCCTTCTTTACCGGCCCAGTTCCAGTGGGGCAGAATATGGACAATCGGCTTGTCGCCCCAGACCGATTGGTAGTAGTAATACGTATCTTTCGGGAACCCGCATTCGTCCATGACCCCGAAATTCGAGTTGATGTCCGGCCACCCAAACGGCGTCGGCTCTCCTTTGTAATCAAATCCCGTCCAGACATAGCCGCCTGCCACAAAAGGCCGGTCGGCGATCGGCTGCCAGGCCGCCTCCGCCGTCTGCCCCCAGGGAACACCATTGGTGTCGTAGGCGCTGACATATCCCAGATCAGGGATGCCAGTGTAGTTGCCTCCGCTGCTGAACTTGTCCTCACTATAGACGCCGCGTGTCCCAACTTCGCTGGAAGTCTCACTACCATACAAAGGCATATTGGGATGCGTCTTGTGGAACGCATCGTAATCGCCCGTATGGTAATTGATGCCCTGTAAATCCTCCACCGATGTAATCCCGACCGCAGAATCATAGCCGCCATTCATGGCGCAAGTGACTGGACGGGTGCCGTCATCCGTCTCCACGACGCGCTTCATCGCCGCAAAGATAGTCGCTGCCTGTGCGCTGTACTGGATCCCTTCCTCATTGCACATCGACCACATGATAACGCTTGGATGGTTCCGGTCCCGCAGGATCATGCTTTTCAACTCACCCAGATCCGAGTATGGCGTGTCCAGAGACGATTTCGCTTCTTCCGTATCCCCGAGGTGCCGGCTCTCGTCCATGACCAGCATACCGAGCTTGTCGCAGGCATCTAACAGCTCCGCAGTCGGCGGATTATGAGACATCCGGTAAGCATTGCTGCCCATCGCCTTGAGCTTCTTGATACGCCAGTAAAGCAGACTGTCCGGCATCCCGATTCCCACCCCTGCGAAATCCTGATGGTTACACGTTCCTTTGATCTTCACCGATTTGCCATTCAGGAAGAAGCCCTTTTCGGCATCAAACCGAATAGTCCGAATGCCGAACGGCGTGTCCGTCGCATCGACAATGGAACTGCCGTTCATAACCTCTGTATGCAGATGATAAAGGCGCGGTGTTTCCAGGGACCACAGCAGCGGGTGGGCAACGGCTACTTTCTGTGTGATTGCTTTCGGTTCGCCTAGCATCCCGATGGGTGTCACAGTGGAAGAAACAAGCTTGCCTGCCGGGTCTAAGACACGCGAAACAAGGCGGAAACCTAGCTGAGGAGCACCAACAGTGACAAAGATAGGTGACATCAATTTTGTCTGGATCGTCACTGTGGCTGGAGCCACTTTGCCATCTGCACCCGGCTCCGGCAATTTAGCCGTAACAAAGGTGCCCCAGGGGGCAATATGAACCGAAGCTGCGACGTTGAGCCAGACATGGCGGTAGATGCCGCCGCCTTCGTACCACCAGCCCTCATGATGCGCGGGATTAACCGACACGGCCAGAACATTCGCGCTGCCGTAATGGGCGGCTTGACTGATGTCATACCGGAAGCCGTCGTAGCCGCCGGGATGCTCGCCGAGTTTCTGGCCGTTCAAATAAACGACAGCATCCCGATACACACCGTCGAAATCGATCCAAACACTCCTGCCTATGTCGGACGCGGGCAGTGTGAATGTCTTGCGATACCAGGCACGCGGTGTCGGCAGGGCCGCATGGTTGCTGTCTCCATTCGGGTCGAATTTGCCTTCGACGACGTAATCGTGCGGCAGATGAACGATCCGCCAGGACTTGTCATTGTACGCGGGGCTGATCGGATTGCTGCCGGGAACGATTGTCCCTAATGTCACGGCTCCCATGATGCCGCCATTCCCAGCCGTGTTCTCAACAAGCACGGTCAGACTATTCGGCCCATCGACTTTCCAGGCTTTATCCAGTGGCACATTAAACGGATCGTTCCAGCCTTCGTGATGGCTGAGCTTGATCCCATTCAAATAGACGGTCGCGTTGTCGTCGACACTCTCAAAATGCAGGACACGATTCGGATAGGCCAGAGCAGGCAGCGTTGTTCGGTACCAGGAAGAGCCGGCACGGCCCCCGAACGTATCCATACCAACGGTGGCGTCTTTCCAGTCCGCGCCTGTCGTGTCCAGCCCCGCCGCAGTCATCTGAGCAGCGTCACCCGCAGTGCCGGGCCGCCAGCGCCAGGCAGTCACGGCGGCGGCGTGAGCAGGAGTATCAGGATCGGCAAGCTGGAACCGCCATCCGGCATCCATGAGCTGCCGCTGACGCGGGGATTGCGCGTCGGCTCTCGCTGAGTAAATGGGAAAGGAGACTAGGGCACAAGCAATCGTCAGGCATGAGAAGAGACGGGGTAAGTTCATAAATAATCGCTTTCATGGCTGGCCTAAACAAAAAAGAGGCCATTGCTGGCCTCTTCTCTTTGAGTGTGCTTAATTCCTGCTTTAGCCTATTTGTGATCGTGCTCGACATCAGGATCGGACGGCATCGCACCCATCAGGCCGCTGTCCATATTGCCCATCATGGCGGCTGCGTGATCGCTCTGAGTCCGGCGCTCCCCCGGCGACAGCAACGCAGCGCAGGGTGTTCCAAACCGGGGAAGGGCGAAGGGCAGGTGCGAGTCGCCACGTGCTAGAATATGTGAGCCATTGGTCATTCCAGTGATCGGATCTGTACCTTCTGGTTCCCCACCCCACTGCGTGAACGACCGGGCATTGCAGAAGTGGCCGACAAACGACCGGCGGACTCGGTCGGTCGAATAGTTCTTCTTGGACCGATGCAAAATGTGTCCGCCGAAGAACACGACGTCGCCGGCTTTTGCCGAGACCAAAATCTGATCGTAGCGGTCGCCGATCCGTGCCAGATCGTTCTTTTCATCGTCCGGGTCGCTGACACCGCCCACATACGAGATCTCTTTCAGGCCGGTATCTCCCGATCCATAGCCTTCGCGCGACGGATAGACCGGCTCGGCATTGCTGCCTTTCGCCATCCACATGGCTCCGTTCATCTCGTCGGCATCATCAATCGCGATCCATGCACCGCAGAGCGTATCGGGATGGGTAGGAATATAAAAACTGTCCTGATGCCAGCCCTGACCGGGCTTGCCCGGCGGCTTGAGGAACAGCATGGACTGCAAAGCCAGCAGGTCCGGCCCCGTGATCACCTCCAAAACATCCAGAACGCGCGGGTGCAGGAGATACCGTTCATGCAGCTCAAGCTGCCGGTGCAGCATATGGATCCGCAGGAAATACTGCGCCTTTTCGTCTGGCGACAGGTGTTCAGGCGGGGCTTCCAAACCCTGAACAGCAGTCCCGTGCTCCGGACGGGCATCTTCCGACATCTGCTGACGCTGCTCCGGCAGCTTGCCCTGCATCAGATCGTCGGTGTGCTGACGAAGCTCGGCAATCTCACCAGGCGAAACAAGGCCACGAACAACGAGAAAGCCGTCCCGCCGAAATTTGATATATTCTTCGACAGAGACATTGTACCGGTCAGTCCGCGTCAGCGGGCTTGCCAGGGCCTGAACAGGCCGGTCGAGTATGCTGCTGATCATAAATGGACTCCTTGACGGAAGTTGATACGCTTATTATAGCTGGCGATTGTGCCGAAAGGAATGTCCGGGATTGGCGATTACTTGTCTAAAATTGATGTTCGAACCAGGCGCGGCAGAGGCAAAGTCGCGCCGGAATGGACATCCTGACGCAACGCGCGGGGCGACCGGCCATACGCGGCCTTGAAGAGACGGGAGAAGTGGAACGGGCTGACAAAGCCGCAGAGAGACGCGATCTCGCTGACTGAATAATTGCTGCGGGCCAGCAGTGTCGCCGCCCGGTCCAGACGCGCCAGCCGAACCGTTTCCGCCGGGGAATAGCCGAGCGATGCTCTGAACACCCGGCACAGATGCTCCGGCGTCACGCAGGCAGCCCCCGCCATCGTTGTCAGGGAAATCGGCAGGGCGGGATCATCGTCCAGATGCCGCGCGATAAACGCGCAGACCACCTCGACTGCGCGGGGCAAGTCTTCCGGCGCGACGCTGCCAGTGGCTCTTTGCCCCGTTCGGAATGCCGACAGCATCGTTTCAATCGTCCGCCGGCACTGCTCCGGGTCACCCCGCCCTGTCCAGGTCAGCACATGACGGAACAGAGGATGCAGAATATCATCGTTCGCCGGTTCCCGCACCAGCGGCCAGTCTTCCCAGCCAGCCGGCGGGTTTCCCATCTGAAAATGAAAAAACGCATGACGGGTCCGCCGGTGACGATCCCACTGAAAGAAATCCGTTGCCCCAGGCCTGCACAGCACCACCGAGCCTTCCCGAGCCGCGACAGCCGTCTCGCCCCAGCAGTATTCAGCATCCCCCTGAATGAGCCAGACAAACTCCCAGTCCTGCATCGAGCGCGGCCCAAACGCTGCGCCCGGCGGGTAAGTCGCCACACCAGAATTCTTTGGCAGCGTGATCTTTAGGTCATCCATGGAAAAGCCCTAAATCTCGCTCGTCTCCTGGAACGGCCAGCGCGGAAGCGGCTCCCGAGCAGTGATCCATGAACTCGGAATGCTGTCAGGCCCCGCCGACAGCGCAACAATGCCGCCGACAATGGCACAGGTCGTATCAATATCACCCAGACCACTCGCCGTCAGCCACATGGCTTCCTCGTAATCCCCTAAGTACTGCCCCGCACACCAAAGAGCAAATGGAACGGTATCGGGAGCAGTCGCATTGTAGCCGGAGCCCAGAAGCCGGGCGGCTTCACGCACAGTTGTGTCCGCAGGCAGAGATGCCGCGAGACACAGACCATCGGCCACTAAGCCGAGCGGGACATGGGGCAAGATCAAGGCGAGAAACTCGGAACACTTTGGCAGCGGAAAGCCATGCAAACGCGCGGCATAAGCGGCGGCGGATGCAATGGCAACTGCCCCAGCGATGCCTTCCGGGTGTGCGTGAGTCACTTCCGCCGAATGCACGGCCTGCGCGGCGGCCAGGGCAGGCTCGTCAGCAAAATAAGCACCGAGGGGTGCGACCCGCATGGCCGCCCCGTTGCCAAGTGAACCTTCGCCGCTGAAAAGGCGCGGGGCCATCATTCGCCACATACCGGCCAGGTAGATCATGGGGACAAGGTGGTTCATGGCATCGCCATAGCCGCGATCTTCGTCATAATGCACCGAGAAATTAGTCGCAAGCTTATCCTGATCGATTTCACTGTGCTGACGCAGAACAGAAACAATCGAAAGCGCCATCTGAGTATCGTCCGTGTAATGCCACGGTCGAGAGGCAAGTGTCCGTGCCGCGATGAGTTCGTCCGCCCCGGACGTAAAGTACCGCTCCCCAAAGGCATCTCCCACGGACAGACCTTCTAAAGAGAGGACTGCACGAGCAAGCCGAGCATCTGGCGACGAAGCTAAGTTCATGGGACAGCCTCTTGAGCGAGAAACCGGCACTGGAAGTGCCGGTCTATTGTTGCGTGAAAGTCGAGGCGACTACGGACTTAGGACTTTCGGCTCTTCAGTCGCGTAGTGACTTTCATTCAAGAGTAGACCGGCACTGGAAGTGCCGGTTCACTAGGAGATTCTATTCGACAGCATCTTCCGCCTGCGCCGCCCACAGCATACCGCGCACCATCAGCGGCAGCACTTCTTTCTGTTCGACAATATCTGCATGATGGCCCAGCGAGTTGTAAGCAACCCGGCCCGAACCATAATATTTTGTCCAGATGACCGGCATATCGAACTCGCCATTTAACATATGCGGCCCATCAGCGACCGGGAATTTGGTCACGGCCAGCACTTTGTTCGCAGGGTCGGTATGCAGGTAATACTGCTCGGAAGCCACTTTGAACTCGGCAGGCGCTCCCTGGGTGATAAAGTGGGTCGGTTCGGTGATCCGGACTGTGTATTCCACGCCGTCGTTGCCAGGATGGGAAACCCACTGGCCGCCGGTCATGAACTGGTATTCGGTTTCCACCCGGAACGAGTCACACATGCCGCCGTGGCAGCCTGCGATCCCCACCCCGCCTTTGACCGCTTCCAGCAGCGGTCCAAGCTGTTCGCTCGTGATTGTGTCCATAGTCCAGACCGGAACGATCAGAGAGAGCGCTTTCAGCTTGTCGCCATCTTTGTAGGCATCCAAAGTGTCCGAGACTTCGACTTCGAAGCCCTTGTCTTTCAGCTCCCGCTCAAAAACCTCCGCCACCTGCTGCGGTTGATGCCCGTCCCAGCCGCCCCAAACGATCAGCGCCTTGCGTCCATTAATATGTGCCAATGTGAAATGCTCCTCTGTGTTAATTGTCTCAAAGAGACCTAGTATACCCGAACCTCATCAACGAAGATAAGAGGCTCCATTGACGTCAATCGTGTTGCCGGAGAGATAGTCAGCGGCGTCTGTGACAAGAAAGCCAACTAGCGAGGCAACGTCTTGAGGAGAAGCCACACGGCCCAGCGGGATTTCGGAGCGGATTTTGTCGCCGCGCTCTGCCAGTGCTTCCGAGGCCATTTCCGTATCCGTCCATCCCGGCGCGATCCCGAAGCACCCGATCCCGGTCTTTCCCAGCTCGACAGCCAGCGACTTGATGAGATTAAGCTGGGCGGCTTTGGATGCGGCGTAGCCTGAATGGCGACTCTCACCGCGCTCCCCGGCCCGTGAGGCGATCTGAATAATCCGCCCCCACCCTGCGTCCGCCATCGCCGGTGCCAGCAGATAAGCGAGATCTGCTCCGGCCCAAAAGTTGACCTGCATCTGCCGGCGCATGGTGTCCTGCCACGCAGAGAAATCGCGCAGCCCCAAAATCGGCGTCGGCTCATATATGCCTGCGTTATGCACCAGAACATCGACGCGGCCTTGAAGCGCCTCCAGCGCATCTTGGGCCAGCATGGCAGTAGCGGTGGGATCAGACAAATCCGCCGCGATCAAAACATGACCGTCCCCCGGCAGTTGCCGCAGCGTGTCCTCTGCTGCTAAGTGATTTGCATTGTAATGGACAGCGACACGGAACCCGGCAGAAGCAAGCCGAATGGCTATCGCCCGACCAATTCCTCGCGAGGCTCCTGTCACTAATGCTGTCTTCAATCGTTTTCCTTTAGGCAGAATGACGAGTGATTGAAGTCACTCGCGTAGGAAATGTCAGCGCGGCACGGGCGGCACGAACCAACTCAGAAGCGACTTGCGGCGTCTCAGCCAGCGCAGTCAGATGGCCCATCTTGCGGCCTGGACGCGCCTGCTCTTTGCCGTACAGGTGCAGCGCGACATTCGGAATTGCCAGCGCGGAGACCCAGTCAGGCGTCCCATTCTCCCACACCTCCCCCAAGAGATTCGCCATCGCTGCCGGGCGCAGAAGCTGAGTCGACCCGAGCGGCAGGCCGCAGACGGCGCGGACTTGCTGCTCGAACTGGCTTGTTGCATGGGCTTCAATGGTTAGATGGCCGGAGTTGTGCGGGCGTGGGGCCATTTCATTGACAATCAAGCTGCCGTCAGTCGTCACAAAAAACTCGACACACAACACGCCGACCACATTCAGGACTTCGCAGATGGCCTGCGTGATCTCGACAGCCTGCGCGGCAGTGTTCGGCTCTATGTGCGGCAACGGGCAGACGGAAATATCTAAAATGCCATCTTTGTGAGCATTCTCAATCGCGCCGTAATGGGCAAAGCTGCCGTCGAGACCGCGTGCGGCGACAACCGAGATTTCACGCTCGAAATCGATAAAGCCTTCCAGAACGCATTCCGAGCCGCCTAAAGCAGTCCAGGCATCGGCAGCTTCCGAGGCGTTCTTGAGACGCACTTGCCCCTTGCCGTCATAGCCAAAGCCGGCAGTTTTCAAGATAGATGGTGTGCCGATAGTCTTCAAAGCGGCTTCCAGCTCATTCAAAGAAGTGACAAGGCGAAACGGAGCACAGGGAAATCCATGGCTGGACAGAAACTCTTTTTCGCGTTTCCGGTTCTGGGCAATATGCAGCACACTGCCGCCGGGCCGGACTGGAACAATCGCAGCGACCGCAGCGGCAGTCTCCGCCGGAACATTTTCGAATTCAAATGTCACGACATCTACGGCGCGGGCAAACTCACGGACAGCTTCGAGATCGTCATAGGCGGCGGCGACTTCCAAATCAGCCACCTGCCCGGTCGGCGTATCGGTGTCCGGCGAGAACGTATGCACTCGGTACCCCAGGCTCCGAGCAGACAGTGTAAACATCCGCCCAAGCTGTCCACTGCCGAGGATGCCGAGGGTCGCACCCGGAAGAATTGACTGGTTCATAAAACACAGGCCTCCACCAGGCGGAACGTCTGCTTTTCGCAGTCGATCTCGGCTGTCACCCCTAGCGGGAGGATGAACTGCGGGGCTTCGTGCCCAAAATCCATTTCAGCCACAATCGGCAGATCGCTCCGGCCAAACTCTCCTGTGACAACGCCGACAATAGCTTTGAATAGTACTTCGCGCTCTTCAAGAGTGTAAAGCTCGGGCCGAGCAAACAGCAGCCCGGAAATCTTGTCGAAGATGCCTTGCATTCCGTAGTTGCGAAGTATATATTTGACTTGGTCCGGCGTCGGTTTTTCTTCCGAGGTTTCCAGAAATAAAATCTTGCTCTGCCAGAAGTCCGGCTCCGGCCACCACTCCGTGCCTTTCAGAAACTCTAACACGGAGATGCAACCGCCGAACAATTTTCCCTGGATGACACCGCCCCCTTGCAGCCAGCGCCAGCCCGCGTTCGGGGCGTATTCCAATTCGGCAGCGTATGCGCTTGCGGATTGCCATCTCTCGGATTTGATGACCCGCTCCGGGTAGGGCGCATAGCAATATTCTTCCGACGGCTCCATCAGCATCTGCCGGATCTGCGTGCCGAACAACGCCGGAAGTGTCTTTGCCTGTGCAAAACCAGACATGACAGAAGGGCCATTAAATGTCACAAAACCCAATTGGTTGGCGTAGGTCAGCAATATCGTCGTATCGGAATAGCCCATGACTATTTTTGGATTGCCGGCAATCGCAGACGCATCCAAATACGGCAGCAAGCGTACACTGTCATCGCCGCCGATGCTGGCAAAGATGGCCTTGATGCTTGGGTCGGCGAACGCAGCGTTGAGGTCTTCAGCCCGGCGGCGCGGGTTATCATGCAGCTCGGATGCCGCCATTCGGGTTGTCGGATACTCCTGAATATGGACTCCTAATAAGTCGCGCAGATTGGCAAGGCCGAGGTCAAAGACATGAGGATACAAGCTCGGACCGCCCCAGGACGGTGATAAGACGGCGACAGTATCGCCAGGCCTCAGACGCATGGGCTTCTGGAAGTCGGTCATGGCAGCGTGTCTCCCAGCACCCTTGCTGTCTGGTCGGTACGGAACTGACGTAGCTTTTCGCGAAGCTCAGGTCGTGTGTTGGAAAGAATAGCCACGGCCAGCAAAGCGGCGTTGGTCGCACCGGCGTTGCCAATAGCGAGTGTGCCGACGGGGATACCGGCGGGCATCTGGACAATCGACAAAAGTGAGTCCTGCCCGCTCAACGCTTTACTCTGAACGGGAACGCCCAGCACGGGGACAAGGGTCTGGGCCGCGACCATTCCGGGCAGATGTGCCGCGCCGCCTGCACCGGCGATGATCACTTCCAGACCACGCTCTTCAGCGTCACGGGCAAACTCAGCCATCAAATCTGGTGTCCGGTGTGCCGAGACAATTCGGCACTCATGCGCGACTTCAAACTGCGTGAGGATCGCGTCGGCATGACTCATCGTTTCCCAGTCGGATTTGCTGCCCATGATTACGGCAACCAGTATTTTCGGATCGGTTATCTCTGTCATTGGTGCTTTAATTCGCGGCGTAACGCGCAATGTCCTTCCAGTATTGTGTACAGGGAACCGCGCTGGCAAGAATACCGACAATGAAGTTGTCGATAGTTGCAATCAATTTAAGGAACTCCGTTATGCCAAACGCATTCAACGCACCCAATACAACCCGAAACTCGAAAATAAATCCGTCGATACCCACGACAAAATCCGGGACCCGGCAGCTTATCCGCTGGCATCTGGCCGTGCTTGGTATCCTGGCAACAGTCTCAGTGGGAGGTCAGATCGCTATGCAGTCTGTCCTGCATCCACCAAAAGCAGACACGTCCATTACGGCACAGACCGCAGAGCAGCAGACACTCAGTCAGCGGGTTCTCCTCACTGCTCTGGCGATCCAAGCCTCCGAGACGCCGGCACAGCGGACAACTTGGGAAGCTAATCTGCGTGAGACTGCCGACCGATGGCAGCAATCGACACAGACACTGCCGCGAAGCAGCGCTGCTGTGACCACGCACCTAGCACAAGCTGCGCCTGCCCAGCAGGCTATGCTGGATGCGGCACACAATTTACTGGCTGCTTTGCCGCCGGATACGAGCACGCAAAAAGTCGATCTGTCCCGCTACCTGACTCCCCTATTCCAGAACCAGAAATCGTATGCAGACGCGATGAACGCGGCAGAGGCGGATTACAGCCGGGAAGCCGCCACGCATCTGGCCCTGCTGAAGTGGGTCCAAGGCGGACTTTGCGCCGTTACCCTGCTCCTGCTGATTGCGTTCGCTCTTGCAGCAACCCGGCCTGGCCGGGGAATTGTCGGCCGGACGATTTCTGAACTGATCGAGATGGAAGAGAAAAAGCGTGAGATGGACGCTTCGCTCAGTGAAGCGGATCGGCAGATCGCGGAGATGCGCGAGACACTGGGAAACCTGTCGACAGTCGACGCACTCACCGGCCTCAAAAATCACCGCGCATTCCAGGAGCAATTAGATCGGGAAATGGGCCGCGCACTTCGTCATGGTCATCCGCTGTCTTTGCTGCTGCTCGATATTGATCAGTTCAAGTCTTACAATGACAGCTACAGCCATACTGAAGGCGATCAGGCACTTAAGCTGGTCTCGGACCTGCTGAAAGAGACGGCACGCACCAGCGATATTCCTGCGAGGTACGGCGGCGAAGAGTTTGCGATCATTTTGACCGAGACGGACATGATGGGCGCAGTCGTCCTCGGCGAACGGCTCCGTCAGGCAGTCGCTTCGGCGGACGGCTTGCAGCGGCCACTCACGGCCAGCATCGGCATTGCGACTTTGACTCCAAGCATCTTCAGCGTTCCCGCGATGATCGCTCAGGCTGATCGCGCCCTGTGTCATGCAAAAGGCGATGGCCGGAACCGTGTCAGCCACGCTCACCGTATCCCAGCACCCCTGGAAGACGAAGCGCCAGTCTACGCACGGGCGGCATAGCACCTACCTCCTTGCTTCGCAGGGTCCTCCCTAAAGGGAAGATTTAGAACAAGAAGCAGATGACCGGCATGGCTCATCCTAATCCTTCCTTTAGGAAGGACCCTGCGAAGCAAGGAGGTAGGTCTACTCGCTCTGCGACTCGTAACACGAATAGAAATATGGGGTCGCGGCCTCGAACTCTGCCGCGCACGTGTCGACCATCTTATAGGCGGGAGCCAAGCCTAAGTGCTTCCGCCAGGCCCGGACCTGCGGTTCTTTGACACCCAGAATATCGGCGATGTGGCGATCTGCGAAGCCATTACGCTTGGCTTCCGTGAGCTTTGCCAGCGCTTCGGTGTCTGGAAGCTCCGTGCGATGGAAGCGTGACGCCATGCCGCGCAGCGTGTCTTCCAGCCGAACCAGCCGCTGGATTTTGACCAGGAACCAGGGATCGACCCCCGACAAGTCGGCGATCTCGCTGACCAGCATTCCCCGGTGAAAGGCTTCCGCAATCAGGAAAAGACGCTGGTCAGTGGCGTTCGCCAGACCCGTTTCGATCTCCATCTCTGTCAATCGGTCGGCGTTCTTCGGACGAAGGCCGATCTGTCCGATCTCCAGGCTCCGAATTGCTTTCATGAGACCGCCTTCAAAGCTGCGGTCAATCGCCATCACTTCGCCCGTGGCCTTCATCTGCGTCGTGATCCGCCGATCTGCAAACGTAAACTTGTCAAACGGCCAGCGCGGGATCTTGACCACGATATAATCCAGGGCCGGCTCGAAGCAGGCGAGTGTCTTCTGAGTGACAGCGTTCGGGATTTCATCTAAATGCAGGCCGACTGCGATCTTGGCCGCGACACGAGCAATCGGATAGCCAGTGGCTTTACTCGCTAATGCCGACGAGCGGGAAACACGTGGGTTGACTTCGATAATATAATAGGCAAACGATTTCGGGTCCAGAGACATCTGAACATTACAGCCGCCTTCGATCCCCAACGCCCGGATGATCTTGAGCGCTGCCGAGCGCAGCATCTGGTACTCTTTGTCGGATAGTGTCTGGGATGGCGCGACAACAATCGAGTCGCCGGTATGCATACCCATCGGATCGAAGTTTTCCATGTTGCAGACCGTGATACACGTATCCGCACTGTCCCGCATCACTTCGTACTCGATCTCTTTCCAGCCTGCCAAATAACGCTCGACCATGATCTGGTGCCGGGGCGACAGCTTCAGACCCCGCCGTCCGATCTCATTCAATTGACCCGGTGTGTACGCAATTCCGCCGCCCGTGCCGCCCAGCGTGTAGGCTGGACGGACAATCAGCGGCCAGGGTGCCTGTTCATTGCGCGAAAGTTCTTCGAGTGCGTCAGCGTCTTCAATGATCCACGACTCAGGCACCGGCTCGCCGATCTCCTGCATCAGCGCCCGAAAGATCTCCCGATCTTCTGCTTTTTGGATCGCCGACAGCGGCGTTCCCAGCAGCCTCACATTGTACTTTTCCAAGATGCCCGCTTCGGCAAGCTCCGTCGCGAGATTGAGGCCCGTCTGCCCGCCCAGTGTCGGCAACAGGCCATCGGGACGCTCTTTCGCAATGATCCGCTCGACGAACTCGACATTCAGCGGCTCGATATAGACTGCATCAGCAGTCTCAGGATCGGTCATGATCGTTGCCGGGTTTGAATTGACCAGCACGACCGAGACCCCTTCTTCGCGCAGCGATTGGCAGGCCTGCGTTCCCGCATAGTCAAACTCAGCGGCTTGACCAATGACAATCGGTCCGCTGCCGATGACAAGAACTTTTCGGATTTCACTATTTTTGGGCATGGTTATTCTTTTGTCCCTCT
>JBPBQB010000203.1:0-16923 GCA_050954545.1 Janthinobacterium lividum | reverse complement strand
CCTGCTGCCTGCCCTCTGGCTGGCTCAGGAAGAGAATGACGGCTGGATACCGCGCGAGGCCATGAAAGAGATCGCTGACTATCTTGGTCTTGCTCCCGCCGAAGTAGAAGGTGTCGCTACTTTCTACACGATGTACAACAAAGCGCCTATCGGCAAGTACCATCTGGAAGTCTGCCATAACATCGTCTGCATGGCCGTCGGCGCGGATGAGCTGATCGAGCACATAGGCGAGAAGCTAGGCATCGACAAAGGCGCAACCACTGCCGACCGTAAGTTCACCCTCAACGGTGCCGAATGCCTCGGAGCGTGCGCCAATGCCCCCTGCATGATGGTCGGCGCGACATACTATGAAGATTTGGATTTCGAGAAGACAGACAAGATTTTAGACGAGTTAGCGCGAAAATAGACCAGTCTATGACCGAAGAGGATCTCGTCGGTATTTGGATTGTTGATCCGGTCAAGAAAACACGTTTGGCGGCTGTCACTCGGCATTTTGAGAAGCACCGAGATGTCCTTGGCGTAAGCGACATCGGCCACTATGTTAGGCTGGCCGTTGCTTTCCGCGAGGAAGCCAAAAAGCGCAATGGATCAGGCAAACCTGTCTTCGGTCGTATACCAGGCGTCAAAAGCTGGATAAAGACGGGGCGGTTTATTCATCTTGCTCCAAACAATGAAATTGTCTCATTCGGTGTCGTTGACCACAATTAAAATGTCAATATATACCAATCAAGTTCTTGCGGACCAGATACTTTATCTAAGCAAAAAGCTGGATGGTCCATTTCCGTATGAAGACTGCAGACAGGTACTTGCACAGTTGCGCGAGAAACTGGACCCACGGGCCTCCAGGCGTTACGAGGAGTTAATACCTGACCTTGACGCCTATTTTTACCTTGTGGATTCGCATTCCAGCGGAGTTGAACATGTTATTCGATGGCAGGTATCAGAACTAGTGATCTCAGAGGGAGTGCTGAAGAAGTCTTTTTTTCAGACGCATACAAGATATCGGGAAATTGAGTGGATGATAAACGAACTCAATACGCCCAAACTTCACATGATGCTGACAGTCAGCAATGAACTTCGCGTTATGCTGCAAAAATTGATTTTTGATCTCGTTGAAGAATCCAAACGTGTGAACATAGCACGTCAACAAGAATTCCTACTCGCTTAGAAAGCCAATCAACCTAAATGGCAACCGAACAAGTTAAGTTTTTGACGAAGTACCGCGATGTGCCAGGCTATGACACGATGGATGTCTATCTGGCGCATGAAGGCTACGAGGCGGCACGTAAAGCGCTGACGATGGAGCAGGATGCGATCATTAATGAGATCAAGCTCTCGGGCCTGCGTGGGCGGGGCGGGGCCGGCTTTCCGACGTTCATCAAGTGGAACGGTATCCCTAAAAATTGGGACTCGCCGCATTATTTAGTGGTCAACGCGGACGAAGGCGAACCAGGCACTGCTAAAGACCGCGATTTGATGGACTTCATGCCGCATCTGTTGGTCGAGGGCTGCATTATTGCGGCGTATGCCATTCGGTCCAATGTCTGCTATATCTACGTACGCGGCGAGTATATGCGTCCGGCCCGGCAGGTTGAGAAAGCGATTGCGGAGGCTTACGAAAAGGGCTTCCTAGGCAAGAACATTCTTGGCAGCGGTTTTGACCTGGACATCTATGTCCATATGGGCGCAGGCTCCTATGAATGCGGCGAAGAGACGGCTTTGATGTCTTCGCTGATGGGTGAGCGCGGAATGCCCCGGCATAAGCCGCCGGCGGCACCACTTCCTGTTGTCAGTGGTGTCTGGAAGTCCCCGACCATTGTCAACAATGTCGAGACCATTGCCACTGCCGTTCCGATTATCAATGTCGGTGGCGCGGAGTACGGCAAATGGGGCACGGGTACGCCGGGTCAGGGTCCCGCCTCACGCGGTACCAAGCTGGTGACTGTCAGCGGTCATGTCAACAAACCGGGCAACATTGAGATCGTGCTGGGTACACCGATCCGCGAGATCATTTATGACATCTGCGGCGGCATGAAAGACGATATTCCGTTCAAGTTCATGATCCCCGGCGGCTCTTCGGTTCCACTGCTAATTGAAGATGCTTTAGACACACCATATGACTATGAATCGCTGGCAAAAGCCGGTTCCGCACTCGGTTCCGGGGGCTTGATGGTCTTTAATCAGACAGTCAGCGTTCCCAAGATGATGACACGGTTGATGCACTTCTACGCCCATGAGTCCTGCGGCAAGTGTACGCCCTGCCGAGAGGGCACAAGCTGGCTTGTCAAGATCCATGACCGGATCATGGCAGGGGGCGGGCGCTACGAAGACATTGACATTCTGAGCGACATCTGCAACAATATCGCCGGACGCTCCTTCTGCCCGCTGGGCGATGCTGCCGCCTGGCCTCTGGTCGGACCATCAGGGGGGGGGGGGGCACTCAAGTATTTCCGGCATGAGTATGAAGAGCTAGTCCGAAACGGGGCTGGCGGTAAAAAGCGAGCCTTCGCACCATTGCAGATGGCAGCCGTTTAAGAGTAGCTGACTTAAGAGGAACTACGCATGGCAGACGTGCAGGATAAAGCATTCTACGAAGCGAACGGCTACGTTGTCGTCAAAGGGTTGTTCTCAGCCGACGAAGTCGCTGCCTATCGTGAGCATTTCATGGTCGTCCGCGCTGAAGGCAAGAAGCCCGGCGACATGGTAGCGGACACGAAAAAAGTGGGTGATCCGCTGAAGCAGTTTCCGCGCATGATCCATATGCATCGCTGGGACCAGACTAGCCTGGATTTTGTTCTGAACGAGTGCATCGCGGATTGTTTGACAGCATTTCTGGGCGACGACCCGCTTGCAGTCCAGACTATGCTTTACTTCAAGCCCGCCGGAGCACGGGGGCAGGCGCTGCACCAGGATAATTTCTATTTGCGGGCGTCTCCTGGAACCTGTATGGCGGCCTGGCTGGCGTTAGACCCCTGCACGGAAGAAAATGGCTGTATGCGTGTTGTTCCAGGCAGTCACGACTGGCCGATCTTATGCCCGGTCGAAGCTGACACAGCAGCAAGCTTTACGAATGTGACAGTGCCAATCCCTGCGAACATGGACGCGGTTCCTGTGCTGATGGATGCTGGCGACGTTTTATTCTTCAATGGGTCTCTGGTACACGGCAGTTATCCTAATACAACAGAAAGTCAATTCAGGCGGTCTCTCATTGGTCACTATATTGGGAGCCGCACTGAGCAAGTTTCTAAGTTCGATCAGCCTGTTCTTCGCATGGATGGCACGGCCTATGAGATCGATGGTGTTGAAGAGGGCGGCCCCTGCGGCGTCTGGGTAGATCGCAACGGAAAGCTAGAGATCGAGCTTTCAGATCGAGAACTTACAGCAGCAGGACACGAATAGCACAACTTACGATTGACCAACAGAATTAGAGTATAAGAGAAACACGCATGGCGGAAACAACGACAATCGCACCGACACAAGGCACGACAGCGGAAAAGCCGCCTGTGGAGATGGTCAACCTAGTTATTGATAATAAGGCAGTCTCTGTCCCCAAAGGGACTTTGGTCATTACTGCGGCGTTCCAGGCAGGTGCGGACATTCCCTATTTTTGCCATCATCCACGGCTGCGCCCTGCGGGTGCCTGCCGGATGTGTCTGGTCAAGATCGAGAAGATGAACAAGATCCAGACTGCCTGCACCGTGCCTGTAGCGGAAGGCATGGTTGTGGACACGATCTCGCCGGAAGTAAAACAGGCACAAAACGGTATTCTGGAGTTCCTGCTGATCAACCACCCACTCGACTGCCCGGTCTGTGACCGGGGCGGGGAATGTCCGCTGCAGAACATGGTTTATCAGTACGGGCCAGGAGTTACACGGTTTATTGACGAAAAGCGTCACTTCCCAAAAGCGGTTCCGATCTCGGAATACGTCGTTTTGGACCGGGAGCGCTGCATTCAGTGTGCCCGGTGTACGCGCTTTACGGAAGAGATCTCTGGTGACGGAGAGCTTGCGATTGAGAACCGGGGTAACTCGTCCATTATCTCGCCGTTCTCGCCGGAAGGCTTCAAATCCAAGTTCAGCGGGAATACGATTGAGCTTTGCCCGGTCGGGGCCCTGACTTCGCGCACTTATCGGTTCGCAGCCCGGCCCTGGGAGTTCCAGTCTCAGGACTCTATCTGCTCCATGTGCGGCGTCGGGTGCAACGTCGCTGTCCAGACTCGTAACGGTGAGATGATGCGGGTGAACGCCCGGCTGAACGAAGATGTCAACGAAGAATGGACCTGCGACAAAGGCAAGTTTGAGCAGTACTGGGTCAACAGCAGCGACCGTATCAAAGAGCCGATGGCGCGGTATGCATCCCAGCTTCGCAAAGTGACCTGGGATGATGCGCTCGGCGCGGCGGCGAAAGCATTGAAAGAAGCGGCGGCGGGCGATCCGAACAGTGTTGCTGGTATCGGCTCGACACGGGCTTCCAACGAAGACCTTTATTTATTCCAGCGTCTGTTTCGCAGTGCGCTTGGGACAAACAACTTAGACCACCGTGCATTCCCGTTTCCTATCATTCCACTGCAGACTAGTATTGCGGAAGTCGGGGAGGCCAAGCAGATCGTCGCCATCGGTACGCAAGTTGATGATGATCTGCCGGTGCTTTGGCTTCGCATCTACAAAGCGATTTCTAAAGGCGGCGCAAATTACTTCCGCAATGATGACGTTCGTTCCGCCGAAGTCGCTAAAGCGATTGCCGCCGGACCGGAAACGATTGTGCTGGCCTGGTATGCTCTGCCTGCCGCTGAGATCGAGTTCCTGAAAGCGGCCTGTGCGGCTTCGGGTGCGAAGCTCAATGTGCTGCTGCCGGACAACAATAGCTGGGGCGCGATTCAAATGGGCGTTCTGCCGGACCGTCTGCCAGCCCTGCACTCTGTTGGAAACGGCGCGGCGCCGAGGCTGGAAGCGCTCTGGGGCGGTCCGCTGCCTGCCGAGCCTGGTTTAGACACGCGCGGCATACTGGAAGGCTGCGTCAGCGGCAAGATCAAGGCGCTTTATCTGATGGGTACCGAGTCGCTGGCACTGTTCCCGGACCAAGATCTAGTCAAATCGGCGTTGGCGAAAGTGCCGTTTTTAATTGTTCAGGACCTATTTATGACGGAGGTCGGCAAGCTGGCTACTGTCTTCCTGCCGGTCTGTTCGTTCATCGAAAAAGATGGCTCGTTTACCAATATCGAAGGACGAGTACAGAAGTTCAAGAAGGCGGTCGAGCCGCGCGGGCAGAGCAAGCCGGATTGGCAGATAGTCGCTGAGCTGATGTCTCGCCTAGGCAAGCCGGTTCCGTACTTCTCGCCGCGTGACGTGGCCCGTGAGATCACAAAGGCAACTGCCCAATGACATTGCATCTGTTTGCACAGTATTTTTTCTACACGCCGAATATCCCCACTCAATACGGCTGGATTGAAGTGATCCGCGTAGTCGCCCGCGTTTTAATGGGTGTCTTCGGTATTCTGCTGGCAGTTCCGCCGCTAGTCTGGTGGGAGCGTCGCCTGCTGGGCTGGATGCAGCAGCGACAGGGTCCCAATCGGGTCGGCCCGTTCGGACTACTTCAGACAATCGCGGATGGCCTCAAGCTCCTTTTCAAAGAGGACATGAACCCGACAAATGTCGACAAGACGCTGTTTGTGTTAGCTCCGATGATCTTTTTGATCCCGGCGCTGGTCACAGCAGGAGTTGTTCCCTGGGGGCCAAGCCGGACCTGGGGTGCAGTCGCGCCGAACATCAGTGTCGGCGTTTTGTATATGCTGGCCTGGTCGTCGCTTGGCGTCTACGGCGTCGTGCTCGCGGGCTGGTCATCGAACAATAAGTATTCACTGCTAGGTGGTCTGCGTTCATCGGCGCAGATGATTTCCTATGAGCTTGGCATGGGCCTTGCGATTATCTCGGTTGTTCTGCTTTCCGGCAGCCTGACAATGCATGATATTGTCGAGCAGCAGGGCTATTATCAGATCACGCCGATGCTGACGCATTACGGGATTGCACTGCCTGAGTGGAACGTCCTGAAGTTCTTTCCGCTTGGCTTTGTCGCGGCTTTGATCTATATTATCGCCATGCTGGCGGAGACAAACCGTGCCCCGTTTGATCTGCCGGAAGCGGAAACGGAGCTTGTGGCTGGGTATCATACCGAATACACATCCATGAAGTTTGCGACATTCTTCCTGGGCGAATATGCAAACATGATCGTTGTCAGCGCCATTGCCGCGACACTGTTTTTTGGTGGCTATAAAGGGCCTATCCCGTGGCTTAACCAACTGCCGCAGTTTATTGTCAACCTTTATAGCTTTAATGCGGCGGGTATGCGCGACGGCCTTCACTGGGGTGTTCCCGTGCTGACGGATATTGTGAACTCGCTCATTCCCGTAGTTTGGTTCACGGTTAAGATTTTGGCAGGCCTGTACTTCTTCATATGGATTCGGGCTACACTTCCACGCTTGCGCTATGACATGCTGATGAAGTTTGGCTGGCAGGGTGTCCTGCCGATTGCGCTGGTCAATATTCTGCTTCTGGCAATCGCATTGGCGGTTAGCTATTGGGTAGCGCTCATTGCCTGGGTCATTGTCAGCGGGACGATCTTGATCTTCTTCGCTAAGAGCAAGCCGTCACAGCTATTCGTGACTAATTCACGCCGTAACGAGACAATCCGGCTGTCTTCAGGAGCTGAGCCGTACCGCGTTGTTGCAGAAAACCCTGGCCACGGAGCACAGACCCTGCCACCGGATGCGAAAAAAGAAGTCGAGCCTGACACGGCATCGGTGAGATAGAAAGATATGCGATTATGAGCCTTTGGGATGATATAAAATCGCTCGGCAGCGAAGTCAAAGCGCCGCTGACCGGAATGGGAATTACGCGCGGTTACTCCAAGCAGGAGCGGGTGACGATTCAGTACCCGGAAGTCCGGCGTCCGATGCCGCGCCGGTCGCGCTGGCGTCATGTGCTGAACCGGTATGAAAACGGTATGGAGAAGTGCATTGGCTGCTCGCTCTGTGCGGGAGCCTGCCCGGCAAATGCGATTCTGGTCATTGCCGCAGAGAACACGGAGGAAAACCGCGTTTCCCCAGGCGAACGGTTTGCGGCTCAGTATGAGATCAATATGTTGCGCTGCATCTTCTGCGGCTATTGCGAAGAAGCCTGCCCGACCCAGGCGATCCAGCTTAAAGACATCTGCGAGCTGGCGGAAGACAACCGCAAAGACACGATCTATACCAAAGCCATGATGCTTGTTCCTGACCCGACTGTGTAAGTGAAAAGCGCAATTCGCGAGGGAGTGAACTCCACTCGCTACGCTGAGATCATCTTTCGGACGAAAGATTGACAACCGCTCGTTTCTTTCGTCCGAAGGACGACCCTATATAGCGAGTGGAGTTTACTCCCTCGCCTGACGTTGCATGGCATCAGCGCATAACTTTCGAGACCTAATTTATGACAGCTCAACTCGTGTTATTCGGCATCCTTGCCGCCATTGCCGTTGTCTGCGGGATCTGCATGATCCTGGCCGACAACCCCGTCCGCAGCGCCCTGTTTTTGGTTCTGGTGCTGTTCAGCGTCGCCCTGCTGTTCCTGTCGCTTCATGCTGTGTTCATTGCTGCGGTGCAGATTATCGTCTATGCCGGGGCGATCATGGTCCTGTTTATATTCGTTATCATGCTGCTGAACTTAGGCACGCCTGAGCGAGTTGTCGACAGGCTGAGGCCGCAGCAGCCGATTTCGGTGCTGGCAGCGGTTGGCGTCATTGCCGTGCTGGCAACGATTATCGCCTCGGTTCCGGTCCATTCGCAGATGCTGCCGGAGACGATTGTCGGGCCGACTGAGATTGGTATGAAGCTGTTTACTGCCGATTGGCTGTTCCCGTTTGAGATTGTCTCGATCCTGCTGCTGGTCGCCGCCGTCGGCGCTGTCATGCTGGCGAAGAAAAGGATTTAATCACCCATCATGGTCGAATCTATCCCCTTAGACTACTATCTAATTTTAAGCGCTCTGCTGTTCACAATCGGCGTTGTCGGTGTTCTCATCAAGCGCAACCCGATTGTGATTTTTATGTGCGTGGAGCTGATGCTGAACGCGGTCAATCTGACCTTCGTCGCATTCTCACGCTATAAGAATGATTTAGGCGGCCAGATGATGGTTATCTTTGTGATGGCAGTCGCCGCTGCTGAAGTCGCCGTCGGCCTCGGCATCCTCGTTTCTATTTTCCGAAACCGAACGTCCATCAGCGTGGACGAGATCGATCTGATGAAGGGTTAGGCGCTTTCGACAATGCAGCATTCTGATTCTTCCCTGTTTTACGCCTGGCTCATCCCCCTGTTCCCCTTGATCGGGTTTCTGATCAACGGCGTTCTTGGCCCGTTGACGGGTAAGCCATTGCCGAAGATCGTGGCTGGCAGCATCGGCACAGTCGCCGTGTTCGCGTCGTTTATTGTTGCCTGTGCACTGTTTATGCATGTCACGTCTGCCGATGCGGCGCACAAGCAGGCGACAGTTTATCTTGCCCCCTGGCTGAATCTGCCGATGGACCAGCAGGGTATCCACAGCTTCAATGTCAACTTTGAGCTTTTGATCGATCCGCTGTCTGTATTGATGATGCTCATTATTACAGGCGTCGGCGGTTTGATCCATCTTTACTCGACAAGCTACATGGCGGCGGACAAGGGCTATCAGCGGTTCTTTACTTACCTGAACCTATTTGTCTTTTTCATGCTGATGCTGGTCATGAGTAATAATATTCTTGGTCTGTTCATCGGCTGGGAAGGCGTTGGCCTTTGCTCTTACTTGCTGATCGGCTACTTCTACGAAAAGAAATCGGCAGGCGACGCGGCGAAAAAAGCCTTCATCGTTAATAGAATTGGTGACGTTGGCGTTCTTATCGGCATGTTTATGGTGTTCCACTACTTTGGAACCCTGGACTTCGTGACCGGTCATAGCTTAGTCACCGGCATCACGGAAGCCGCGCCGGTACTGGCGCAAGCGGCCTCCGGCACGGTGATTGCCACTCTTCTGCTGATGCTCTTTTTAGGCTGTACCGGCAAGTCTGCACAGATACCGCTCTACACCTGGCTGCCGGATGCGATGGAAGGGCCGACCCCGGTCTCTGCTCTCATTCATGCCGCGACGATGGTGACTGCCGGTATCTACTTGGTTTCTCGGACCCATGCCCTGTTTGAGTTGTCGGACATTGCCATGGTCACAATGGCCGTGATTGGCATCTCGACGGCTTTCTTCGCCGCGACTATAGGCCTAATGCAGAACGACATTAAGCGTGTGCTTGCCTATTCGACAGTGTCGCAGCTTGGCTACATGTTCGCTGCCTGCGGCTCTGGCGTCTTTGCGGCGGGCATGTTCCATGTCATGACCCACGCGTTCTTCAAAGCCTGCCTGTTCTTAGGCTCCGGCTCGGTCATTCATGCAGTCGAACACGCGATGCACGCTCAACATGATAAGCAGGGACATGCAGATGCGGCTCACGCCGAGCATGGAGACAGCCCTGACGAGAAGACAGGCGGAACGGCAGGCCCAGACCCGAATGATCCGCAGGACATGCGAAATATGGGCGGCTTGCTCAGCCGCATTCCTATTACCGCGGGATCAATGATTATTGCAACCCTGGCGATCTGTGGCATTTGGCCGTTTGCTGGTTATTACAGCAAAGACCAAATTTTATGGCAGACCTGGCTGACTGAAATCGGCGGCAACTGGCTGTTCTGGAGCGTCGGGGTCGTTACAGCCCTACTAACGGCATTTTATATGACCCGGCTTGTTATGAAAACCTTCTTCGGAGCGCCGCGAACTGAGGCCACCAAGAATGCCCATGACTCCAGCCCTGCTATGTTGATTCCTATCGGCATTCTCGCTGTTCTATCATTGGTTGCAGGATGGCCGATTTTGCCTCTCAACTACGAAAAATTCTCAGAATTCCTGGCTCCTTCCGTAACGACGTCCGGATATATCAGCCCCATTTCTACTGGCATTATGGAAACTTCGCTGGGATTAGTTACGCTGGCGCTTATTGTAGTTGTCATGGTAACTTGCTTCCTGCGCTACCGTGCTACTACTAACAATGAGCTGTTGCGGCCTGAAGTTCGGGCGAACCATCGACTGTTCAGCTTCGGATGGTACAACTGGGCGATCCTCAACAAATACTTTGTCGATGAGGCTTACAACTTCTGGTTCGTAAAACTTGGTAAGAAACTGGCAGACTGGCTCTGGCTCACATTCGACGTTCGCGGGATCGACGGCATCGTCAATGGGGTGGGGGCGCTGACTGCCTGGTCAGGCCAGCGGATACGCAGGACACAGAACGGATTTGTCCGCTCTTATGCCTTCTCCATGGTCGTGGGCATCTTCGTCATTCTCGTGTTCGTCGCCGTTCGGGCGGCAGGAATTGTGCATTAAAAGATTATGACAGATATTTCCATGACAGGTTTTCAAGGCCTCTTAACGCTCCTGGTGTTCCTGCCGGCAGCCTTTGGACTGGTCATCGGCCTGATGCCGAAAGGGAACGTTCAGGCCGTCAAAGCTGTCGCATTGGTCGGAACATTGGCGGCTCTTGTGATCTCGCTGCTGGCTTACGCTCAGTACAGCCCGCACGGGCCACAGTTTCAACTGGTGGACAAAGCTGCCTGGATCAGCTCACTGCACATCAACTATTTCCTCGGCATGGACGGCATCTCGCTGATGATGGTGCTGATGACGACCGTCATCTTCCCGTTTGTCGTCGGCGTCTCGTTTAAAGAGATCACGACCCGAACCAGCGAGTATTACGCCTGGGTGCTTGTCATGGAGACTGCCGTACTCGGCGTGTTCCTGTCCCTGAACTTGGTTTTGTATTATCTGTTCTGGGAAGGCATGCTCATCCCGATGTACTTCATTATTGGGATCTGGGGCGGGCCAAAGCGCATCTATGCGACGGTCAAGTTCTTCCTGTATACGATGGCCGGCTCGATGGTCATGCTCGTTTCCATCATGGCTCTGTATATATTAGGCGGGTCTACGACTTTTGATCTGCCTGCGCTTCAGCAGCATGTCGGCGCTGACGGGCTGTTCTCGGGGAAACAACTGACGGATATTCTTTTGTTCGTCGGGTTCTTCCTAGCATTTGGTATCAAGGCCCCGGTGTTCCCGTTCCATAGCTGGGTGCCGGATGCTTACGCGGAAGCGCCGACCGGTGGTACGATCATTTTAGTCGCCCTGAAGATGGGCCTGTACGGCTTTATCCGGTTTTGCTTGCCATTGTTCCCGTTTGCCGTCAAAGCCTGCGCTCCAGTGATTATCGTGCTGGCAGTGATCGGTGTTATCTACGCGGCTTTGGTCGCAGCAATGCAGACCGATCTCAAACGCCTGATCGCATATTCATCGATCTCGCATATCGGTGTCATCATGCTGGGCATTTTTGCGCTGACCAGCATCGGGCTTTCCGGGTCGGTCGTGCAGATGGTCAGCCATACGATTACGACAGGTGCACTGTTTGTTCTCATCGGTGGCCTGTATGCCCGGCGCAATTCCTACCAGATCAAACACTTCGGTGGCCTCACAGCAGTCATGCCGATGTTTACGGTTGTGTTCTTAGTCGCGACACTGTCCTCCGTCGCATTGCCGCTGACAAGTGGCTTTACCGGTGAACTGCTGCTGCTGATGGGCTCCTTCCAGACCCATCCCTGGGCAACAGGTTTTGCAACAACCGCCGCGATCTGGTCAGTGGTCTATATGCTCTGGATGTTCCAGCGCGTCATGTACGGCAAATTGGACAACGATGCCAACAAGAATTTACTCGATATGACTAGCGGCGAGAAGTGGGCATTGATTCCGCTTGTGATCTTGATCTTTGTTCTAGGCATTTACCCGACACCAATCACGCTGGACAAAGTCAGCCCGTCGGTCACGACGATCATGGCCCAGACGCAGCCGATCTACAATGATCCGTTCACGCCGCCCATCATCCATACTGCCGCTGCTGCCGCCCCGCGTCTTGCAGACGTTCCGGCACAGTCGAAAGGCTCCCATCCCTAATGATTCCTGCCCTGCCTGTGACATCTTCTGATATTCTGGCCGTTTCGCCACTCTTATGGGTCATCTTTACAGCTATGATCGTACTAATGGTCGATCTGGCCCTGCCACGCGACCGCAAGAGTGCCTGCGTCGGCGTTTCGCTTGCCGGCCTCGCGGTTGCTACCATCTCCTGCTGCTACCTTTGGGATAAAACGAACAGCTCTATTTTAACAGCATTTAATGGCACCGTAGTCGCTGATGATTTCGCCTTGGCGTTCCAAGTTATTTTGATTATCGTCGCAGCCCTATCCATTCTGCTGTCTGAGAAATATATTCAGCAAAAGGGCATCAACCACGGCGAGTATTACGCACTGCTGCTTTTCTCGACTTCCGGCGCGATGCTTATGGCAACTTCGCGTGAGTTAATTACGATCTTCATCGGCCTGGAAGTGCTTTCAATCGCACTCTATATTCTCTCAGGTTTTGCCCGGACAGAAGCCCGTTCAGAAGAATCGGCGATGAAGTACTTCCTGCTCGGCTCCTTCAGCTCCGCGTTCTTTCTCTACGGCATCGCGCTCGTCTATGGCGGTACGGGTACGACTCGGCTGGATACACTGACGACCGTCCCAATCGAGGCTCTCAGGTCTTCCTATGCTGTTGCAGGCTTTGCACTGCTCTTGATCGGCCTCGGCTTCAAGGCCGCTATTGTGCCCTTCCACTCCTGGACACCTGACGTTTACGAAGGCGCTCCGACTTCGGTCACTGCGTTCATGTCCGCCGGAGCCAAATGCGGTGCATTCGCCGCGCTGGTCCGGGTGGCGATTGTGCTTCTGCCGCTGTCGTCCATCTTCCATGATGTCTTCTGGGTGCTGGCGATTCTGACCATGGTCGTCGGCAACTTCGTTGCGATTGTCCAGACCAATATCAAGCGGATGCTGGCCTATTCCAGCATTGCTCACGCAGGCTATATTTTGGTCGGCCTGCTGGCAGGAAGCTCTGCCGCTGCCGCCGCTGATCCGACGATCCGCACAGAAGCCTATGCAGGCATCCTGTTCTATATTCTCGCCTACACGTTTATGAACCTCGGCGCGTTCGGTATCCTGATTCTGCTGGCCCGGCGTGGTGACGAGCTCAACAACATCGAAGACTTGCAGGGCCTGGCCCAGTCCCAGCCCTGGGCTGCCGCCCTCATGGCCTTGTTCATGTTCTCCCTAGCAGGTGTCCCACCCGCCGCCGGGTTCTTCGGCAAGTTCTACGTCTTCATCGCCGCCGTTCATGCTCACCAATATAGCCTCGCGGTCATTGGCCTGGTGGCAAGTGTAGTGGGCGCAGCGTATTACCTGCGAATCGTCTATACAATGTACTTCCAGCCGGCGACCCGTGAATACCCGACAAACGTCTGGAGCTTTTCGCCTGGTGCAAACGTAGCTTTGATACTCTCCGCGATTGCCACTCTGGCATTCGGTGTTTTCCCATCAGGCTTGTATAAAACCGCAGTCACCGGATCGAAGTCGCTCCAAGTGCCGTCCGTCTCTTCCTCATATGCCATGACGCCGTCTGCGCCGGTTGAGCGGGCCAGTATCAAGTAGGAACCTCACCCGGAAACAAGTTTCCACCCTCTCCTTGCTAAGGAGAGGGTCGCCGCTTGCGGCGGGGTGAGGTCTCTCTAAGTCGGTGACTTGTGCAGATGCACCATCTTCCATATCCCATCTAGCTTGACAAAGACGCGCGTTTCGTTCATTGTTGAAAACTGTGGCGGCGCAGTCTCTGTTAGTGTCGTTTTCAGCAGCGTATAATTGACAATCGCCGTGTCGCCGTAGATTTGAACGCGCGGGGTCAGCATATCGAGGCGCGACGGCTCTCCATTGCCGCCGCCTTCAATGAGCGCCAAATGAAACGCCAGCCCATCGATACGCTGTGGGGCGATATACCATTCATACGAAGACATGTCTTCCGCGCTGTGTTTCCGATGAACTTCCGGGTTCGACGTATACATGGCGTCCAGCATCTGGTGCGTGATCTCCAGCACTTCTTCTTCTGCACTCATCATAGTTTGTCTCCTTGTTCGATAGTACCCGAACACTTCCTGTTGTCTTTCTGCGCCCGCCGTGCTATACTAAACCCATTCAATTAAGAGGCGGGTAAAGTCAGTGCAGCAATTTGTATCCCTGAATGGGACCCTCGTGCCCAAGGAAGAAGCGGTTATCCCCTTTTATGATCACGGGCTGCTTTATGGCGACGGTCTGTTTGAAGGCATCCGGGTCTACAATGGCCGGGTCTTCAAGCTTGACGAGCATGTCGCACGACTTTACTATTCGGCTAAAGCGCTGAACATCAATATTCCTACGCCGCCGGAAGCGACCCGTGAGTCCATTCTGGAAGCCGTCCGGGCAAACGGCCATGCGAACGGCTATATTCGAGTCACCGTCACGCGCGGAACAGGACTGGGACTTGACCCCAGCCATATCAAAGGCGAGGCGAACGTCTATATCTCCTGCGAACAGCTTGCCCTGTATCCCGCCGAAATGTACGAGAAGGGCCTGATTGTCGCCACTGTCTCGACCCGCCTGCCGTCGCCGGACGTGATCGATCCGCGTGTCAAATGCACCGGCAAGTATATCAACAACATTATGGCAAAAGCCGAAGCGAACCGTTACGGCGCAGGTGAAGGTCTGATGCTGACCCGTGAAGGTTATGTCGGCGAAGCGACCGGAGACAATATCTTTTTGATCAAAAACGGAGCGTTGACCACCCCGCCTGCCAGCATCGGTATCTTGCAGGGAATCACTCGCGACACGGTGATAGGCTTAGCCCAGGACGCTGGATATACCGTCACCGAGCCGATTGTCACCCAGTATGACGTCTACAATGCCGACGAAATCTTCCTGACCGGGACAGCCGCCGAAGTCATCCCCGCCGTCCATTTCGACGGACGCGACATTGGTGACGGCAAACCCGGCCCAATCACCCGGCAATTAATCGCCGCATACCGTGAGCTGACCCAGACCACGGGAACGCCGGCCCTATAAAACGGAGAGGCCAGTGAATTCTTTCGGTGTAGGGCTGACTAGTTTTTTGATCTTCACTTTGCTGTTCAGTCCCCCAGTAATTGCTGGGCAACTCGCTATCAAAGGATTGCGGTCTGGAAGCTACGAGAAAGTTGCAGCAAAACCAAAGAAGATTTTTTTGCGGCCTGTTTCTGTAATTGCCTTCCCATTCACACTGTTTGTCTGGATTATTTTGCTTTGCACCCTGATAGCTGACCCGGTTTTTTTCTTCTCGCAGAACTGGAAGGAAACCCTATTGCGTTCAGGCACAATGGCGAGTTTGTTCGCTTTTATACTCCTGATAATGAGCGCGTACTGGGGTGTCATTCGTTGGTACAAAAGAACGTACCCCCTTGTGCTTGATCTCGAACGGCGAACATATCAAACTGTTGATGCCTCAAGTTTTATTCCAAAGGCGCGGATCGGTTCTTTAGATGATATTGTCGGTATTACTATGCGGCATTCCTACGCAAAAGGAACCACAAGCTATTACGTTCAGCTAAAGTTGAAGCATCCTGGGAAGCTTGCTCTGTCTTTAGGTGGGTTCAGCAAGCCTGACAAAGCTGAAGCGTTTGCGGCAAAGATGTCAAGAGAACTTGGGCTGCCGCTGGTGGCACCGCCGATGAGCTAAAGCTGCCGTATACTGGCTGCCCTAACTTATCTCAGATATATCGGGCCGTTTTCGGGTAAAATAGTGTCAGTACAAATACCAGAACCAAATCAGTCAGAGGCTGACGAGACTTGCCCGGAGTGCGGTATGGCACGGCGTGAGCTTTATTCTCATGGCGAAATGGGCTGCGCCCGGTGTTATGAGACATTCGCAGTCGAAGTGCAGCGTGCGCTGAAGGAGATCCACGGTGAGACCCGCCACCTCGGCAAGAACGCCTCTGGAAACTGATGCCTCGCCTGCAATGCCGACCCCGCCCGCCTGGGCTGGGGAAACTGGGTGGGAAGCGGATGTCATTCTATCGACGCGGGTTCGCCTAGCCCGCAATCTGACCGGGTCCTCATTTCCAGGCCGAGCGAGCGAGTTAGAACTCAAGGCAGTCGCAAAACAGGTACTGGCAGCGGCAAAACGACGCGATAAAGGGCAAGTCAGCCTCCGGGCGGTCGAGGTTGGGAAGCTCGGGGATGCCGATAAGGCTTCGTTGGTAGACAGTCATTTGATCAGCGTCGCTCATGCCATGGCCGGGCCGCACCGCTGGGCCCTGGTGGACGACCGGCACACGATCAGCGTTATGGTTAATGAAGAAGACCATCTGCGTTTACAGGCGATTCTGCCGGGTCTTCAAATCGATGCCGCCTGGCGCATTGCCGACCAGATGGATGACCAGTTCGGCAGTCATTTAGACTACGCATTTGATCCGCATTATGGCTACCTGACTTCCTCACTGTCGAACTGCGGCACCGGGCTTAGGATCTCAGCGATGGCCCACTTGCCGGGCTTGGCACTGGCTGGGAAGCTTGACGGGGCAATGGAGGCAGCGCGGACTCTGGGAGCGGCAGTGCGTGGTCCTTACGGGGAGCATAGCACGACAGCAGGAGACGTTTACCAAGTCTCGAATGCTGTTAGCACCGGCAAATCGGAGCGTCAATTGCTGACACGTCTTGCCGCTACTGCGATGCTGCTGCTGACGGATGAACAGGCCGCGAGGGAACTGCTCTGGCGGGAGCAGCGTTCTTTGATAGAAGATAAAGTCGGAGATGCACAGGCGCGTCTCAAGTCAGCGGAGCGGCTGTCTGCCGGAGACTCCATGGCGATCTTAAGCATCCTGCGTTTGGGCGCACAGCTTGGCATGTCAACCGGCGTCACCAACCGCATTTTCAATGAGCTGCTGTCTTCACTTCGCATG
>JBPBQB010000193.1:0-17115 GCA_050954545.1 Janthinobacterium lividum | reverse complement strand
AGGCATCGGTCTGGTTTTCGAGTGACATGAAAGCTCATTTCTAATTCTTTTTGTCTTCTAATTCTGTCCAGCGAACATACAGTGCAGTTACTTCATCACGGGCAATCGGCAGTGCCGTCCAGACGTCGTGCAGGCGGGTGGCATCCGAGGCAACCGCAGGGTCTTCTAACTGACGCTCCAAGGCGGCGACGGCTTCATCAGCCGCTTCGATCTTTGCTTCGATCTGGCTCAATTCACGCCGCTCCGATGTCGATAAACGATTGGGCGCTGCCGGAGCCGCTTTAGGACGCACAGGCGCGGCGATCACCGGCGTAGGTTTCTGGGCCGCTTCCCACTGGTCCAGGCCGGTGAAGTGTGCAGAGCCGCCCTTGCCGTCAAGCGCAAGCAGGTCTGTGGAGACGCGGTCGAGCAGGTACCGATCATGGGTCACCAGCACCAATGCACCAGGGAAAGAAAGCAGGCTGTCTTCCAGCACTTCTAGGGTCGGAATATCCAGATCATTCGTCGGTTCGTCCAAAATCAGCACATCGGCAGGCTGAAGCATCAGACGGGCAATCAGAATCCGTGCCTGCTCCCCGCCAGACAGCACCCGGATAGGTGTCGACAACTGTTCGGTCTTGAATAGGAACCGCTTGGCCCAGCCGGAGACATGCATCGGGTTACCGCGATACGTGACCGTATCGCTGTTCGGGCTGAGGGCATCGCGCAGGGACAGCGTTTTGTCTAGCTGCTGCCGGGCCTGATCGAATAGGACAATCCGCAGACCTTCCGCCCGCTTGATTGTTCCGGCGTCCGGGCTGATCTCGCCTGTCAGCAGCTTGATCAACGTCGTCTTGCCGCTGCCGTTCGGGCCGATCAATCCTAACCGTGTTCCCGGCGCGAGTGTCAGGCTAGTCTTCGAGAACAACGTCCTGCCGCCTAGTGTCTTGGTCAAATCTTTCGCGACAATCAGGTCCCGCGTCTGCCGCCCCGACGCATTAAAATCGATCCCGGCAGTTTTGCCCTGGGCATTCCGGAATTTCAGCTCGGCCAGTTCCTCGATCATCTGCCCGGCCTGCTGGATACGCCCCTGCGCTTTCGTCGTCCGCGCCTGCGGCCCGCGCCGCAGCCATTCGATCTCGCGCTTGACCTGCGTTTGGAGAGCGTCTTCCCGGTGCGCCTGAGCGGCCAGATACTCTTCACGCTGGACTAGGAAATCACTGTACGTGCCATTGACGCTGATATATCCTTCGGCATACGCGGGATGGAGCTCGACCACACGGTTCGTGACATTCTCCAGAAACACCCGGTCATGGCTGATCAGCACGAACGCAAACTGGGCTTCTTTGAGCAGACTTTCGAGCCAGAGTACGCCTTCGAGATCCAAATGGTTAGTCGGCTCATCGATCAAAAGCAGCTCGGCATCCTGGACTAAAGCGCGGGCCAGAGACAGCCGCTTTTTCCAGCCGCCGGAGAGTGTTTCGACGACTTGATCGCGCACGTTAAAGCCGACTTTGCCAAGCGCGATTTCGATCCGAACATCCCTCTCGATCTCATCGATATGTTCGCCTTTGAGCGCTTCCGTCAGTACGCTTTCGACAGTCGCCTCGTTTGAGAACAGATCTTCCTGAGCGATATAGGCCGTTCGCAGCCCGCGCCGGGACGAGACCGTACCGCTGTCCGGCTTTTCAAGGCCCGCAAAGATCCGCAGCAGTGTCGATTTACCCGCACCGTTCGGCCCGATCAGCCCCATCTTTTCGCTGTCACCCACCCCCAGCGAAATGTCCTGGAACAATGGGCGAGAGCCGTAAGATTTGGTCAGCGACGCGCAGCTTAGTAAGACAGCCATAAAAATATCACTCTTGTAACGAATAGATTGGACAAAGAAAAGCGACCTGAGCCGGTGTCGGCGAACAGGTCGCAAGCTGGTAAATTAAAATGCACCCGAACGGATTCGAACCGCTGGCCCTCTGTTCCGAAGACAGATGCTCTATCCACTGAGCTACGAGTGCAACGCTGAAATTGTACCCGATGGACAGCAGTAAGTCAACAATTTCCTGTCTACGATGGCAGGTTCTGAGAGGGGGGCGGCTGAAACTGGCTGAGGCAGTTCAGCAGCGTTGTCGTTTCAGCACGCAGCGCCTCGGTCGCCGCCCGCTGCTCTTCGGCCGCGACTCGGTGATCTTCTGCAAACTGACGCAGAAATTCCAGTGTCTGCCGCTGCTGCTCCGCAAGCCCGCGTACATCTTCTGCGGTTACGCGAGTGGCTTCCGCTTTTTCCCGCTTGTCTTCCGCAGCTACGCGCCGACTTTCGGCAACCATTCGCAGGGTTTCTTCATTCATCCTGGCTTTTTCCTCCTGCTGACGCTCGGCTTCGTTCACCTGGTAATCGTCATCTATGGTGGCTTTTACCGCAGTGCAGCTCAGCCATACTTGCTGGTCTATTTCCTGCTGCTCAAAATCTACGTGAGCGGGTTGACTATTTCCGTGAGGCATTATTTCCTTTCTCTTTCCACACCCACTTCATCGCGGGCCGCGTACTCTTCTGTGACAGCAATCAGACATCATCAGGAGGGCGACGTTTCTGCGTGCACAGGGATTTGGGCGTCTATTGCTTTTTGAAGTTTCTTACCCTTATTTTCTGGGAAATAATCTGCGCGAAGGGAGTGCAAAAATCAGCAAATAGTGGAACAATACCACACGGCAAATTGTCTGACCCGCATATTTTGTCTTCATTATATCCTGAATAGCGCCCTGAAATCCAAAAGAAATTTTAAGGAAATTGATCGATGCCCGTTCCCATCCCGATCCCCGAAAACGAAGCACAGCGTCTGGAATGGCTGCGCCAGTGTGATATTATCGATACTCTCCCGGAAGTCGCTTTTGATGAAGTCGCCCAAATGGCCGCAGAGTTGTGCCGGGTGCCCACCGCGGCAATAAACTTGGTGGACCACGACAGACAGTGGTCCAAAGCCGCCGTCGGCCTGGACAAAAAACAGGACAGCCGGGACGTTTCTTTTTGTGCCCATACTATCCTTCAGCCGGACTTGATGGTAGTGCCGGACGCCCTCGGTGACCAAAGGTTCGCGGACAATCCCCTGGTCACCGGGGAGCCGTATATCCGCTTTTACGCAGGAGCGCCACTGGTCACTTCCGAAGGCTTCGGGCTTGGCTCCCTCTGCGTGGTGGACCGGGTTCCGCGCCAACTCACCGAAGAGCAGGCCGCCGTGCTTCGGCTTCTGGCCCGCCAGATCGTCGGCCGGATCGAGTTATCGCGTCATGTCGCGCTTCAGGGTGAGCTGATTACGGACCGCGAACGTCTGCTGAAGGAAGTAAGACAAGCCTCAGAGCAGCAGCACGTTTTCCTGCGCGATGTCCTGTCCAGCGTCACGGAAGGCAAGCTGATCTTATGTGCCTCTGAAGACGATCTGCCGACGCCATTCACACAGTTTTCTGATCCGGTTCCTCTGTCCGCCACCGGTGGTATCCGAGAGCTGCGGCGTATTACCGTCGAAGCCTGCGCCATCGCCGGTCTTCCTGACATTCGACGCGCCGATTTGGAGACAGCAGTCGGAGAGGCAGCGATGAACGCCATTGTCCATTCCAGCACCGGATTGGGCCATGTCTTTATCGACGACAAGGAAACTGTCCAGGTCTGGATAGAGGACAAAGGCAAAGGCATTGCCGTAGCAGACCTGCCGAATGCGACCCTGCAGCGGGAATACAGCACGGCGGGGACAATGGGGCATGGATTCAAAATGATGCTGACGACGGCGGACCGAGTACACCTGCTGACCGGCAGCGCAGGAACAACAGTCGTGATCGAACAAGACCGCACGGCTCCCCTCTCAAGCTGGTAAGCTGCCGAAGACAGAGAAAAGGCAAGGGTGTGTGGTACAATGGCGGAGACGCGAATGAGGAGAAAAAGATGACACGACTTTCCATCCCGGTCTCTCTTCCAAAGAACCTGTTAGTTCTTTCTCTGGCTCTGATAGTCACGCCTGCTCTGGCAGACGAAACTCTGACTATCAACGGCAAAACGGCCTCCACGACTGTACGCACCCTCAACGGCAGCACCTATGTCAAATTGTCCGATGTGGCCAAGGCGCTGGGCATGGTTGTCATCAAACACCCCGGTGGATATGAGATCACGAAATCCGGCGGAGCCAATCAGGTCCAGGCCATGACACAGGGCAAAATCGGCGACGTTCTCTTTGACGGCTGGTGGCGGTTCCAGGTGCGGAGTGTCGAAATGCCGGACACTTACACAGCAAAGTTTTTGGATGGCACGAATTCCCTGCATTACGACGCGGCCACTCACATGGTACGTGCCGATGCTCGGCACAAGATGGTCGTGGTTCACTGCCGTATGACCAACGGCCAGAAATCCGTACAGACCTTCTGGATTGCTCCGCTTCCTGGTGAACGGAAGATAAACAACGCGCTGACAGACACGGATGGCGAATCTTATTCGCCAGACTGCTTCGATCTGGATGGATCAATTTCCCAGAGCAAACCGCTGCTGCCAGGTGCGAAGACCGATTTCGTGATGCTTTTCAGCGTACCGGAAGCGACACAGCTCAAAGATCTGGTCTTCACACTGCAAAACAATGATTCCCGCCCTGGAAATGACGTGCGTGTTTCGCTGACACCATAAGCGAATTGCTGCTTTATTTCAGGGAGCGCGTCCGCAAAAGCCCGTACTCAATGCTGTCCACGACAGCGTGCCAGGAAGCGTCAATGATATTGGTCGACACCCCGATTGTCGACCATGTATCCCCAGCATCGGCGTAGTCTACCACGGTGCGAACTCGGGCGGCAGTGCCTTCTTTGACATTGACCACGCGGACTTTGAAGTCCGTCAGGCGAATCGATGCAAGCTGCGGGTAATGTCCAGCCAGCGCCAGACGCAGAGCGCTGTCCAGGGCATTGACCGGGCCGTCCCCTTCGGCGACTGTCAATATTTCCGCGCCACCGACCCGCAGTTTCAGTGTCGCTTCCGTGATGGCTTCTTTGTCGTCGGCCCGTTTTTCTACCATTACCCGGTAACCGATCAGCTCAAAAAGCTGCCGGTAACTGCCGGTTGCTTTCTTAACCAGAAGCTCAAACGACGCTTCCGCGCCTTCAAACGAATAACCCTGATGCTCCAATGCCGTTACTTGCGATAGGATCTCTTTGATCTCAGGACTGTCTTTCCGCAGGTCCAGACCACGGTTCTGGATCTTTTCTAATATCGCAGACGACCCGGAGTGTTCGCTGACCAAAATGCGGTTCTCGTTGCCGACCAGCGCCGGGTTCAGATGGATATAGGTTTCCGGGTTCTTCCGCATAGCGTCGATATGCAGCCCCGCTTTATGCGCGAACGCCGACCGGCCCACATAGGCCGCCGAAGTCTTGGGCGGGATATTTGCGATCTCGTCCATATAATTCGACAGCTCGGACAGCTCTGCCAAATGCCCCGCGCAGTTCAGCGCGTACCCCAGCTTCAGTGCCAGCGACGGCACGATGCTCGTCAGGTTAGCATTGCCCGTCCGCTCCCCCAGCCCATTGATCGTCCCCTGCACCTGTAGACACCCCGCCTGAATGCCGATCAAACTATTCGCGACCCCGCACTCCGTATCGTTATGCGTGTGGATCGCGAACCGGCCTTTTGGGAACCTGCCGACGACCTCGCCAACAATCGACGCGATCCCATCCGGCAGCGTCCCGCCGTTCGTATCGCAGAGCGCGATGCAGTCGACACCCGCTGTGAGTGCGGCGTCCAGACACTGGGCCGCGTAGGTCGGGTTTCGCTTCCAGCCGTCGAAGAAATGCTCAGCGTCGTAGATCACTTCTTTGCCGTGTGATTTGTAGAATGTCACCGTGTCGGCAATCATCGCCAGGTTCTCTTCCAGCGGCAGGCGCAGCGCTTCCGTGACATGAAAATCCCACGACTTTCCGACAAACGTGATCACCGGTGTTCTCGCATCCAAAAGCTGCTGCAAGTTCGGATCATCTTCGGCTCGGCGGTTAGGCCGCCGCGTGCTGCCGAACGCCGCCAGCTTGGCATGGGAAAGCGTCACCGATTTCATCCGCTCAAAGAACTCAATGTCTTTAGGATTGCTCCCCGGCCACCCGCCTTCGATGTAGTCGATGCCGAACGCGTCCAGCCGCTTCGCGATGCGGATTTTGTCTTCAACGCTGAAGGAGATGCCCTCACCCTGCGAGCCATCCCGCAGCGTAGTATCATAAATGTCTATTTTATTGGTCAAATTATTGCTCCTGCATCCCGCAGAATTTTCTCAATTTCTAGATGTCCATTGTCGCCAGCACAATAAAGTGGCGTATCACCATCATTGTTGCGATTACTGACATCTGCTCCATTTTCAATCAATAGTATGACCATCTCTAATTGTCCAAACTCCGCAGCATATTCCAGTGCCGTAGAGTTATGAGCGTCACGAGAATTGACGTCGACACCGTTTGCCAGCAGTTCCTTGACCAATGCAAGGTTGTAATCAAACGCGGCATCAACGAGACGTTCATCATAGTTCACAGCGCGTCATCCCCTTCATCGCCGGTGCGGATGCGGATCGCGCGTTCTACGGGATAGACGAAGATTTTGCCGTCGCCGATCTCGCCGGTGCGGGCGGCTTCTTCAATAGCAAGGGTCACGGCTTCGGCGACGCGGTCTGAAACAACCAGTTCCAGCTTGATCTTGGGCAGCAGGTTCACGACATAAGTATTGCCACGGTACTTTTCCGTGTGTCCACGCTGATGACCGTAGCCGCGAACGTCGGTGACAGTCATGCCGACGACGCCTAGGTCTTCCAGGGCCTGCTTGACTTGATCTAAACGGATCGGGCGGATAATCGCTTCGATTTTCTGCAAACCCACCTCCTTGCTTCGCAGGGGTCCTCCCGAAACGGGAGGACGAAGAGTAAGTGCAAGATAAATAATTCAGACGTGCAAGGATAAATATGCCCAAACTCCGACCCTTCCCGCTTCGGGAGGGGAAGACGCGGAGCGTAGGGGTGGGTTAATCCCGCGGATCGATGCCCTGCATGACAGCGCCGGCGACGAGGTCGCCCATCTGACGGCAGTTGACATGGTTCATGCCGTCGCCGCTTTCCAGGATGTCCGAAGTGCGGTAGCCTGACTGCAAGATATGCGCGACGGCGGCTTCAATCGCGCAAGCGGCTTCTTCGGCTCCGAGCGAGTAGCGCAGCAAAAGAGCGCCGGAGAGGATGGTCGCGAGAGGGTTAGCTTTGCCGGTTCCTGTAATGTCCGGCGCACTGCCGTGGCTTGGCTCGTAGAGGCCGAACGTGCCGAACTGGGTCTTTTTCGCGCCCAGCGACGCCGACGGCAGCATTCCCAGGGAACCAGTCAATTGAGCGGCTTCGTCGCTCAGAATATCGCCGAACAGGTTCTCGGTGACAATCGTGTCGAACGACTGCGGACGGCGCACCAGATCCATTGCAGTTGCGTCGACTAATTGATGTGACAGCTCGACATTCGGGTATTCCGAGGCCAAATTGGTCACAGTTTCGCGCCACAGGCGTGAGGTTTCTAAGACATTAGCTTTGTCGACACTAAGCAGCTTCCGGCCACGCCTTTGAGCCGCTTCAAAGCCGACACGGGCGATGCGTGTGATCTCTTCGCGGGTGTAGACACAGGTATCGACCGCCCGGTCCCCGCCGTCCCACTGTTTCGGCTGACCGAAGTACAGGCCGCCGGTCAGCTCTCGGACAACTAAAATATCGAAGCCGCCTTCGACCAGGTCAGGCCGCAGGGGACAGGCGGCGGACAGCGACGGGTACAGGACGCAGGGACGCAGGTTGGCGTAAAGCTCCAGCTTCTGCCGCAGAGGCAGCAAAGCGCCGCGCTCGGGGCGCAGGTTCGGGTCAGGGATGGCATCGTATTTCGGGCCGCCGACTGCTCCGAAGTAGATGGCATCTGAGTCCTGAGCCAGTGCCAGTGTCTCCGGCGGCAGGGGATGCCCGGTCTCGTCATACGCCGCGCCGCCGACAAGTGCTTCGGTGAAGTCCAGCGTCAGCCCAAATTTCGCTTTCGCCGCATGCAGGACTTTGAGGCCCTCAGAAATGATTTCCGGGCCGATACCGTCGCCCGCTAAAACTGCAATTTTTGCCATGATTATTCGCTCCGATTATTCGCTTCTGAGTGTTCGTAGAAAGTCGTTGTACCCCATCTTGCGCCAGAATGCCTGAGACGCGGGATTGGCCCGGACGACCTGCACTTCAATCGCGGTGATGCCATGGGCTGTAAACCAGGCTTTCAGACGGCTGTAAAGCTGACGGCCCGTGCCCTGCCGCCGCCAGCCGTCACGCACGCAGACATCCGCGATGTAGCCGCAGTCGCCGGACTGCAAAGTAGGCCGCTGCATGATCTGACCGAAGGTGTAGCCAATAACGCTTGATTCGTATTCAGCCACATAGATCGCCATATTCGAGTTGTCGAGGTTGTCCCGCAGGTAGCCGATAAACCAGTCCGCTGCGGTCTCATTCAGCGCCAGACGCGGGTCATAGGACGCGTTAATATCCTGCAATTCGCGCCAGAGCGTGATGATTGCGGGTAAGTCCAATGACCGCGCCGGGCGAATGAGAATATCAGACATGTTCCAGCACACGCTCGGTTTCGACCCGGCCGCTTGACCGGGCAATCTGCTTGTTCAGAGCCTGCAAATAGGCTTTGGTGGACGCGACAAAGATGTCCGTGTTCGCCGCGTGGCCTGTGTAGATCATGTTGCCTTCGGCCTTGATCCGAATAGTCACATCCGCCATCGCATCAATGCCTTCGGTGACACTCTGGACCGTGAATTCGATCAGCTCATTCGGAACTTGGACAATGCGATTAATGGCCCGGTAGATCGAATCGACCGGCCCGTTGCCTGTGTCGGCATCCATCAAGACAGCTTTATTGAGATGCCGCAGCTTGACAGTCGCCGTTGGAATGGCCTGATCGCCGCAGGAAACTTGAACTTGCACCAGCTCATACGTCTGCGGCACAATGGTCAGTTCATCGCTGACAATCGCGTCTAAATCTTCATCGTAAACTACTTTTTTGCTGTCCGCGACACTCAGAAAGCGTGTGTAGACTTTTTCGAATTCGTCTTCGCTGGAGAACGTATGCCCAAGCTCACTGAGGCGGTGACGGACACCGGCGCGGCCTGACCGGGCCGAGAGTATAATTTTGCTCTCGCTGATACCGACGGTCTTCGGGTCAATGATCTCATAAGTCGAGCGCTCTTTGAGAACGCCGTCCTGATGGATACCCGACGAATGGGCGAACGCATTTGCTCCGACAATCGCTTTGTTGGGCTGAACCAAGATACCAGTCATCGTGGAGACCATGCGCGATGTCTTATAGATCTCTTCCGTCTTGATATTCGTGTGCAGTTTGTAGACATCAGCCCGAGTGTACAGGGCCATGACAACTTCTTCCAGCGACGTGTTACCCGCCCGTTCGCCGATGCCGTTGACTGTGCATTCCACCTGCCGTGCTCCGGCTTTGACCGCGGCCAAGGCATTCGCAGTCGCCATACCGAGATCGTTATGGCAGTGGGCTGAAAGTATAATATTCTCACTGCCGGGAACATGGTTCAGAATGCCCGCGAACAGCGCCCCATACTCTTCCGGCGACATGTAGCCGGTGGTATCCGGGACATTAATCACTGTGGCACCGGCTTTAATCACGGCTTCAATGACGCGGTACAGATATTCCGGTTCGGCCCGCCCGCTGTCTTCCGTGAAGTACTCGATGTCCTGGCAGCCCAAAGACCGGGCGTGTTTCACCGCCGCGACCCCGATTGCCATCGCTTCTTCGCCGGTCTTTTTGAGCTTGTACTTCAAGTGGCTTTCGCTGACACCCAGACCTGTGTGGATACGTGGCCGAGCCGCGCCTTTCAGCGCATCCCACGCGACATCGATGTCTTTAGGAACGGCGCGGGTCAGGCCGCAGACAATCACGCTGTCACCGACGGCAGCAGCGACACGCCGGACGGCTTCAAAGTCGCCGGGGCTGGAGATCGGGAAGCCTGCTTCGATAATGTCCACACCCAGCCGCTCAAGCTGCCGGGCGATCTCGACTTTTTCGTCAACATTGAGCGATGCGCCCGGCGACTGTTCGCCGTCGCGCAGGGTCGTATCAAATATCTGGACTTGGTTACTTGGCATAATCGTTTTTCTACCCACTTTTTCAGAACCCGCCGGGCACATATGCCCGGCGGGTTCTTAGGAAGCGCTTAATCGCTGACGGTGTCAGACTTCTTGACCCAGGACATCAAGCCGCGGAGCTGCTTGCCGACCGCTTCAAGCTGCGAGTCGTTGTCAATCGCCGCAAGGGCATTGAACATAGGGCGATTGGCTTTGTTCTCTAAAATCCAGTCCCGCGCGAACTGGCCGGTCTGGATCTCTTTCAGGATCTTAACCATCTCGGCTTTCGTGGCATCGTTGACAATGCGCGGGCCTCGTGTCATATCACCATACTGGGCCGTATCCGAGATCGAATAACGCATCCCGCCGATACCGGCTTCGTACATCAAATCGACAATCAGCTTCAGCTCATGCAGGCACTCGAAGTAAGCGATCTCCGGCTGATAGCCGGCGTTCACCAGTGTCTCGAAGCCTGCTTTGACCAGCGCTGTCGCACCGCCGCAGAGCACAGCCTGTTCGCCGAACAGGTCCGTTTCAGTCTCTTCTTTGAACGTCGTTTCCAGGACACCTGCCCGGCTGCCGCCGATGCCTTTGGCCCAGGCCAGTGCAATATCGCGAGCCTTGCCGGTCGCATCCTGCGCGATTGCGATTAAGCACGGGACGCCTTTGCCTTCCGTGTAAGTCCGCCGCACCAGATGACCGGGGCCTTTCGGAGCCGTCATGAAAACGTCGACGCCGTCCGGCAATGGAATCTGTCCAAAGTGGATATTGAAGCCATGTCCGAACGCCAGCGCGTTGCCGGGCTGCAAGTTGGGCGCGATGCTTGCTTTGTAGACATCGCCCTGGACTTCATCATTGATGAGAATCATGATGATGTCCGCTTCTTTGGCCGCTTCTTCTACGGTTTTGACTGTCAGCCCCGCTTCTTCGGCCTGAGTCCAGCGCTTCGAGCCGGCCCGCAGCCCCACCCGAACATCCAGCCCGCTGTCATGCAGGTTGAGCGCATGGGCATGGCCTTGAGAGCCATACCCGATAACGGCAAGCTTCTTGCCCTCTAAAAATCCTAAATCGGCATCAGTGTCGTAATAAACCTTCGCTGGCATGTGTTTGTGTGTTCTCCCTTAGTAACAAGTAATTCTAATCGATGGGGACGCCTTTGTAAAGATAATCCCATCCTAAACTAAACAATCCCACTGTCTTTGAAAGGGCCGTCTCGGTCAGCGCGGCAACCCAAATCCAGCAGTAACCTTTACCATCTGTATCAAGCTCAATTAGTATATCGTCGCTTCCGTAGAGCTGCGACAAATCACTGGGATACCGCCAGGAAAGCAGGCCAAGCGGCTGATAGTGAGCAGCAACAATGTCTGCTGTATCCTCTTTGCCGGCTGCGTTGCCCCCTATTTCCGTGAAGCAAACTGTTTGATGAACAATGACCTGCAAAATGAATTCTAAAAATGTCTTATTCGATGGCAGTAATTCTGCAGAAACATAAGAGTTATCGCTATAAACAGGTGGGGCATCTTGCGCCAAATCCTGCTGCCGGATTCCCCAAGAGACAATTGCTTGCGTCTCTGAAAACAGCCACAAGATCTGATTGTGATCATCTTCCTGAATACTCAACTCATACAAGGGAGTAAAACAATATGGATTAACCGAGAACGCCTCAATAAACTTGCCTGCAAACCCGTAACATTCGCGCAAAGCAAGCGGCAATTTCAGCCCAAGCCGCTGCTCTGCCGCATCAAGCTCACTTGCCGAATAGCCGTCGCCAGGCTTGAGCGGACTATGCCACTCGGCGACAAAGTCTTTCAGCAGAGACCAGCGATCCGAGCGGGTGGACAGACGCACGGCAAAGTTCTGTGCATTGAACATGGCAGATTTTAATCTCCGGGCAAATTTGGTACAAGTAGCACTTTCAGTTGCTTTTCAGCTTCGATTTCATCTTCGACATCTTCCATCAGGTCGCGGTACTCGCGGAGGCGAATGTCAGGTGGCTCTGGAGTGACGACAACATACCACCAGTCCCCCTCATGCCGCGCTCCTTGACGGGAAACCGTGAGGCGGACAGCTTGCGTCTGATGCCGGTTGACGTACTCTTCAACAATATTGAGCGTCTGGTTCATTGTCTCTGCTTCACTCATACTGCCACCTCCAAGTAATTGAAAATCTTCTCTGTCGCGAGATATGAGTCCCGGCAGCTTTGTCTGTCAACGCGAATCAGCGAGTAATCTGCGGCGAGACGATCCAAGTACAACCCTTCGGCAAGTGCCGTAAGGTTTGCGAGACGCCCGGCACTCATATGTATAAAATAGGCCCGGATGAGACGAGGCATCTCGGTGTGCCCCGGTGTCGCACGGCCATCACGAAACGCTGCCCTTGCCCCGCGCAGGATTAGCTCATAGGTCAGCGCTGAGAACGCCGCATAGTAAAATCGGCTTGTCGCGTTTCGGTAATATCCTCCGTCATACAATGCCACCGCCGCTCGAAAGTTATCTGTTCCGATCTCCTGCCACGTTGCCATTCTCTCCTCCTTGAATTGATTGCGGAACGCTGTGCTTCCTTGCGGCATAAAGGCCTGCGGCAATTCCTATCACAATCCCAACCACTACAAACAAGCCCAAGTTGACCAGTAAGTTCTTGACCGTATCCAGCCCTAGCCTCTGCGTGACGGCATTGTAGACTGTCCAGAGTGAATAATTGCCGGCACCGACTAATATGCCGATGACTAAGCCAAACGGCAGGCGTTTGGTGGCTGCACCCCAGGCAAGACCAATAAGTGGAGCCAGCACCAAGACAGCAAGCATGAGCAGATGGGCTTGATGGGGATCGATCAGCTCTTTCATAGGCTTAGCTAAATCCCGCGAGCGCCCCGGGCCATAGCGATACGTCCAGTACGGACCAGCTCCCGGATGCCGTAAGGCTCCAAGAGCTTTTCGAAAGCATCGATCTTCTCATTGGCCCCGGTCAGCTCGATGACGAATGTCTTTTCAGACATGTCGATGACCCGGCCTCGAAAGACTTCGACAAGCTGCAGAAGCGCAGTCCGGTTTTCGACCAGTGCATTGACTTTGATCAACGCCAGCTCCCGGGCGATGATTGGGATATTGTTATAATCCTGGACCTTAGAGACCTCAATCAGCTTGTGGAGCTGCTTGGTGATCTGCTCGACCTCCTGCTCATCGCCATTGACTACTAAAGTCATGCGCGAAAGCTCCGGGTTCTCGGTGATCGAGACGGCCAGCGACTCGATATTGTAGCCCCGGCGCGAGAAGAGTCCCGAGACGCGCGAAAGCACGCCGGGTTTGTTGTCTACGAGAACGGTAATTGTATGCTGCTGCTGCAAAGCGTCTTTGCTCCTTATAATCCCATGATGGTTTTGATTGAGGCTTCCACGTCCGAGAGATCCTGCGCCGACATCACTCCAAGCGGTCGCACTACTTCATTTTGATCGATCGTGATTATAATGCCGCGCATTGCGGATGGTTTGACAAGACCCGCGCCAGCCCAATCGTTGATGACGGTGTGGCCCGGCCGGAATGGCGGCAGAACACTGCTTGTCAGAGCTGCAACAATCAGCTTGGAGCCTGCTTGATGGAACGCATTGATGCTGAGAACGACGACCGGTCGGTTTTTCTACCAATACTGCCGCTGAACACGATCTCGGCAAAAAGAATATCACCGCGCTGATAAGCTGTAGTTCTCATAAGGTGTCATAGATCGCATCATGCTCATTGATCCAAAGCTCTTCCAGCGTCGGCAGCGAAAGCGCTCTCGCCGCTTGAAACGCTTCTTCTTCCGTTTCCGGTGCTGACAGGCTCAACCATATACAGAACGACTCGCGGATATAGTCGTCTGTGGGCTGTCCGTGCTCCTGTGCGGCGACCTCAAGCCAGGAATGTGCTTCGATTGGTATTTCAAGAGTAAGTGTCATTGGTTATTTTCCTCACAGCCTGTCATACACGGCGTCTTTATTGTTCTCCCAGATTTCTTGCAGGGTTCGGACTGAGGCTCCCTTCCACTCGGCGAACTCTGCCCGTTCCGCATCTTCTTCGCGCCGGGTTCGCGTGACCCAAGCCTGAGCATCTTCACCGGCGAGCGGGAACCTCGCCACACCTTCAATCTCGCTCCACGCGCGGCCCGGACGAGCAGTAAGCGGCAGGCTCTTTTCAACCAAAGTCCGCGTATACTCCTCCGGCGTCTGCCGCCGCTTCGGCTTCCAATCTCGCTTTGAGTTCCGGCGAAATGTCAATCGTCATTGTCATGGCTCTTTGCCTCAAAATCTAGCCCAAACCACTCCCGCCACTTTTGGGAATTTTCTCCGTAAGCATCAAGTCCGCTCATTGCATCCGGTAGGAATGGCATCAGATTCCAGCCCGCCGGCCCAGCAAATCCAAGAAGACTGTGCCTTTCAATGAAGTCCACAAAGTTTTTGCCGAGACAATACCCATGCGCGTCACCCCCGTCATGGCTCAGATAGATAACAGGCGCGTCTTGCGCGTGTTCAGGGTTAAAGGCTATATTGTCCCCGTTGCCAACTTCCATGAATGCCAACTTGCCGTACCAGATACGGTTGTAGGGGTCATTGATGTCAAAGACTTTGAGCCATGCCTGATACCAGTGAGCGATCTCAGTCATTCGAGACAGCGACCATGCATATCCACCATAGGTAATCTGAGGGCACGGTTCCGGTGGGTAGATGCCATCTGCAAGAAACCAGCGAATCTCAACTTCAGCCGAAAAATCCAGCAAAACCTTTCTGAATGACGCAGGCAACGGCTGACCGAGTGCCACCTCCATTTCAGAGACGGCATTTGATGAAGCAGGTGGTCCAATAACCATATCTGTTCGGAAACTTCCCATCCGTTCGCAGGCATCAACCGCGGCTTGCCAGCGACGAGTCCATTCTGTGTATAGGGCGTCCATAGCTAAGTTCTGTCCTATTGTCAGCGCGAGAGAAGAACAGTAAACCCGGCCTGCGTGTAGTGATGGTCTGACGTGAAGGCTTCTATAATGCCTTGCTCCTTCATAATGACAAAGCTCGTGCAGTCAGTCAGGCCCCAGCCTTTGTCAGTACGCTGCCGATACAAATCCCAGCCTTTTGCCAGCAGGTCTTCGCTTACCGGCACAATCTCGACAGCAAAAGGCGTGTTATTTTGCCGCAGCCCACGGTAAAACTCAAAAGCGACCGAGCGTAGAGGCGGCTCCGAAAAAGCATCTGCAACTTCAATCAGCACAAACTCACTGGTAATAAGACGCACATGACGCTGTCTCAAATCATTTCGTACCAAAATGGCTTGCGAATGCAATCCGTCTTTTGGGCTTAGCAGTGCAATCCATCCGGCAGTATCGATGAAGACGAACGGCGACCAATTAATCTTCACGTTTTGGTGTGCCTAAGCGATAATGATCGTGCTGATGGGCGAGGTCAACAATGCCCGTATCCATCTGGCTTGCTTCGATCAAAGCCGTTAATGCATCCCACCCGGTTTCAATTCGCAAAGCCTCGGCATCTGATAAGAACGTATTTTCAACAGCACTCCGCAAATACTCTTCCGGCTTCTGTCCATTCTTGGCCGCTTCAGCTTCCAATTTTGCTTTTGCTGTCGGCGAAATGTCAATCGTCATTGTCATTGGAGTTCCACCTTACTGACTTCATCGTCCGTCAACCCATCGGAGATGACCATTGCCGTATCGCTTTCATCATCCGTGTAGTCAGCCATATCAAAGATGGAAGGCGAACTGACTGCTAAGAAGTCAATCAGTTCGCTGGCCGCAAGATTTGCCTTCTCTCCGCGTTTGTAGTACTGGCAAAGAACCAATCTCTGCCTGACGGCGTCGCCTTTAGCCTGACGAAGTTCTTTCGCTGTCCGCTCCGAGAGCCATCCAACGTACTCAGAATAGTTTTCGTCACTTGTTTCCGGGTCATCGTTGTCAAAGCTGTCATAGTCCAACGCGATTACCCCAGCGCTTCCTGGCCGGCGTAGGTAGGGATGCGCTCGACTTTTTCGTCTTCGTGGGCGGGGCGGGCGTCTTCGTCGTCCATGTAGGTTTCACTTGCCATGTAGCTATCGAGAGGGACCATGCCTTCAGGGCGGGAAACAACCATTTGGGAGATCGTGCCGCCGCTCGGGATCATCGGGTAGACGTTTTCTTCTTTGGCGATTCGGAAGTCAAGCACGGTCGGTCGGTCGGTGATCGCCATGGCTTCTTCTAATGCCGCACGCACTCCCGACGGCTGGGAGCAGCGGATGCCGTGAGCGCCGTAGGCTTCGGCCAGCTTCAGGAAGTCAGGAGAGGCTTCGAGATCGACGCTGGAATAGCGTGATTCCCAGAACAGCTCCTGCCACTGACGGACCATGCCCAAATATGTATTGTTCAGGATACAGATCTTGATCGGCAGCTTGTAGATAGTCGCGACCATCAGCTCCTGAATGCACATCTGGATCGAGCCATCGCCGGAGACGCAGAAGACAGTCTTGTCCGGTGCGCCGAACTGTGCGCCGATAGACGCGGGCAGGCCGAAGCCCATCGTGCCGAGACCGCCAGAAGTGACAAACTGGCGGGGGCGGAGGCACTTGTAAAACTGAGCGGCCCACATCTGGTGCTGGCCGACATCGGTCACGACAATGGCGTCATGATGCGCGAGGTCACCGATCTGCTCGATGACATACTGGCCGTGCAGGATACCGTCGGCGGGGTAATGCAGCGGGAAATCGGCCTTCCACTGCTGGACCCGCGCGATCCATTCCGGGTGCTTGGCAGGCTCGACCACTTTCAGAAGCTCGGTCAGAACCGCCTGAACGTCGCCGACAATAGGGACATCAGCAGGCAGCACTTTGCCGATCTCAGCCGGGTCGACATCGATGTGAATGATCTTGGCGTTCGGAACCCACGAGTCGACTTTGCCGGTGACCCGGTCGTCGAAACGCGCACCGACTGCAATCAGCAGGTCACACTCGCTGACCGCGTAATTCGAGTACGCCGT
>JBPBQB010000168.1:0-17181 GCA_050954545.1 Janthinobacterium lividum | reverse complement strand
CTCTTGACCTCGACAGGACGGCGTGCGGTCAACCTGCTGAACCATGACGAGCTGTTCTCCGCGAAGGCCCAGCGCAATGTCGCTTCGCTTGCACCGGGAACGGACATTGCCAAATCGTTTTCAGCCATCCCTGTCGAAGAAGATGACCGGCTGGCGCTCATTATCAAAGGGGCCTGTTCGCGAGAATTGCAGGATTTAGGGCTTGTCTTTAACTCGCTCAACATCAAGGAAGTCCAGAGTGAAGTCGCCGAAGCCCGCCGCCGTCAGTCCGCCGTCGAGGCCAAAGCCAACGCCGACATCGTCGCCGCCGACCAGGAGCGCCGCTCACGCGAAGCCCAATTAGGCGCTGAGCAGGCGATCAACGACAAGCAGCGCGACCTCGACCAGCGCAAGGCCGAAAATGCCGCCACTGTCGCCACTGCCGAGGCGAAAAAGCAGTCCGCACTTGCGATCCAGCGCGAAGCTGAGCTGAAAGCGACCCAGCTTGCTCAGGCCAACGCCGATGCCGCCCGTGTCCGGGTCCAGGCGGAAGCCGCCGCCGATGCCGAAGCCGTCAAAGTCCGCACCCTCGGTCTCGCCCAAGCCGATGCCATTCGCGCCGTCAACGAAGCGATCCAGCAGGGCGGCAACGCTTACTTGGCGCTGAAGCAATTAGAGCTTTTGCCCCAGATCGTCCCGTCCATCGCCGAAGCCTTAGCGAATGCCAAGCTGATCAACATCAGCGGCGTCGGCGACGGACGCGGCGCAGCAGGCAACGCCACCGACCAGATCACCGGCGTCATCCAGACCCTCCTAGCAACTCAGTTAGTCAGCGGTCAGCTTCGCTTAGACGCCCCCGATCCATCGCTTGCCCTGCCCCGCACCAACGGCACCGAACCCGCCCCGGCAGCCTCTGACAGTTCCCTCGGAGCCAAGCGGCGCTGACCCAATCCATGCAGGGCAGGAGAAATCCTGTCCCTGCACAGATACCGCATGAAAAGCCAAGATGAAAGCCATCATCCAATTTGTTGTTCGCCAAAGCAGTTTCGCCGCTTTGCTGTTCTTCTTGTTCTCCCTATTAAACGCCTGGTCTGTCGGCGAAGGATTCTGGCAGGGAAGCGGACTGCATGGCTATGTCATTCACCAGAACCAAGCAAACGGCAGCTACAATGTGTCTACATGGCGGTCTTTCCTAAATATGCTGATTACGCTCGGCTTCACCGTCTTTTTTGGATTGATTGCGATGCGGAAAAATGGCTGTTTAAGCATTGGATTCGGGATGGGATGCCTTCAGATAGGAAATGTCGGGGTTGTAGAAAACCCCGGCCAAGATAATGTCCTTCGGACAAAGAGTAGGCGAAAAAACCATCAGCAACATAAGCACCGATAGCCCCCGCCGTGAACGGCAGGTCTGGAGGCGAAGCGCCAACCGCACTGTGTGCGAAAGATAAAAATTATCAGAACAAGAAGACTGTCGGTCATTGGCATTCCCGCACACCGTGCGGTTGGCGTCCGCGCCTCCAGACCTGCCGTTCACGGCGGGGGCGATGCAGCACAAATCACAAGGAGAAATCATGTATCCACCTCTCGCATTCGGCTTTGGAAGCCCTACCGAACTATTTGTTATTTTTCTTGTTCTTCTGCCCACTGTCTTCTGGATTGTTGAGTTGATCGATGTAATCCGCCGCCGGTTTCCTGACCCGAGTCTCAAAATCGTGTGGGTGCTCGTGGTCATTTTCACGCACTTCCTCGGCGCTTTGATCTACTACGTTATAGGCCGAAAACAAGGCACGCTTGCGGCTTGAAAGACTATTATGCAGCCAGGTTACAGAGCAAATACCGAACAACCCAGCCGGAATGAATGGATTGAATGTCCAAAATGCCGCTCCGTCATGCTCCTGCTCACCGAATATGAAGTCCAGAGCAACAGTGGATTTCCTGGTGTCGAGACAGAGCTTTGGGAGTTTCTTGTCTTCGGCTGGATGGCTTTCGTCTATAACTTCGCCATCGGTCTTCTCGGCTTCGGCGGGCAGAAAGCGAAATTGGCAAAGAAGAAGAAAGAATTGCTGCCGGCGTTTCCGAACGGTCTTGTTTGCCCGCGCTGCTTCTTCGTACAAACGCGGTTCTGACATGAGAGCCTATTTCAATACGGACAGAGCAAGACTATCTTCTCTGGTTCCCCCAGAATTAGGGGCCAGGGGGCCGCTTTCGAAGGATCGAAATAGATTTGTGACAGGCAGTTTTGGGTATAAGCCAGCAATCTATTACTAGACAAAAATCTATCCCGGCCAGCACTCCAGGCCGCGGGCACCCTAAAGAGGGAAGGAATTTTATGATCCAGACACTGCAAACTCACCGTTCACCACGGCTTTTGGCATGGGCGCTGAGCGCCCTGATGGCCGGTCCCATTCTTGCAGGATTGACCGGGTGCGGCAACAAGGGAGCGGACACCAGTTCAAGCAGCACCACAACGCCGTCTCAGACCGCCGATACAACCGCGCCAACAAGTTCAGCGACGCCTGCCACAGCACCAGCCACGCCGCAGAAGCAGGGCATGAGCAAGGGTGAAAAAACAGTCATTGTTCTGGCCGGGGCGGCTCTTTTGTACTACCTGTATAAGAAGCACCAGGCCGCTCAGCAGGCACAGGCCGGGACACAGGGGAGCGCAGCGCAGTCGCAGTTGTACCGATCCAGCAACGGTGGCGTCTACTACCGTGACCCGAAAGATCCCCAGAAAGTTACCTGGCTGACTGCCCCCAGCCAGCCCGTGTCGGTGCCGGCCAGCGATGTTCAGCAGTATGCGCCGGATTACCAGCAGTACCAAGGACAAGCAGCTCCCGCCGTGCCGGCAGGCCAGCCTCAGAAGTCATTTACCCAGTATGATCCCAGCCTTGCGGGCAGCCAGTCGGGGCAGTGAGTTCACGCAGCACTCGAAAGGAAAATTATGGCACTGAATTTTTTACTCGGACAAGTCCAAAACGCGATTTCAAACCATGCAGGACAGCAGCAGCAGACCGGCTTTGATCCCAGCGGCCTGCTTGGAGAAATAGAAGGCCTTTTTAACCAGCACGCGGCGAACACGGGACAAAGTATTTTGCCGGCCTCGCAGGACCCTTACGGCGATCCCGGACAAAATATCCTGCCCGCGTCCCAAGACCCTTACGGCGATCCCGGCCAGCGTTAAGCCTCGGCATCTTCTTACAAGAAAGTCCCCAAACGCAGTCTGCGTTTGGGGACTTTTCAGTTTAAAACTGCTTAGAGACTGTATAAAAAGCCGGGATTGGGCCCCCTAACCCCCAATAATGGGGGAACTGGACGCCAGCAATCCGCTTCCTGCTCCCCCATTATTGGGGGCTGGGGGGGAGTCCTGGATCGTTTCTATACAGTTTCTAAGGTTACGAGGCATGAGTTCTTTGCGGGCGACTTCAGCCGCCCGTAAAAACTTCTGGTATACTTTCCAGCTATGAAACGTGCTGCGGTTATCGGCCCCGGCGGTGCAGGCAAGTCTACGCTGGCGCGTCAGATGGGTGAGAAACTGGCCCTGCCGGTGGTGCATCTGGATGTGGTTTATTGGCACGAGGGATGTGGTCTATTGGCACGAGGGATGGGTCGAAACGCCGAAAGAAGTCTGGGAACAGACTATGCGTGAGCTGACCACCAATGAAACCTGGATCACGGACGGCAACTTTGGCGGGACAATGGAGATTCGATTGGCAGCGGCAGATACCATCATTTTCTTAGACCTGCCGCCGCTCTGCGCCTGGCGCGTGGTGCGCCGGTTCCTGAAGTATCGCGGTCAGTCTCGACCTGACATGCCTCCAGGCTGCCCGGAAAAGCTGGATGTTGTCTTTCTCAAGTGGATCTGGAACTATCGGCGCGACCGCCGTCCTGACATCCTGAAGCGAATGGACAAGTATGCCGAAGGGCGGCAATTGGTTCACTTGCAGACGTCAAAGCAGGTGCGACGCCTCCTGGAATCGCTGCCTGCGTCTTGACAGTTCAGCAGTGACGGGGCTATAGTGAGGCTATGTTTCGACGACTTCTTTTTGCAGTCTGCCTTCTGCTCTGCCTCGCGCCCGGCATCTGCGCCGCCCCGCCGCAGCGGATCGTTTCACTGTCACCGGGAACGACCGAGATGCTGTTTGCGCTGGGGCTGGGCCGCTTCGTCGTCGGCGATACTGTCTACTGTAATTATCCGTCTGCGGCAAAGGCAATCACAAAAGTAGGGGATGTCAACACAAGCTACGAGAAAGTGCTGTCACTTCGGCCTAATCTGATTGTCGCGGATGGTGTTGCAAATGCACGGGCTGTCGCCCGGCTGACTGCCCTGCATCAGCCGGTGCTTGCGGTCACACCAACTTCGCTGGCGGCGATAGAAACCAGTCTGCGTCAAATCGGGGCGCGGACAGGAACGTCAAAGCAGGCCGCTCTCGTGATCGCTCAGATGGAGCACAAAGTGCGGCTTGCCGCGCAGATCACAGCGGCGGACAAGCGTCCCCACCCGCGTGTCTTGATTGTGATCCAAGTAAACCCCTTGTGGACCTCTGGAGCGGGGTCATTTATGGATGACTTAGTCACACGCGCAGGCGGTATCAACATTGGAAAAGCCGTGCGGGGGTATGGGCCGTTCTCGAAAGAGCTGGTACTCGCTCATCCGCCGGACGTGATCTTAGGCGATGCCTCCAGCGAAGCCGCGTTTCGATCCGATCCACTGCTCAGCCGCCTGCCGGCCACTCGGCAGGGGCGTTTTTACTCCCTGCCATCTGATTTGACTTCCCGGCCCGGCCCCCGCCTCGCGGACGGACTGGTGCTGGTCGCGAAGGCACTGCATGGACGATAGGAAGCCCCCACCCCCGCCGCTCCGCGTCGACCCCTACCCCCACTACGTGGGAGAGGGGTAAGAAAAATGACTTCTTACTACTCTGGCTCCCCTCTCCCGTCGCGGGGGAGGGGCTGGGGGTGGGGGCTCATTCTCCTTCTCCTCATCTCCATGCTTATCGCTGCGGGCTTCGGCCAGGTTCACCTCACGCCGAGCGAGATTTGGGAAGCGCTCAGACACGGTCCCAGTGGACAGACCGACACAGACACGATTTTGTGGACCCTGCGCCTGCCGCGCATCGTGCTCTCTGCCCTGGTCGGCACATCGCTGGCATCGGCAGGGGTCGCGTTCCAGGCACTGCTGCGAAATGAACTGGCAGACCCCTATTTAGTCGGGGTCTCGGCGGGCGCGTCGGTCGGTGCGGAAGCAATACTGCTGGGCCATGAAGACGCCGCACTTGGCGGGTTGGGTTTGCCGCTGGCATCGTTTGGGTCGGCGGCAACTGCGATGACAGTCGTCTACATGCTGGCCCGGCGGGCAGGCCGGGTGCAGGTCACTTCGCTGCTGCTGGCAGGGGTCGTGATCAGCGCGTTTCTCGGCGGCGTGTCCTCACTGCTGCTTCAGTTCAGCCACCCGAACGATGCACAGTATTTGCAGTATCGTTTGAATGGCTCGCTTCAAGACGCAACATTCGGGCAGTGTGGTGTGACATTTGGCTTTTTAGCCGTTGGCCTGCTGGTTTTATCGGTGGAAGCACGGGCGATGAACCTGTTTGCGCTGGGCGAAGAGTCGGCCCAGCAGCTTGGGGTGGAAACAGAGCGCTTCAAGACGATCTTGATTGTGACAGGATCGTTGCTGACGGCAGCGACTGTCGCATTTGCGGGCATTATCGGGTTTGTCGGGCTGATGAGCCCCCATATCGCCCGGCGTCTGGCCGGAACTCCCGATCACCGAATTGTTCTGCCGCTGGCGTCTTTGAGCGGTGCGATTTTAATGGTCTGGGCGGACACTCTCGCCCGAAGCCTCTTGCCGGATGGCCGGGAGCTTCCCGTCGGCATCGTCACCGCTTTTCTCGGTGCTCCCTTCTTCTGCTATCTGCTGCGCCGCCAGCAGCGGCGAGGATAAATTGCCTTAAAATGCCGTGGGTATGAAACCCCCAGCAGTGAAGTGCAGACGCCCTCCGGGCTAAAGAGTCCGAATCCTATCCTATCTCCGTAGCCCGGAGGGCGTCAGCTTTTTATTGCCGGGGGTTTCATACCCACGGATCTGCCTTGACACCCCGCCCCGAGCCCGGTATAATGAGTATCCCTCGCAATGCCGCGCGGTCTCATGCTAACAAGTCAGGAGCCTGCCGCTTTTTATGTCCCTCTTTGATCACTACACCCTCGATAAATTTTATGACGAGATGTTCGAGAGCGCCGGTGTGCCGCGCCGGCATTACCAGAGCCTCTACGCGACACTCGAATCGCTAACCGCCGATGATTTCAAGCAGCGGGCGCAGCAGGCAGAAGTCAGCATGCTCAATCAGGGTGTGACTTTCACGGTCTATGGCGACAATCAGGGCCTGGAAAAGACAATGCCGGTCGACCTGGTGCCCCGCATCATGACCAACCAGGAATGGTCGGGGATCGAGCGCGGCCTGATCCAGCGTCTGCGGGCGCTGAACATGTTCCTGCACGATGTTTACCATGACCAGAAGATTTTAAAAGACGGCGTGGTTCCGCGTGAGCTGATAGTCAACGCCAAGCATTTTCGGCGTGAGCTGACTGGCGCTCCGGTCTCCAAAGACATCTATGTCCATATCTGCGGCACAGACCTGGTTCGGGATGATAAAGGCGACTACTACGTCCTCGAAGACAACCTGCGCTCCCCGTCCGGCGTTTCTTACGTGCTGCAAAACCGGATGCTGATGACCCGCATCTTCCCCAGTTTATTCCGTGAGAATAGAGTGCTGGCTGTCGATCACTACTGCTCCCAGCTTCTCGCCAATCTGCGCTACATCTCGCCCAGGAAGATCGAAGACCCGACTGTCGTGCTGCTGACCCCCGGTGAGTTTAATTCGGCTTACTTTGAACATGCATTTGTGGCCCAGCAGATGGGAATCGATCTGGTCCAGGGCCGTGACCTGTATGTCGAGAACAATCTCGTCTGGATGAAGACTACGCGCGGCCCGCAGCGGGTCGATGTCATCTACCGCCGGATCGATGACGACTTTCTCGATCCGCTCACATTCCGGCCTGACTCGACCCTCGGCATTCCCGGCCTCATCAATGCGTACCGGGCCGGAAACGTCGCTCTTTCTAACGCCGTCGGCACGGGTGTCGCCGACGACAAAGTGATCTATGCCTATGTTCCGGCCATGATCAAATACTATTTGGGCGAAGATGCACTTCTGCCGAATGTCCCGACTTTCTTATCTGCCGACGATGCCCAGCGCGACCATATTCTGAAGAACTTGGACAAGCTCGTGGTCAAAGCTGCCAATGAAGCCGGTGGCTACGGAATGCTGATGGGACCGCAGTCGACCAAAGCCGAGCAGGCCGAGTTTGCCGAGATGATCAAAGCCGACCCACGCAACTTCATTGCTCAGCCTTTGGTTGAAATCTCCCGCGCTCCCGCCTTTGTCCCGGACATCAACGGCTTCGAGGGCCGCCATATCGACCTGAGGCCCTATATTTTGATGGGCGAAGAGATCACGATTATTCCCGGCGGCCTCACCCGTGTCGCCCTCCGCAAAGGCTCCTACGTCGTCAATTCGTCCCAGGGCGGCGGCTCGAAAGATACGTGGGTGCTGGCCCGTCCATCGACCCAATCCCAGTCTCAGTCGCAAAGCATGGGCGCGATGAAGCAGGCCCAGATGCAGGGCTTTGGAGAAGGCGAAAATCGGGCCGTCGAAGGCACAGTAAAGGTTTAAGCAAGATGGAAGAACAACCAAATGCATAGCCTGCCGCCATGGTACGTCATCTTAACTGAGTTTAGCTACATTTCCCACACCATTATTGACATATTGTTCATAATTGTAGGTTTTGCCATAGTTATTGTCGTTTCGCGTCCTAGCTGGCGTCAGCATCTGCGCTGGGCGAACCCTGCGGCGGGTTCTTCCGTTCTGTCTGGGATTGATCGTATGTCGCGGGATTTACATCATTATTTTCATGTTGGAACGGCGGTCAATTCTTATCTCACTTCCGAGCTGTTCAATTATGGAGCGAACTTTTTGGCACTTTATAGCACCTTCGTGCTCTGGCAAATGCTGAGAGATTTAGCCAGGAATCCAGTCTCACCGAACCCGCTGGCGGAGCAGCCATCTCAGGCGGGCGTCTGGCCTCCCGCACCGATTGTGAGATAAATTAAGGCCGTGGGTTGAAACCCGAGGCTGGATGCACACCGTCCAGGGGACGGAAGACAATGCAGAATGCGGGTACTCCAATGCCCCTCTTGTGTCGCTTCGACACCGGGCACTTCTTAGCCTCGGGTTTCAACCCGTGGCACTCTAGCTTTACCAATATAACAGGAACCAATCAATGCTTGCTCGTGAAGCCGATGCTATGTTCTGGATCGGACGCTACGTAGAGCGTGCCGAGGCGACTGCCCGGATGGTGGATGTTCAGTACCACTCGGAGCTTGAAGGGGCCTTCCCACTGGCGAAAAGCGGCGACGGAGACCCGTCGGCACTCTGGGGGCCGATCCTGACTATTTCCGGCGATGCCGAGATGTTCGCGACCCTTTACAATGACACTCAGGTCGAGCGAAACGTTCTGGACTTCTTCGCCTTCTGCCGGGACAACGGAAATTCGATCACGTCCTGCGTTGTCCGTGCCCGCGAGAATGCCCGCGGCGTTCGGGAGATGATCCCGTCGGAGATGTACGAGAGCCTGAACATGTTCTTCCTGGAAGTGACCCGGTGGAACGTCGACAAAATACTTGAAACGTCCCCGCATAGCTTCTTTGCTCAGGTCAAGAACTCGTCCCACCTGTTCCGGGGCATTACCGAGCGGACCATGCCCACAGATGAAGCACGGGCGTTTCTCGAATGCGGCATGATGCTGGAACGGGCCGACAAGACCGCTCGAATTTTAGACGTCAAGTACCATATCCTGCTGGGCGAAGCAGAGATCGGCGGGACACTGGATCAGCACCAGTGGATCGCAGTTCTGAAAAGTGTCGGCGCATTCGAAGCCTTTCGCAAGGCCAACCGCCTCGGAATCACGCCCGGTAAAGTCGTCTCGTTCCTCGTTCGCAACCCGGACTTTCCGGCGTCTGTCAGCTACGCCATCACCCGGGTCGACCGTGCCCTGCGTCAGATCGGCGGCACAAAGGGTGTCCCGGCCTCCAACCGAGCCGAGCGCCTGGTCGGGCGTCTTCGGGCCGATCTCTCGTTTATCACGACCGAAGAGATCCTGAAACAGGGGCTGCATCAGTTCTTAGATCAGGTTCAGATTCGATGCATCGAGATCGGCAGCGCCATCTCCGAAGCGTATCTGAAGTACTGACAATCCCCTCATTCCATATTAGCCCCGGAGGGGCTTGGTGCCCTTTTAGCCCGGCCTTTCAAGGCCGGGTATTTTAATTTCCGACACCCCTTGACAAACCCTATTCCCCTCGCTATACTGTACTACATCACTTAGTACAGTTAGCTGGGAAAACACGTGGCTCTCGAACTCACAATCGCAACCGGAAGCAGCATCCCGATCTACAAGCAGATTACCGATCAGGTTTGCATGGCAATCGCAACGGGCCAGCTTGCGCCCGGTGATCCCCTCCCAAGTGTTCGGTCAGTGGCGGAGCGGCTGGTGGTCAACCCCAACACGGTCGCACGGGCGTATGCCGATCTGGCCCGCGACGGGCGGGTCGTCACTCAGCCGGGCCGGGGGCTGACTGTTGCCCCACGCCGGCAGATGCTGTCGGAGGACGAGCGGGAGCGGCGGCTGGAAGCGGCGCTGGAAGAGTTTGTTCGGGAAGTGGTCTTTTTAGATTTTGGGCGCGAGGAGATCGGGCGGCGTCTGGCCGAAAAGCTGGCGGAAGCGCTGCCGGAAAAGGTGAATGCATGAGCGAGAATGTGATTGAAACGCGCGGGCTGACACGGTACTTCGGCAAACGCTGCGTCGTAGATGCCCTGGATTTGACAGTCCCGCGCGGCTGCATCTTCGGGTTTCTGGGCCGCAACGGAGCAGGAAAGAGCACGACCATTCGGATGCTGCTGGGCCTGATCGCTCCGACACGCGGGTCGGCCAGCGTCCTGGGCCACGACAGCCGGGCGCTGACACCGGAGGTCCGAGCACGGATCGGATACCTTGCCGAAGGGCATCATGTCTACGGCTGGATGAGTGTCGCGGACTGCGGGCATTTTCAATCGGCGTTTTATCCCAATTGGAACGACCGCGTTTTCCAATCGGTACTCTCTCACTTCGGCCTGAAGTCGACTGCTCGGGCCGGAGACTTGTCACGCGGTGAACGGGCGGGGCTGTGTCTGGCTCTGACACTGGCCCCGCAGCCGGAACTGTTGATTCTGGATGATCCCGCGCTCGGTCTGGACCCGGTCGCCCGGCGCGGCCTGCTTCAGTCTATGATCTATTTGACACGCAAGGCCGATCAGACTGTCTTTTTCTCATCCCATCTGCTCTCCGATGTCGAGCGTGTCGCCGACCGGATCGCAGTTTTGGACGGCTCCCTGCTCCGCGCCGACTGCTCTTTAGAGACATTTCGGGCCCGTGTCCGCCAGTTTGTCCTGACCTTCCCCGGCACGCCCCCAGCCCTGCCGCCGCTGCCGGGCCTGCTGCAGACATCCCATGCAGGCCGCGAGGTGACCTTGACTTTGACCTGCGACGCCGACACAGAGCGCCGCTTGGCAGCCCTGGGCGCGTCGCAGATCGAGGCAGCCCCGCTAGGTCTCGAAGATGCATTCGTCAGCTACCTGAGCAATCGAGGCGAAAAGTCTTACTTCTTAGACAACATGAACGAGCCGTCAGAAAACGGATTGAAAGAGGAAACGCGATGAATACCCCAATGAAAGCAATGTTCTGGAAAGAATGCCATGAGACTGCCCGCTGGGCCATCCTAGCTGGGCTTGCCCTGACACTCGGCCTCACCTATGCCTGGTATCACCAGTTCGGGCAGTCGGAATTCTTGAATCTAGGTCAGTTCTGGAGTGGTGAAAATCTCGTCCTGACAATCACCATGCCACTAATCGGTCTGGCACTGGGCCTGATGCAGATCCTGCCGGAGTTGCGACGGGACCAGTGGGCGTTTCTCGTGCATCGTCCGGCCTCACGCACAACACTTTTCTGGGGCAAAGTCCTGCCCGGTGTCTGCCTGTATCTGCTGGCGACAGTCCTGCCACTGCTGGGACTCGCGGCGTGGGCTGCTCAGCCGAGCCACATTCCTGCGCCGTTCGATTTCCGGTTCACGCTGGCCGGGTGGGCGTCGATCCTCAGCGGCCTGCCCTTCTACTTCGCGGGCCTCCTGGTGGCAGTACGCCCCGCCCGCTGGTACGGCAGCCGGGCACTGCCGATAGTGGCGGCGCTGATTGCACCCTTTGCAGCAGTTACACTGACTCTATTTTGGCAGGCAGCGCTTGTCAGCGTATTGGTGACCGTCGTCCTGCTCTGCGCCGCCTGGGGCAGTTTCGTCACAAGCGGCGACTACTCGCAGCAGACCAAGTCTGCCCGCTTCGTGCTCGGCATGACTCTCTATCCCGGCGCAGTCGCCGTGTCTATTGCTGCCTTAATGCTGCTTTTCGGGACACTGAACGCTCTCAGCCACTCGAAAAATCAGGAAGGGTGGCGGACTACGCAGCAGATCGATTTGCAGGAGCATGTTTACTGGCATGAAGAACATACCGATCGCTTTGGTCACAACACAACGACTGTTATGGACTTAGCCGGTAAATCGGTCGATCCTCGTGTTTGGGACAATCTGAATCAAAATCACAAGCTATTCGATTTGAACTATCTGTCTCTCGGTGAATTCTATCAGGCTTCTTTTCGATATTTTGCCCCAGACAGTTATGTCCTCAACCTGACTTCTTCGGACTATGTTTTCAGGTCGACTTCTTCAGGCAGTGACGCGCAGCAGACCTTTTGGTACTATGAGACAGCAGCCCATCAAATTGTCCGCTATGTCGCTGATTCACGGCGTCTACCTGTCGTCAGCTACCTGGGGCCGAACGGTTTTGGAGATGATCAGGAACAAGCAGGAAAGTTTGAGGCAGGTAAGCCCGAATCTACCGATTTCGGGGGGTTCCATCTTCTGCGCTTTCCGAAGGCTCTCTACTTTTACGATGTTTCCAGATCGGTCCCTGCCATTCATCTACTGCAGTCGCTGCCCGGTGGTCCCGGGGGAGCGACACTTCTTATGAGTGGCGATGGCCCTGTTCAGACTTTGATCGTGACTTCAGGAAATCAAATGACGGCCTACACAGGCGACGCATCCCGCCCTGCCACGCCTCCCAAGAAACTGTTCACGGCCCCTTTGATGTTCGACCCCAAAGTCTACACCAATGTTCAGGTCGCAATGACGCCCGATCGGTCGCGTTTCTTTTTCCTCTATCAGCCCGAATATTCTTCAGGCTCTGACCACCTCATCACTTTGGCTTCAGATGGGCATGTTCTCCAATCTCAGATTATTGCTGCTAAAGGTCTCAATAATCCTCCCAAGATGCGCTTTTCTCAGGCTGCACCTGCCATGCTGTTTCCTCCGGGGCTTGTGGCAGCCGCAACTCTCTATGCGTCTATCGGCAGCCACTTAGGCTGGTCTTCGGCATGGGGTTTATGGGAAGCGGCGACCAACATTCCGGTTTTATTCTTTTCCACACTGGGGGGACTTGTCGCTGCTTTCCTGGCCTGGCTAATCAGCCGCCGATGCGGTGACAGTCGGCGCGGACAGTTCGCGTGGGCGTTCGGCACGTTCTGGCTGGGGATTTACGGTGTCCTGCTGCTCCTGGCCCTCCGTGCCTGGCCGGCACGTCTTCCCTGCCCGAACTGCGGACGATCCCGAGCCGTCGACCGGGACTCTTGCGAACACTGCGGGGCGCAGTGGGTACGCCCCATGCCGGATGGCACAGAGATATTCGATGCGATAGACAGGGAAACGGCGGTCCGGTGATTGGGCAGAATAGGCACCGGCACTGGAAGTGCCGGTCTGCTCTTGAATGAAAGTGTCTCCGACACTACGGAACGGGACAACGTAATGCTCTCTTGTCTTCAGTCACGGAGTGACTTTCACTCAACAATAGACCGGCACTTCCAGTGCCGGTTTCTATTCTGTCTCAGCCGACAGTCTCAAAGAAGTACGTGAAAAAGGCTTCAGTATCCACTGTCCGGGCCACCTGATGGCGCAGCGGGGGCTCGGCTTGCAGGACAGTCTGGCCGGGTGTCAGCGGACTGACCAGCTCGACGGCGACATGGGCGGGCACTGTTTCGCACAGGGACGGCGCGAACAGCAGCGCGGCGGCAAGCGGGTCGTGGAACGTGATTGTCTTGCTTCCCCGAAACCAGACTTCTGCCATCTCGCCGACAAGCTTTAGAGGCCCATCGGAGAGACTAAAACGGTGGCGGCACTCGTCGGCGGGCAGGACACACTGCGTCGTGACATCCAGCCCCACAGCGGTCAGACTGGGAAGCGGTGCGGCGAAAACCATGGCCGCCGCGTGCGGGTCACAAAGCATGTTCCACTCGCAGGTTCTCAAGCCTCCCTCTGCGGCCCCAAAGAACTGACCGCCCATAATCACCATCCGCTTTAGCAGCGACGGAATCTCCGGGTCCAGCGCAAACAGCAGCGCAATGTTGGTCAGCGGCCCGATCGCCAGCAGCGTGATCTCGCCGGGGCGTGACCGGATCGTTTCGCGCAGGAACGAAATCGCCGTGTTCTCCTGAGCAAACTCGCTGTGCGGCCAGCGTTCGGTCAGCGCTTCAAACTGACTCGCCTGGGGCTGGTTTTGCATCACCAGCAGCGGCGCTTCGACACCGACATGAATTGGAATGTCAGTCCGCCCCGCCACACGGCAGACGGCATCGGCTAGTGACGCCCGCTTGTGCGGTTCCCCGGTGACAGTCGTAATGCCGAGCAGCTCGCAGCGGGGCTGGCTCAGCAGGTAAGCGAGAGCGACGGCATCGTCGATGTCCGAGCCGATGTCGGTATCCAGCAGTACGGGAATTGTGTCCATAGGGCCTAGTTCTCAGGCCGGCATGTGTTTTCCTGCTTGATGACGAAATTGGTACAGATAGAGTTGGCAATTCAGCACGAGGAAGCCACGGAATAAATTCCGAGGCTTGGAAGTACCCGCCGTCCAGGGGACGGAAGATTGCGGAATATCGGCATCTTGTTCTTAATCTTGTGTCACCTTGACACTGGGCTTTTCCGAGCCTCGGAATTTATTCCGTGGCTCATGCTTGACAAGCTCTTCTGCTTCCGCTATGATTACCCTATCATGCAAGCACGACAAAGCACTCTTCGGCTTCTAAAGCGCGTTCTTATTTCGTCACTCAGTGTACTCCTATCGACCTGCACTCTTGCCCATACTTGCAGCGCACAAACTCGCCCAACTACTGTTCAGGCCAGATCGACGGAATATTTTCTTAATACACTGGGTGTCAACACCCATCTCAACGGACTGACCGCAAGTGACCCCTGGGACACGGACACCGCACGGGTCGGCGCACAGTTAAAATATCTGGGGGTCCGGCTTGACCGAGACTGGGCCTGGTCAGTGGCAGATGGGAAGACCTGGAAGGCTGTCCAGACCGCCTGGGGACCATATGGGCGCTTCTGGACTTCTATTGACGAAGCCAGCCCGGCCACTCAGCGCCGGAATTTAGGCTTTGAAGAAGCGATTTATTCCGCTTACCCAGGCTTGATTTATGTCATGGGCGGGCCTAACGAGGAAGATAACACGTACCCGCAGCAGCAGGGCGCGACCCTGCCCGATGCAGCGGCAGTCCAGCAGTCGCTCTATACCTGGGCACATTCGGACAATCGCAGCGTTCCCGTCAGCCAGATGGAGTTCGGGGCCGGATGGACTGCGGCTAACAACTGGCAGGGCGACTACAACCCGAAAAATACAGGCCTCAATCAGAACTACACGCCAGGATCTGCCGACATCGGAGGCGCACATACCTATCTCAGCAATCCGCAGGAGCGCCCGGTCGATGTACTCAATCATGTGCGTGTACTCGCGGGCTTGACGACACCGGGGAAGCCGGTCGCCCATACGGAGTTCGGCGCTTATTTGGGCGTTCATCTTTCGGCAGAGAGCTACGGCCAGTTTCTGGTCATGGGCGCATTTGACAGCATGGCCGGTGGGGATACCGGGTATTTAGTCTACGGACTCCAGGACAGCGGCCCCGAGCAAAGCTACGGCTTTTACACGTACCCAGGCAATGTCCCCCATGCGGCGGCTGAGGACTACCACGCGATGACAGCGATTCTCGCCAGCCCACGCGGCAGCTACGGGCCGGGCGCAGCCCGGACATTCGTCCCCGGCTCACTTGCCGTGACATACACGAACACACTGACAGCAGCCCATCTCCTGATGCAGAAGCCCACCGGCGAGTATGTCCTTGCCGACTGGTCGGAGCAGCTAATGAACGGCTCGGAGCACCCTGTTTCCGACACCATCCATTTCGGGCGAGCTTTCGGGACGGTCCAAGTCTACAATATCGAGCAGGGAACAACGCCGCTGGCGACTTTACATGGTGTCAGCCAGTACACTCTTCGCATGAACCCGAGCGACACCTACTTACTCATACTCAGCACTAAAAGCACATTCAGTAAAGGCGGAATCAAATGAGCCGATTAGAAACTGTGATGGAGCCGTTCGCGGCTTCGGGAGCCATCGCCGGTGCGGTGGTAGCGGTCGCCAGCCACACGGAAATACTCGACTTAGCCGAGTCGGCTGGGCCGACATCGCCGCCGGGCTGCCGATGCAGCCCGATACGCTGTTCTGGATTGCGTCTCAGACCAAACCGATCACGGCGACTGCTCTGATGATGCTTGTCGAAGAAAGCAAAGTGCATCTCGACGACCCTGCGGAGGATTACCTGCCGCTGCTGAAAGACCCGTGGGTAATCGCCGAGCAGGACGATTCCCACCGGCTGCTTATCAAAGCAGACCGGAAAGTGACCGTGCGGGACCTGCTTAATCATACCAGCGGCCTGCCGTTCAAGTCCGGCATGGAGGAACCGACCCTGGACAGTCTGCCGCTGAGCGAAGCAGTCCGCAGCTATGCGATGACTCCGCTTCAATCTCAGCCGGGAACCCGCTACGATTACTCAAACATCGGTATCAACATCGCAGGACGCATTATCGAAGTCGTCAGCGGCATGCCCTACGAGACATTTATGCAGCAGCACCTTTTTGACCCGCTCGGCATGACAGACACCACCTTCTGGCCGACCGCAGAGCAGACACGCAGGCTGGCAAAATCCTACCGGCCAAACGCCGCCCGAGACGGCTTTGACGCATTCCCAATCTCCCAGCTCACTTACCCGCTGGACAACCGCCTGACTCGCTATCCCATGCCCGCCGGCGGCCTATTTTCAACGGCCCCGGATGTTATCCGCTTCTGCCAGATGATCCTGAACGGCGGCAAAGTGGGGCCGACCACTTATCTCTCGGAAGCCTCGATTGCCGAGATGACACGCAAGCAGACAGGTGGCAGCATTGAAGAAAGTTATGGCCTAGGCTGGGGAGTAGGCGCCGGCAGTTTTGGACACGGCGGCGCTCAGGCGACTAACATGAGCATTCATCCCGCGCGGGGCCTGATTACGACCTTCCTAGTCCAGCATGAAGGTTATCTTCTGGACGGCGACAAGAGCCAAGAAGCTTTTATAGCCGCCGCTTTAACAGAATAGAGGTTGCATAGGAAGAACAACCCTGCCCTTCAGGGCGGGGTTCGCGCCGCCAGCGGTGCCTTCTGCAAACCTTCCTCATTGAAGTTGGCCGGGTCGAGCCAGGCCTGGAATGCTGCATCCAGGCGCGGCCAGTCCCGGTCAATAATCGCAAACCAAGCAGTGTCCCGGCTCCGGCCTTTATAAACAATCGCCTGCCGGAATACTCCCTCGAACGTGAACCCCAAACGCAGTGCCGCCGCGCGGGACGGCGCATTGAGCGCGTCGCACTTCCACTCACAGCGCCGGTATCCCAGAGAGAAGACATGCGCGATCATCAGATAGAGCGCTTCTGTCGCCGCAGATGTCCGCTGCAGCAGAGGCGAAAAATGGATGCTGCCGATCTCGATGACACCGTGCTGCGGCTGAATCCGCAGGTAGCTCGCCACTCCTAATGCCCGATTTGTCGACTTATCCACTACCGCGAAGAAGAAAGGATCGGCGTCCTGAGATGCCTGTACTGCCCAGGCACGATAGCCTTCATATGTCTGAAACGGCCCA
>JBPBQB010000177.1:0-17305 GCA_050954545.1 Janthinobacterium lividum | reverse complement strand
CCGAATCAAGCATCCCCGTCAGCGCATCGAAAAAGAGACATTCTGGGCTCTCTCCGACCTCTCGTTTGAGATCAAGCGCGGCGATGTCGTCGGCGTGGTCGGACGAAACGGCGCAGGCAAAAGCACGCTCTTAAAAGTTCTGAGCGAGATCACGGAGCCCACACGCGGCGAGATCGACCTGTATGGCCGGGTCGGCAGCCTGCTGGAAGTCGGGACCGGGTTTCACCATGAGCTAACAGGACGCGAAAACATTTATCTGAACGGCTCTATTCTCGGCATGAGCCGACGCGAGATCAGCCGGCAGTTTGACGCGATTGTCGATTTCTCCGGCGTAGACCAATTTTTAGACACGCCTGTCAAGCGCTATTCTTCTGGAATGTACGTGAGATTAGCTTTTGCAGTCGCAGCCCATTTAAGCTCGGAGATATTGATTGTCGACGAAGTTTTAGCCGTCGGCGACGCTGAATTCCAGCGCCGCTGTTTAGGCAAAATGCAGGATGTCGCGGAAAGCGGGCGGACGGTGCTGTTTGTCAGCCATCATATGCAGAGTGTCGCTGCACTCTGCACTAGCGCGATGTACCTGACCAAAGGCCGCATGACTTATTACGGCGGCGTTCAGGAAGCGATCCGGCATTACCTAGACAGCTTTAACGCCCAGGAAGCGATGACCGAAAGCGATGTCCTGCGGCGGCCTGGTTCCGGTGAGCTGCGAGTCGCTGAAGCGACACCCAGCAAAGCCTACTATGAAGCGGCGGAAGAAAAGCGAATCCGGTTTCGGATCGCCCAGCATAAGCCCATGCGCGGCAAATACTTTATCTCCTGCCATCTCTTCAATGAAGCCGGTGTGGACTTAGTCACTTGTGACTCACGTCTGCTCGGACACTGGCTGGAAGCATCAGAGACCTATGAGGGCGAGTTCATTCTGCGGACCCCCTGGCTCAAGCCGGGCCGATACCGGCTGGAAATGTTTCTGGGCGGCGCAAACATCATCGACCGCTGGGAAGAAGCCTGCTTCTTTGATGTCATCCCGATCCTGCCTTATCCCGATCCAAGCCATCCTCATGCCATCACCGACGGCCTGATGTTTGCCGACTTTGACTGGCGGGACGCCCCGCCGAATGCATGGCCTCCCGAAAGCTTTGCAAACGAACTGGTGGATGCGCGATGAGCGTTGTCTTCATCAACCATCCGCTTGAAACGTGGACTCCTACGAGCAGTGGTGCCCTGGCAACGATCATCTGGCAATGCTGCCGGGTGGCCGAAAAAGAAGCCCAGCACGATGCCGAGCTTCCCTGGGTCATCACACGCAGCAGCGAAGCCGCACGTTTCCCCTGGGCTCAGACAATCGTTCTCGACCCGCCTGCGCTTCCAGCAAGCCCATTTGCCATCAAAGCGCTGCGGGCCGAGCGCAAGCTGACCGGCTGGCGGCACCTGAGCCACCGTGCTTATGCATTCCAGGTGATGTCGGCGCTGAAGCGGCAGGGCCTCCAAAATCGCCCGCTTGTGCTGATAAACGACCCGGAGATGACAGTTTACCTGCGTCGTCATTTTCCGAAGGCGACAATCCTGCACTGGTTTCAAAATCAACTGGAAGCCTCTCCACGCTTTCGCAGCCTTTACCCGGAGGCGGCGGATGTGACGGCGGGTGTCAGCGACTTTACTAGCAGATGGATCGCAGATTATTATAAAATTGGGTCAGTGCCGACTATTTACAACGGCGTCGATCTGGAGCAGTTTACTCCGTCGACAGTTCCCGCAAAAGGCCTGCCCGCGATCAGCTTTGTCGGACGGACCGGCATCGAGAAAGCGCCTGATCTGCTGCTCAAAGCGGCTCTTATGCTGTCGGAGCGGACCAAAGATTTCCGCGTACTGATGATCGGCTCAAACCATTGGGACCGGCTGGAAATGGACGATTACCAGCAGGAATTGGTCAGACTGGCAAATACTCTGGAAGAGCGTGGTATTTTTGTGGAACGGCCCGGTCATGTCAGCCGACCGGCACTGCCGGGTGTGCTGCGAAGCGCACAGATTCATGTCGTGCCTTCGCGCTGGGATGAGCCGTTCGGCCTGACAACCGTGGAAGGCATGGCATCCGGACTGGCGATTGCGGCTTCCCGAACAGGCGGCACTTCCGAGATTATCGGAGACTCAGGATTTTTGTTTGAGCGCGACAATGCCGGGCAGCTAGCAGATTGCTTGGAGCAGCTTGTTTGTGACGGCGCACTGCGTTTTGACTATGCGAAACAAGCCCGAAATCGTGCGGAAGATTTCCCCTGGGAAGCGACCTGGCGGCAGCTAAACGGCCTGCTTGGGCAGGCAAAGATCTAATGCGACCTGTCTTTATCAACTGCACGGCGGAAACCTTTACGCCGACAAAGAGCGGTGCGATCAGCACCTGGCTTTGGGAGACGTGCCGGGTCGCACAAACGCAGGGTGTCGAACCCTGGGTCATCACTCGCACCAGCGCCGCGCCGCCGTATGCGTGGGCGAACACTGTATTTGTAGACTATCCGCACATCCCGCGAAACCGAATTTTGAGCAAAGCCTGGTATCTGCATCGCGATCTGACCGGCTGGGGCCATGTTCGGCAGAAAGCCTATGTCCTGCGAGTGGTTCAAGCGATACGCCGGGCAGGGCTGCAGGACGGGCCATTTATCCTGCACAACGATATTGAGATGGCTGTGTATCTGCGCCGTCAGTTCCCGAAGGCGTTTTTGCTGCACCACGCCCACAATGCGAACCCGTGCAGCCCCAAGTTCCGAGCGCAATTTGGTCAGTCGGTAGATACTGCAACTGCGGTCAGCGATTATTGCAGCAAGTGGAACGCTGACTATTTCAGTATGGGAGAGGGCAGCGTCAAAACCATTTACAATGGGGTCGACTTGGAGCGCTTTACTCCTGCCCAGCACCCGGCAGGTACGCCGGTCATCAATTTTGTCGGCCGGACCGATCAAGCCAAAGCCCCTGATTTGCTGCTCAAGGCAGCCCAGCAATTATCGGAAAAGACAACGCAGTTCCGGCTGCAAATTCTCGGCTCCAACCACTATGGTTATTCCGTGCCGGATGCCTATCAAACGGAGATGGCAGAGCTGTCGGCTGATCTGGAGCGCAGGGGCATCGCTGTCAGCAGACCCGGCTTTATCAGCCGTGCTGATTTGCCGGAGGCTTTGCGACGCGCCCAGATCAATGTCGTGCCCTCGCGCTGGGAGGAACCCTTTGCACTGGTACTGGCCGAAGGAATGGCGTCAGGGCTTGCGACCATCGCGTCGCGCACGGGGGGAATGCCCGAAGTCCTCGGCAGCGCAGGGCTTTTGTTCGAGCGCGACTCAGTCGACGGCCTGGCAGCACATTTGGAAACTCTGGTGCTGGATGAAACATGCCGCGCAGAATACGCGCAGGCGGCTCGTTGCCGGGCGCAGGAGTTTCCGTGGGAGCGCACCTGGAATGAGATGAAGTCTCTTGTCAGAGATTAACAAGATGCACATTTGTTTTTTGAATATGCCGATTGAGTATTACTCCCCGGTCTCCGGCGGAGCTATCTCGACAATCATCATGCAGACAGCCACCGAGATGCTGGCACGCGGGCATGAAGTCACGGTGCTGACCCCGACAAACGACGACCCTGCGTATTCCATCGGGAAAGTCGTGCCGCTTGCCGCTAAACAGCGCGATCAACTCTCCCTGCCCCAGCGCGTACTGTCGCGGCTGCGAAACAAAACAACGCAATGGGACTATGCCTATTACGAGTATTATCTGGCGTCGTTCCAGAGTGCCCTAAAGAAACTCACTCCCAAACCGGACGTCGTAATCTGCTTCAATGACCTGGTTTCACCCAAGTATATCAGGCAGGTTCTTCCAAACGCGAAGATACTGGTCGATCTGCAAAACGAGCAGGGAACGCGTCAGACCGATCTCAGCGACACGATTGCGGCGGTCGACACGTTTGTCGCTTGCAGCAAGCATATCCGCAATTGGACACAGAACAAGTACAGCGTTCCCGACAGCAAGCTGGCCGTGATCAATAATGGGATTGATCTGGAGGCGTTCTATCCGCGCCCCGACTTCCTGGAGCCTCGGCCCTGCCTGAACGTGCTGTTTATCGGGCGCATTGACCGCAACAAAGGCCCGGACATCGCCGCCGATGCCGTCGCTGCCTTGCAGCGTGAGGGTCTGCCGGTGCATTTGACAGTGGCAGGCGGACTATGGTTTTACGGGCACGGTCAGGAAATGACCGATCCATTTTTTCGGTCTCTGAAAGAAAAGATGGAGGCCATCGGTGCGGACTACAAAGGCCATGTCACCCGGCCTGACGTGCCGGCGCTAGTCCGCAGTCAGGACGTTTCCTGTGTCCTGTCCCGCACCCATGACCCGAACCCGCTTGTCTGTCTGGAAAGCATGGCCTCCGGCTGCGCCGTGATCGGGGCCGACCGGGGCGGCATCCCGGATGCCTTCGGGGAAGCCGGTATGCTGGTAGACCCGGAAGATTTCAACGCTGTCGTCGGCTATCTGCGCCGTATGGCGACCGACTCGGACGCGCTCAGGCAGCAGAAGCAAAGTTCGGTTACCCGCGCATCCCGCGCGTCCTGGGCCGTTAATGTCGACCAATGGGAAGCGCTGCTGTCCGCGCCCTCTTAAAGCCGTTTTGGAAAGCGTTGCTTCATAATTTAGGCCCATGCCTTGAAAGGCACGGCTATTGGGCGCAGACGCCGTCAACTCCCACTTCGTGGGACTAAGACTTCTGATCTGAGTGCGTCGAAGACGTAGTTCACGGCGTCTGCGCCCAATAGCCGTGTCCTTTAGGACATGGTATGAGTACAGAACCATCCATGCAGCAAAGCCGTTTGGGAAAGTAATTGTAATGCGCGTGTTGTTGATCTCGCATACCTGTCAATCGAAACGGGAAGGGCAGCCGAAAGCGGACTTTCTAAGCCGTCTTCCCGATGTCGAGCTGCGTGTTCTCGTTCCCGACCGCTGGCGCGAATACCAGGCATGGCGGGAAGCGCAGCCGCCGGCGGACAGCCGCTACGAATACCAGATCGGACGAGTCCGCTGGCCCTGGTCCGGCCCGGCTCAGTGGTATCTGCACTGGTATCCAGAGCTGGCCCAGACAATTCGCGAATTCCAGCCGGACATTATCGACCTCTGGGAAGAACCCTGGGGCCTTGTCAGCGCCCAAACAGTGTGGCTCCGCAATCGTCTGGCACCCCACGCGAAGATCGTCTCGGAGACGGAGCAGAATATCGCCAAAAAGCTGCCACCGCCCTTTGAGTCATTTCGGTCTTATACCCTCAGCCATGCTGATTTTGTGGTAGGACGCAGCGCCGAAGCCATTGATAACATCCGTGCGAAAGGCTATGCCGGACAGGCGGAAGTTGTTCCAAACGCCGTTGATACAAGCCTGTTTCGACCATTGGACCGGGTCGAATGCCGCCGCGCTCTCGGCCTAAGCGGGTTCGTGGCAGGCTATGTCGGGCGTCTGGTAGAAGAAAAAGGGCTGGCCGACATGATAGCGGCTCTTGCTGAATGTCCCCCCGATGTCAATCTCGTCTTTGCCGGTTCCGGCCCGTTCCAGTCGTCGTTGGAGCAGCAGGCAAACACTTTGGGCGTAGCAGAGCGGGTCACGTTCCTGCCGGCCCGGCCACAGGAGGAGCTGCCCCAGGTCATGAACGCTCTGGACACGCTGATTCTGCCGTCCCACACGACTCCGCGCTGGAAAGAGCAGTTCGGGCGGGTGATTATTGAAGCACAGGCGTGTGAGACTCCCGTCATCGGCTCCGATTCCGGCGCGATCCCTGATGTCGTCGGTGAGGGTGGATTGATCTTTCCCGAAGGAAATCCCAAAGCGCTGGCAGCAGCGATCCTAGAACTCCATTCCGACCCGGAGAAAGCAAGGGAACGGGGCAAGGCTGGACGCCGTCAGGCCGAAGATCAGTACACCTGGGCGCGTGTGGCCGAGCGGATGTGGAAGATCTACCGGGAAACGCTGCCTGCCTAGCTGTGCATCACCTGTTCATAGGTAGCTTTTGTTGCTTCCGCCATCCGTGACGCCGTGAACAGGGCCTGGTACCGCGCAAGGCCATTCGCCCCAAGCTGGTGACTCACGGCGGGGTTTGCAAGCAGTCTTATGATGGCAGCAGCCAGCGCTTCCGGCGACGATGGCGGGATGAGAAACCCGGTCTGGCCCTCTACAACGATCTCCAGAGGCCCTCCCGCTCGAGTCGCGATGACCGGTCTGCCCAGAGCCATCGCTTCCAGCAGGACTAGGCCGAACGGCTCCGCCAGGCTCGGCAGCACAAAGACGTCAGCCGCAGCCATCAGTGCCGTCGCATCGGAACGGAACCCAAGCAGCGTCACAGTCCCTAACAATTCCAGACTTTCGATCTGCGCTTTTAAATCTGCCTTCTGTGAACCTTCCCCTGCAATCAGGCAGCGAGCTTCGGGAATAGATTTTCTCACGCTCTGCATGGCAGTGACAAGAGATGCAATGTCTTTTTCCCGTTCCAGCCGGGCCGCGCAGACCACAAGCGGCGTGTTAGGCCCGATTCCAAGCGATTGCCGCGTCTCGGCAGCATTGCCGGAACTGGGTGCGGAGATGCCGTTAGGAACCACCGTGATCTTACTGTCGGGCGCTTCTCCCCGTGCCAGCATCGCCTGCCGGACAGCTTCGGAGATGGCGAGAATGCGGCTTATCTGCCCGACGACCCAGTGATGCGCCGCACGGGAAACTGCCGCTTTCGGCCCCTGCTGAGCGGCATGGTTCGGCTTCAAAAAGTGCTGCGTCATAACGCAGCGCCCTCTCCCTGCCAACCGTACCGCAAGGGCGGCAGCCAGCGCCGTTCGCCCGTTGTGCGCGTGGATAATGTCGGTTTCGCCCGACTTCAGCCGCTTTGCAAGAACCCGCGCCGCGTTCCAGTCCACCAGCTCCTGCTTTGGGATCGCCAGCACCGGCAGGCCGTCGCGCCGGGCCGCTTCTTCCAGCGCCGCCGGTGACGGGCAGGCGACCGTGACCGCGACATCCAGGGCGTACAGGCCCCGTGCCAGGTCAAGCATATGGCGCTCGGTGCCTGCAAATACATCGCTGTCGGTGAATAATACGACACGAAGCTGATTTTGTGATACCATGTTAGTGAGAATACTGCTGCAAAATGTTCGCATAGTTCGCGAACACAGTCGGCCACTGGTAGGCTAGCACGCTTGCCGGGGCAGCATCGGAAAGAGCGTCTCGGGCGGTTTTGTCCAGAAGTGGTCCGAGTGCCGCCGCCAGCATTGGGCCGCTTTTCGGATCATCCACCAATGCACCGTTTATTCCCGGCTGGATCGCGTCCTGTGCGCCGGGGACACGCGTGGTCACCACCGGCAGGCCGCTTCCCAATGCCTCTAAAATGGCGAGGCAGAAAGCCTCATATTGTGTCGGCAGGACAAACAGGTCGGCGGCGGCATGAAATCCGCTTACATCTTGTGTCGGCCCGCAGATAATGACTTGATCGGATACTCCTTTTTCTTGTGCCTGCCGCCGCGCAGATGCGCTGTCCGAGCGGCCTACCACCAGCAGACGCACGGAAGGGTCGTTCAGCAGGCGCATCGCTTCTATTAGTGCCGGGTAGCCCTTGCGCTCCAGCTCGTTGGCGACAAAAAGCAGCACGGTCTGATCCGGTTTCAAGCCGAGATGCTCCCGCATTTCGTTTCGCCTGGCAGCACGTCGCTCCGGGCTGAACTCTGTCGGAGAAAAGCCGTTGGGATTAACGATCACGTCTTCCAGCGGCACATCGTACAGCCGGTGCAGATCGGATTTGACTTGCGGTGTCAGGGCGATCAGCTTGCGGTAACGGCGCTCCGCAAAATGGAGAGCTTCAAGCCGAAGCAGAACGGGGTGGATCGGGTTTAGCTTCTGTTTCCACCGCGCAGCCGAGAGTGGGCCGCGCATCTCCCGGCTGCGCTCCAGCCAGGCACGGTGCAGGCTGTGGACAAGATGGACGCCGCCGGTGGGGCAGACGCAGCCGTGGGTGTTCAGGACATCGAACTTACCGGGATCGATCAGGCGTGTTGCGTTCTGAAAATATGACAATGGCCGCAGGAATGACGGCTGTTTTCGTATCGGCACATACTCGTAGCGGATCGGCGCTTCCTCGTCTTTGTCCCATTCATTGGCGAAGACTGTGACGTCATTTTCGTGCTGAGCCAGATAACGCGCACACTCAAAAACGACGCGCTCTACTCCCCCCCTGCGGTGACAGCCTGGAAATGACAATGCGATCTTCATAAGTTATTTGAAGCGGCTCTTCAGCCGCTGTCGTTCATCAGCAGTGCCTGCCAGCGGGTCACCGCAGCAGTCGAGCCCCGTGTGCCAGCGGCGTAATAGGCCCGCGTCGCCATGCCTGCGCCCGCCCACGCGACCATGACGGCTCCCCGGCTCCAATACTGATCGACCATGCCATGAACAAATTTATCCAGCACAAGTGCGCCTCCGATGCAGAGAAGGGAAAATAGCACTTCCGAGCGGGCAATCTGCTTCTGTGTCCGCCAGATCATCTGGAAGAACGCGGCATGGATAAGAAGAAGCGCCAGCGCCCCGAGGACGCCGGTCTCCGCCAATGTCATCAGCAGCAGGTTTGTGGCATCATAATTTTTTCGCAGACCGACGCCCATGCCATAGACCGGGCTTTGATTGAAATAACTTTGAGCAATGTCGATAGAGGCATAACGCATCTTGATGTTGTAATGGTCTTGACCAAAGCCTGTTGCATAATTGCGGGATGAGGCAGGCAGGGTGAACCAGAACACGGCAATCAAGGGCAGCAGGCAGATAATGATTTTCAGCAGCAGGCCCAGCCTCCCCCGAAGGGCAAAGATGAGAAAGACGCCGCTGAGTGTCCCCAGCCACGCACCGCGTGAAAGCGAAAACAGGAGGCCCATCCCGATCACTCCCAGCGCCGCCAGCAGCCAGTACCGACGGCGGGTGGTTTCCGCCGAGAGGATCAGCTCGACAGCCACGAGAAAGCAGCAGGCGAGTGAAGACGCGAGGCCGTTTTTGTTCAGGCCGATAAACCAGTATCCAGTCGCCATGCCTGCAATCGCGAGAAAAACGCCGACTCCGATCAGAACATGAAAAGCAACCCAGTACTGCTTTGGGTCAGTGACGAAAACGCAGAAGATAGTCACAGCGACCACGAAATAGAGAAACATCTGGACAAGCGATAGCAATGCAGTCGCCCCCAGCCAGTGGACCGACGACGAAAAAAGACAGACCGCGAAATAAAGCAGGACAGGAACCAGAATCGGCCCGACATGCAGCCGCAGCTTTTGCAGCAGGCAGCGAAGATACAGCACAGGGAGGGTCAGCAGGAGATTGATCTCGGCGATAGAGAACTTGGCGCTTCCGCCGCTCGATAGATCATTTTGGAAAGGCGCGGAGGCAAAGATCAGCATCAGTGCGACACCGGGGTAATACCAGGCGACCAGCGAAAAGCCGACAACATAGAAAATCGCCGCTGGGATGAGCAGGCTGATAAAAGCCAGCTTGGTCAGGACAACAGCCGTTAGGAGACACATCAAAACGCCGAATACTCGCCGCCATGAGAATGATGCGGGTACAGTCAAGCCGCTCTTTTTGTCCGAACTCTGCGTCAAAAGATTCACGCCCGCGCTCCTTTCCCGGCCCCGCGCCACTGAGTCGCCTGACGGGCACAGAGCCAGGCTTGAAGACGTTTTTTAGACTGTGCCATTGTCCGTCGGCGAGGCATCATCGCCGCGACTCCGCTCCAGGCCAGAACTCGCACCGCCGAGCCGATAATCATGGCTAATCGCAGTGAGATAAGGCCGGCCAGTCCGTGGTGCTTGCGGATATAGTAGTCCAGACTGTCGAAAAAATGGGCGTTGATCTTTTCCTGCTGAGATGCACCGCTTGCGCCGCCTAAATGTGTCACGATCGCAGCCGGCGTCAAGGCAATGTCCCAGCCGCAGTCACGCACCCGGCGCTGCCAATCGGTTTCTTCCTGGTACATAAAAAAAACTTCGTCAAAACTGCCTGCTTGAATGTAAGCTTCCCGCCGCACCAGCAAGCAGGCCCCGATCACCCATTCTACCGACTTCTCCGTATCATGCGCCCAGCTCTGGTAATCGCCTAAAACCGGATGACGTGCCAGCAGACCGGTCAGACCTAAATTCTCCAGCCAGGCACGTTTTGGAGACGGAAAGCGGTAACAGGACAACTGCCGTGAGCCATCGGAATTCAGCAGGCGCGGACCTACAATTCCCGCTTCCGGGTGTGACTTCAAGTAAGCGACCAGGGCTGCGACTGCGCCCGGCTGGACAAACGCATCACTGTTCAGCAGAAGCAGATACTCACCTGCGGCTGACTTCAGCGCCAGGTTGTTCGCTGCGCCGAAGCCTGCGTTGTTTGGGTTTTCGATCAAATGCACTTGCGGGAAAGCGGCACGAACGGCATCCGCACTGCCGTCTTTCGAGGCATTGTCAACGACCCAGACATCAGCATCAATTGATTTCAGGTCAGCAAAAAGCGCGGCCAGACAGTCCAGTGTCATCCGGCACGTATTGTAGCTGATGATTATCACCGAAACCAGCGGCAGGGAATCAAGAGGCACGAATCACTTCTTTCTTGTCAGCGAGAGAGGCATGTTCGAAGGACTGCAAAACTTCGATGATTTGTTCCAGACGCGCGTTCCAGGATTGACACCGCGCTTCAGCCCGGCGGGCTTCTCCTGAAGCAGGGTCTTCAGTCAATGCGTCTTCCACTGCCCTGCGGAAGCTGTCGGCATCAGAGGCAAGACGGACAAACTGAGGGTAGTCCCGAAACCCGGCGACATTGGTAGACACAATCGGCTTGCCGGCAGCAAAATATTCCCATAACTTGATCGGATTCAAGCTTTCCGTAAATGCTGTCATCCGGTGCGGGGTGATACAGACATCAAAGGCCCTCATGGTCTCTGGAATATGGGCATACGGAACCGGCCCGGTCAGAACGACGTTCCCGCAGGCGGCGAGGCGCTGCCGGTCTTCCGCAGGCAGCATGTTCGGACCGACCAGGGCGATTGTCCCTGATGAAAAACGCCGGGCAAGCGACTCGACCAAAGGCACGTCTACCCGTTCGGGATGGATTGTCCCGGTATAACCCAGTACTGGTTTTGCCCAGGTATCGGCAGGAGCGGGAAGCGGGCCGGTGCCGTCCAGCACTGCCCGGTAATGTTCGGCATCAACTCCATTCGGGATGAGATATAAATCTTTTGCCAGTCCGCGCTTCATATCACGCAGACGCTCGGAACAGACAACCACAGCATCGGCCCGGCGGCACAGCGCCGCATCCTGGTCAATTGTCAGGCGCGTCATCGCCGGCGATTGTATCTGCATTGTCCAATCATCAGTGATGTCGTAGACCACTGCCGATTCGCCCATCTGACCTGCCATGTGGACTGCCGAATGCGGGTTCAGCCACAGAATGGGCGATTGCATTCCCAGACGCCGAGCGGCACGCCGTAAATGGGCGCGGAACAGAGTTTCGTTCAGCCGCCTTCCCCAACCCAGCGTATCCGGCAGCAGCTTCAGCGGGCGTGTCAACGTGATACCGGGCAGGTCAGGCACAGTCGTATCAGCAGCGCTCAAATCCGGCATCCGCCCATGCCGAAGGTCATTCGTGGCATTCCGAGGCAGGCCGACAAATAGGATTTTGCTGTCCGGGAACCGGCGGCTGAGGCCCGCGCACAAAAACTGGTTGCGCCGCCAGACATCATCCCAGTTTTCCATCGAGACAAAGATTAAGTCCTGCATGGCACCTGTTTATCGACTTTATTATAGATCTCGAAATACTGATCGGCAATGCGCGGCCACGTAAAATGTGCCTCAGCCCTTGCCCGTCCGGCCCGCCCCATAGCCTTAGCTTCATCTTCGTCACAAATCGTCTTCTCCAGGGTATGTGCGAGAGCAACAGCATCCCCGCCGGAAAAGAGCAGCCCCGTCTCACCGTCCAGCACGATCTCGGGGACACCGCCAACACGGGCAGCGACTACGGGCTTGGCGCAGGCCATCGCTTCCAGACTGACAATCCCCTGCGGCTCCTGACGTGAGGGCAGCACGAAAAACTGGCAGCCATGAAACAACTGGACTGTCTGCGTTCGGTTCGCCCGGCCGATCAAATGAATCCGCTCTGATAATCCCAGCGTGTCGATTTGTGCCTGAAGCTTTTCCCGCTCCGGTCCGTCCCCGGCAATAATCAAGTCCGGTGCTGAAGCAAGACGGTAGATCAGCCGGGAATAGGCATCGATAAGTATATCAAAGCCTTTTTGCGGTACGATTCGCCCAATGCCGAGAATATAGGGTCGAGGATGGACGTAAGGCGTTTTGTCCGTGTCGAACTCGTCAAGATCAATGCCGTTATAAATAGCCCGGCTCTTAGACTCGATTGAAAACCCTGCGAACTCTTTGATGTCATCCAATGTCTGCTGCGAACATGCTGTGATATAATCGGCTCGGCGCAGGAGAGTCTTCAATGTCCAATTGGCGGCCAGGCTTTTTTGGTATAGCTGTCCCGCATCCATAGTCCGCTCACCCTGCGTCGTGACTACCATCGGCAGGCCGGTATCCTGCGCTGCCCAGAGCGCATAAAAACCGTTGGCGCTGACACACTGCACATGAATAATATCCGCTTGCAGCGACTTCAGCAGATTTGCGATAGACCGGCGCTCGGCAGGAAACGCGCGGGCAAAATGGGCAAGACCGGCGGGACGGGTACGCGGCATCTCAAACGGGAAACGCCAAACATCTATCCCGACAGCAGTTTCATGCGCGGGCAGATCACTGGGATGCCGCGTCGTGATAATATGGGCGCGGTGCCCGCGCCGCTGATATTCCAGCGCCAGGTGACGGCAGGCTTCTTCGACACCGCCGAAATGCGGATAGAATGCGCTGGCAAAAATGGCAATGTTCATGACGCCGCCAGTGTCGAAACCGATACGGAAGATGGGTCATACACCGCTTCGTATTGAGCGCAGACTTTGTCCCAGCCGAAGTCCTGAGCACGGATCAGACCCGCCGAGCGCAGAGCATCGCGCTTTGCCTCGTCTGTCAGCACCTGCACGAGCACGGCTCCCAAGTCTTCATCACGGGCGATCAGCCCGCTCTGGCCTTCCTGGGTCACTTCCCGCGCTCCCACGTTCGGCGAAGCGACGACAGGGACACCGGAAGCCATCGCTTCAATATAGGGGACGCCGAAGCCTTCATAGGTGCTGGGAAGGCAGAAGACCCAGGCCCGGCGGTACAAGTCGGAGAGCACTTCAGCGGAGACGCGGCCAAACCAGCGTACTCCTGGTCCTTCTACCGGGTTTTCGCAGACCGCCCAGAATTCTGCGTTCGGCACCTGCGGGCGGATTTCTCGCTGAAACAAGTCCAGCAGCATCGCGCCGCGCTTCCGCCCATGCATTGTGCCGACAAACAGCAAAGACGGGACATCAGATTTTTCGCCGCCTGGTGAGAACGATTCCAAATCCACGCCGCAGGGAATGACTTTCTTGACAAACGGCAGGTAATGCTGCGTGTTTGCGGAAACCGTCACCAGTTCATCGGCAAGTGCCGCCGCGCTGTATTCGCACAGCGCCAGCGCGGCCATGCGCGTTTTCGCGGTGAGGCCCCGTGCATGCAGAGTTTCCGCCAGACAGGAGCCATGGAACGTATGCACATGGCGCGGACGTTTTCGGCCCCACAAGAACCAGTCGTCACCGTGGGCGTTGAGCACGTCGAAGCGGCTGAAATCAGAGCGGCGCAGATCCCAGGCAAACCCGAATGTCTTCAAGTGTGCTCCCGGCGGCACGACAACGACTTCGTACCGCGAATCCGGGGACGCACCGGTCTGGCTGAAGACCGTAACTTCATGCCCGCGACGCATCAGGGCGTTAGCCAGGGCATGAACCTGGTATCCGACCCCGATCTTGCTGCCGCTTGGCAGATAAAGTGAAGTGATGGCAATATTCATAACGTGTCGTTATTTTACCGAATGCAGCCTTAATTGAACCATTAACAAATGGTAACAATGTCGGCAAAGTGAAATGCACCCTAAAATAGTGCTGCTAACCTTGGAAACTTTGACGGAAATAGGGAATAACTCTGTTTAGGAGCATTTTATGTCTACAACGGAGCAAAGGCCTAAACAGCAACTTGGGAACTCACCCTCGGCAGCTCTCCCGCGCCGTGTCACTCGCTCTCTCTGGCCCGCGCTCGCGCGGCGTCTCCGGTTGATTTATTTTCGCGCCCGTTATGCGCGGGCACAGTTTGGAGCAGGATGTGACATTCGGCCCGGTCTCTGCCTGAATATGAGCGAGGCCGCTGAGATCGTCTTCGGATCGAAATGTGTTTTAGATCGAGGCATGACCTTAGAGGCCGCTGGTTCGCTTATCGTGGGAAACCAGACCATTTTTGGTCACCACTGCACTCTGGCCGCCAAACAGTCTATTGTCATCGGCGATGATTGTTTGATTGCGGAAATGGTCAGTATCCGTGACCATGATCACCGGTTTGACATGGCCTTGGATGTCCCAATTCGGGACCAGGGGTTTGACTGCCGGCCTATTCGGATCGGCAGGAATGTCTGGATCGGCGGCAAAGCCACGATTGTCAAAGGTGTCACGATTGGAGACAATGCTATTGTCGGCGCAAACTCCGTCGTGACCCATGACATTCCCGCGAATGCCATTGCAGTCGGCGCACCCGCTCGCATCATCCGCTACCGGACCGATGCCGAGCCTGTTCTTCCATGAGGTATCCTGTGCCCGTTTCCGCTCCGCTCTCACCTCCGAAATCACCACAGCCCGCCCGGCTGCGTCTGGATTACTTAGACGGGCTGCGCGGGCTGGCCGCCCTGTATGTGGTCATGCATCATGCCTATTACGGCTTGACGGCAGAAGCTGCGCTGCCGCCCCTTGCTGCTTTTCTGACTTACTGGCTTTATTTAGGACGCAGTGCAGTCGATATCTTTATCGTGCTTTCAGGTTACTGCCTGATGCTTCCAGTGGTTCGCTCAGGCAGGATGTCTCGCAGCTTTGCTGAGTTTATCCAGCGTCGGGCCAGACGGATACTGCCGCCCTATTATGCGGCTTTGGCTTTGAGCCTCATTGTAATCGCTCTCGTTCCAGCTCTGCACGATCTTTCGCATCCGGCAGCGCTCTGGAATGAAGCTCTGCCGGCATTTATTCCCAGCGTCATCATCTCACATCTGCTGCTGGTCCATAATTTCGATCCAGACTGGCACAGCAAGATCGATTACCCGATGTGGAGTGTCGCAACCGAATGGCAGATTTATTTTTTGTTTCCTTTGGCACTCCTGCCGATCTGGCGGCGATGGGGCGCGGCGGCCTGTGTCGCGGCGGCTTTTGTGATCGGCCTGGTTCCACTGTTCCTCTTTTTTGACCGCTTCAGCGGCGTCAGCCCGCAGTTTTTGGGACTGTTCGCGCTCGGCATGGCAGCCGCTGACTTCAACTTTTCTCAGAAGCCACTGCTGGTTCGCGGACGGGAGCGGCTGCCCTGGGGAGCTTTCTCGGCTCTGCTGGTCGTGGTTCTCGTTCTGGTAAGCTTGAAGCATTCCGACTGGCCGGGAAACGTCGTGCTGAAAGACATTTTCGTCGGGGCGGCGACTGCCTGCCTTTTGGTCGCCTGCACCCGGAGTCTGACCCGCCGCCACGAAACAGCGACGGATCAATCACCCGGAACGTGCGGTTATGCCTCGCTGGCACTCAGGCTGATGGAGTCGCGCCCGGCGGTATTGCTGGGGACATTTTCCTACAGCCTGTATCTCGTTCATGCGCCTGTCCTAGCAGTATGCCAGTCAGCGCTGCGGCCTCTGCACCTGGCACCGATCCCAGCATTAGGAATCATGCTGGCTGTCGGTGTCCCGCTGGCTTTGGTTGTTTCGTATCTCTTTCACCTTGCCTTTGAAAAGCCTTTTCTCAGCCATGCGCTTGTCACGGCTGAGAAAAAGCTGTCTCAGTAGGCTTTAATGGCCCTGATCGATACCTGCGAAGTTTCCATTGGGACCCGGACCGTCAAAGCAGGTCGTGATGTCCCCGTCAAACACCTTCGCAAACGTGTTGCCGTCATTGCTGAATGAGCCCGCAGACCCATACGCCGTGCCCGAAAGCTGCACGCCCCCCGAGTAGAACTGCACTTCCGACACGTTCCCCCACCCGCCGTTTGGGCTCAGGTAGCGTAGGAACCGGTAGGGCTTGGGATCTGCGGACAGCGTGACAGTGGTCCACTGGCTGTCGGCAGGAACGCCGCTGAGGGTGTACAGGTCGACGTAGGTGACGCCGTCTTTGCTGCCCTGGAACTTGCCGCCCTGCATCCGGTTGGCGCTGCCCACGCGCGGATAGAAACGCACCGTGCCGGTATTGCTGGTTGGCACTGGTACCGGAGCAGGTGTTGGCGCTGGCACTGGTGTCGGAGCAGGTGTCGGTGTCGGAGCAGGTGTCGGCGCGGGAACTGCCAGCGCAGTACCTTGATCGATGCCAGCAAAGTTTCCATTGGCGGCGGGGCCATCGAAGAAGCTGGTCGTATTTCCATCGAACACCTTCATAAACGTATTGCCGTCGTTGTAGTAAGAACCTGCCGAGCCATACGGAGTACCGGTTAGCTTGACTGCGCTTGTGCCCGTGCCTGAATAGAATATCAGCTCGGCGATATTGCCGTAGCTGCCGTTCGGACTCAGATACCGCAGATAGCGGAAGGTTTTAGGATCGGCAGACAGAGTTGCCGTCGACCACTGACCGTCTGGGGGAGTGGCACTGATCGTGTACAGGTCTGTGTAAGTCACACCGTCCGGGCTGCCCTGGAACTTGCCGCCCGGCATCCGATTAGCACAAGTCAGTCGCGGGTAGAAGCTCACCGTTCCTGTAACCGCAGGTGCGGGCGTCGGAGTTGGTGCAGGCGTCGGAGTTGGTGCAGGCGTCGGTGTGGGAGTAGGCGTCGGCACAGGTACAGGCGTTGGAACTGGTGCGGGTGTCGGGGCAGGCGTCGGAGCTGGCGCGGGTGCAGGAGCTGCGCCCTGGTCGATGCCTGCAAAGTTTCCGTTGGGGCCGGGACCGTCAAAACAGGTCGTGATGTCCCCGTCGAACACTTTCGCAAACGTGCTGCCGTCATTGCCGAATGAGCCCGCAGACCCATACGCCGTGCCCGAAAGCTGCACGCCCCCCGAGTAGAACTGCACTTCCGATACGTTCCCCCACCCGCCGTTTGGGCTCAGGTAGCGTAGGAACCGGTAGGGCTTGGGATCTGCGGACAGCGTGACAGTGGTCCACTGGCTGTCGGCAGG
>JBPBQB010000158.1:0-17354 GCA_050954545.1 Janthinobacterium lividum | reverse complement strand
TTGCAGGGTAGAAATCTCGAAGCAATGACTTGACAAATATTTCCCTCAGCCTGTATACTAGAAGCACAATGCAGAACGGCGTAAACAGCTTGGCTTCGTGGTGGTGGCAGCTCCAAATCCACTGGAAACGCTGATCGCCTTTTGCCGTCTTGCCGTATGCAAGCGAATTCAAAGTAGGGCCGGGGCGTTTCCAATGTGTGAAACCCCCGGCCCTTTTTTGTGTCTCGACTTCCGTTACAAGGTATACTCTGTGTCAACCCCTATGTCCCTAAAGAATGTCAAAAAGAATGCTGGAATGACGGCACCGACCCGTGAAGAGTTCATCGAGAAATCCAAGCAGGGAAACTTGATTCCGGTCTGGCGCGAATTGCTGGCAGACATGGAGACTGCTGTCTCTGCCTACCGCAAGATTGCTGGAGATCGCCCAAACTCGTTTCTGCTGGAAAGCGTGGAAGGCGGAGAGCGTCTGGCCCGCTATTCATTTCTCGGCAGCGATCCATTTCTGATCTTCCGCAGCAAAGGCGACACGGCCACTATCACTGAAGGCGGCAAGACCGAGACCGTGACTTTGACTGCCGACAAGCGCGATCCGCTGCACTTATTAAAAGAACTGCTGGATCGGTACACATACGTGCCATCCCCGGAATTACCGCCGTTTGTGGGCGGCGCAGTCGGAATGATCGGCTACGATACCGTGCGCTTCTTCGAGAAGCTCCCGACGCTAGCCACGGACGATCTCAATTTAGACGACTGCGTATTTCTGTTCACTGACACGATTCTGGTCTTCGACAACGTCAAACACAAAGTTTTGGCCCTCTGCAACGCCCGCATCGCACCCGGTGAAGAGCCGGGCGCAGCCTACGACATCGCTGTCGGCAAGGTCAACGATCTGCTGGAACGCCTTCAGCCTCCTGCCACCCTGCCGTCTGCCCCGGCAGGGCAATCAGAAGAGCGCTTTATTCCGAACCGCACTGAGGCTGACTACAAAGCGGCTGTTCTCAAAGCGAAAGACTATATCGCTGCCGGTGATACGTTTCAGGCCCAGATCGGGCAGCGGCTCTCGAAAACCCTGTATGCCGACCCGTTCGATGTCTACCGTGCCCTGCGCTCCATCAACCCCTCGCCGTATATGTTCTATTTCAACTTTGGCGACACCAAGCTGGTCGGCGCGTCCCCGGAGATATTGGTTGGCGAGAACAAGGGAAAGATCACGATCCGCCCCATCGCCGGTTCGCGCCACGGACGCGGTGCGACCCCTGCCGAAGATGACGCCATTGCCGCAGACTTACTTGGCGATGAGAAAGAGCGTGCCGAGCATATCATGCTGGTCGACCTAGCCCGCAACGACATTGGACGCGTTGCCAAGTACGGCTCAGTCAGTGTCGATGAGCTGATGGTGATCGAAAAGTATTCCCATGTCATGCACATCGTTTCCGAAGTCACAGGAACACTGCGCGGCGGTCTCGACCAATTTGACGTTCTCCGCGCCTCGTTCCCGCATGGCACGGCCACAGGTGCTCCGAAAGTCCGCACGATGGAGATCATCGAAGAATTGGAACCGACCCGGCGCGGCGCTTATGCCGGCGGCGTCGGCTACTTCTCCTTCAGCGGTGCTATGGATTTGGCTCTGACAATCCGCACCGCCGTCGTCAAAACCAGTCCGACCGACCAGGCCGATACCATCTATGTCCAAGCCTCCGGCGGCGTCGTCGCCGACTCCGTGCCTGAGTTTGAGTACCAGGAAACGCTCGCAAAGATGCGTGCCCTGACACGGGCGGTCGAATGGGCGGAAGCGGGATTGGAGTAGACCATGTTACAGCCGTTTCTTGTTTATTGCTCTTTGCTGAAAAAGGGACAATACCGGCAGCTTCGTGATCTTGCAGACGTTCATTCTGGTGCCGTTGATTTGACAGGAATTGACCAAGCCATGCGTGACGGCGTTGAAAAGCGTCTGGCATTCGCACAAGAGTTTCTGTCGTTTTCGGAAAACCTGCTATTTTCAGGAATAGGCAGCGAGATTGAAAGTCGTAATATAGTCTCACGTGCTTACTATGCGGTACATCATGCAGTTCGGGCATTGCTTTTATTTGAAGAACGAGGAGATGTGGATGGACACCGTGAATCAATTGAGGCAGTGTGCGCTCTGCTAAAACGCAATTCGGCTGCAAGAAGCAAATTAGGCAGTATGGAAGACTTTCGGACGGAATTTCTTGATTTACTTGACCGGAGACATTTGGCCGACTACTACCCTTATGGCACAAACTCCCCCAATGAGGCCACACTTGATTTTGCCCAAGCTGCACAAGAAGCAGTACAATTCGCCCATCGCGTTGTCGAGAAGACACGCGAATATATCGCAATGAAGGAGACGCGTATCTGATGCCCTATCCTATCACAAGAATTCCTACCGATGATGCGGTACTCCGCGATGCCCGTGCGGAAGAACTTCGTCTTTATATTGAGCAGCGGCTTCTGTTGGAATATTCGCCACAGCATCCAAGCCTCATGCTCGATGTAGTCGTCGCCCGCCGAAGCGATTACGACGAGGTAAAGGTCTTCCTGACACAAGAAGACCTCGTCAATGACGTAAAAACGTTCCTGCGGCGCATTGAGGACGACCTGGCAGCAGAGGGCATCGCCATTCTAACTTATGTCCGTACCTGGACAGGCCCGGCATCCCAATTAGCTTGATGTATCACGTGTCAAAGCAGAAAGACATATTATGTCAACCATACTACTCACCGGCTTTGCGCCTTTCGGTGACAGCAAAACTAATCCCTCCCAACAGGTCGCGGAAAGCCTGCATGGGGAAATCATCTGCGGAGCACAGGTAATCAGCCTGACACTCCCCGTCGTTATGGGCGCGGACGCGGAACAATTGACCAGCGCGATTGCTGAACATAAACCGCATTTGGTACTGTCACTTGGGCTGGCATCGGGCGCGACTTGCCTGGAAGTCGAGCGGTTTGCTATCAACCTGAAAGTCACAGAGGCAGATGATCCCAGTAAACCACTGGCTCCGAACCTGCCCCAATCACTGATCATCAATGACGGTATGACGGCGCTGTTTTCGACACTGGACACCGAGCAGATCGCCGCCGCCATCCGCACTAAAGCGGGCGTACCGGCACGGGCGCACGGCTTCGCAGGCTCCTATGCCTGCAACCATATCCTGTACCAGACCCTGCATTATGCGATGCAGTGGGATTTGACCTATAAAGCAGGATTTATCCACCTGCCGCTGTCATCGGAGCAAGTGATTACTGAAAACAAGCTGCACTTGCCGTCGATGCCGCTGAGTGTGATGATAACTGGGGTACGTGCCGCTATCGAAGAGGCTCTTTCGAGTGAGGTGGAACATCAAATGAATACCAAATAGTCTTTTCTAACAAAGCACTACACGAACGTATGCAAGCATATAAGACCAGGAAGAATATCCAATGGCAATTAAAAAGCTAGTGTCAGAATACTATGGCTATATACGTGAGCAAATTGATTTGGGCGAGTCAGAAGATATACTACCCCTTGTCGAAAGTGCTTCCAAGCAAGCCAAAATTGAACCAATTCCTTTACCTATGGACTTGTGGGATTGTTTAGATGAAGAATTCCATAAGTATGAGATTTGGTTGTATCAAGACAGTATATATGGGTTAAGCGGTAGTTATTCCAAAGATCATAAAAGGTTACTAATATTGGAAGCCGCCGATCAGGAACGCCAAAAGTTTGAGAGGCTTAAAGCTAAGTTTTCAGGCGAACAAACCAAGGGCATTAGGCATGAGCGTGAGCGTATTCCAGAGGATGTGCGAGTTGCAGTTTGGCGTAGAGATCAAGGGAAATGTGTATCATGCTTAGGCCGTGAGCGACTCGAGTATGATCATATTGTGGCTGTGTCCCGTGGTGGTGGCAACACGACACGCAATATCGAGTTACTCTGCGAAACTTGTAATAGAGCTAAAGGAGATCGCATTCAGTAATGGCTACAAAATTTTGACTGAGCGATAGAAAACGGGAGACATAGATGACGCAAAACGATTATAGCGATATGTTCTCCGAATGCGTCGACCAAGTAGAAGATATTACATTGAAGGCGATTGCGCCTAGCTCAGAGATACTTCACCTTTTAGATAAAAGCCGTACCATGCGTGCCAACGAAGATGCACAGGTTTATGCACATCTGAACGAAGCTTTTGACGAAATTCGTAGCACTGTGGGAAGCATCCAATGGTCTTCTCAAAAACACCGTAAAATAATTAAATTCGGCCTCTTTGAATTGGAAGTGACAGTAATCCATCGAGAAACCGAATTAGAAAAGCTAACGGGGGTTGACGTTCTTTATAATGTAGGAGACATCAAAATCCTTCTTTTCCAACACAAAAAACGAAGTAATGAAGGCCGACTTATCTCCAGAGCCGATGACCACTTGCAGAGGCAAACCATTCAGCGAGAATGCCATGAGTGCAGCAAAACAAAAATTATTTCACGTGGGCGCTTTGTTAAGTTCCATTGTGCGAGCATGTACGTAATTGGTGATGTAGCATCAGTGAACCGACATGTTGTATCGGCCTGCTTGTTACCAAAATACACCCAAGAGTTTAACAGGCATGATACTGCGTCAAAAGGCTATAGCCCATTCTCTATATGGAACGTCGACAGGTTATTTACTAATTGTGAGGTTGGCAGAATACTTGATCCGAAACGAGCGCAAGAATTGGCGAGTGAAATGAGAACTATTTCACTGGAAATGCAACATACTTTGATTGATGCCACTTTGCGATAATGTTGTAAAGTCTTTGGATTGAGGGTTCCAAAAAATGATACTAGTAATAGACAACTATGATTCGTTTACTTATAATCTTGTCCAATATCTCGGCGAGATGGGCGCGGAGCTAAATGTTCAGCGCAACGACGCGATTTCGCTTGGTGACATTGCCGCAATGAAGCCGGAGAAGATCGTGATCTCGCCGGGGCCGGGTACGCCAAGTGATGCGGGGATCACGCTGGATGTCATTAAAGAGTTTGGGCGGACGGTTCCTATTTTTGGAGTCTGCCTCGGCCTGCAGGCGATGGGGCAGGCGCTGGGCGGGCGGGTCATTCGGGCGGATAAGCTGATGCATGGGAAGATTTCTCATGTCAGCCACCGGGGGCAAGGCGTGTTTGCAGGTCTGCCGAGCCCGTTTGAGGCGACCCGGTACCATTCGCTGATTGTGGAGCAGTCGTCGCTGCCGGAGGTGCTGGAAGTCACGGCGGAGTCGGAGGACGGCGAAATCATGGGGCTGAAGCACCGGGAGTGGCCGCTGGAAGGGGTGCAGTTTCACCCGGAAGCGATCCTGACGGAGCATGGGAAACTGATGCTGCGAAACTTTTTGGAACGGTAATTTCTATGAACCTCTATGAAAAACGCCTGAGCCTTGTTCGGTCTGCGATGCACGAGAACGGACTGGACACGCTGATTGTTACTCCCGGTGCGGCTATGCGCTATTTGACGGGCTTTTCGGAGCCGGGCTCACGCTTTTTGGCGCTGATTATTCCCGACGATCAGCCCTGGCTCTTTGTTGTCCCGGCGCTGAATGCGGGGCAGGCACGGCAGAACCCGGCAGGCATCACAGACATACGGGTCTGGGAGGATGCTGAAGGCTGGGAAGTGATCCTCGGGCTGCTGGCGAAAGAGCTGATGCTGGACATCGGCATTGTCGGCCTCGACGACGACATGCCTGCGCGATTTGTCCTGAAGCTGCAGGAGCTGATGCCAACAGCGCTGCTGAAGCTAGCGGGGCCTGCACTTGCTCCCCTGCGTTCCCGCAAAGACATGCTGGAATTGGCATCGCTTCAGCATGCCGCCGAGGCGACCGATGCGCTGATACCTATCGCCTACGAAGCCTGCAAGCTGGGCGCAAGTGAGATAGAAATCGCCCTGGCAATCCAGCAGGCCATCGCTCGGGGCGGCTCTGCGGACTCGTTTGCACTGATTGTCGGCGCAGGCAAGAACGGAGCATCGCCGCATCACAATACCGGCTCGACCAAAGTGCAGTCCGGCGATGTCGTGATTTTAGACTTCGGGGCCATGACCGACGGCTACCACGGAGACATCACCCGGACAGTCGCGGTCGGCAAAGCGTCTGACGAAGCGCGGCAGGTCTACGCAGTTGTTTATCAAGCTTACCTCAGGGGTGTGAATGCGGTTCAGCCCGGCGCGACGGCGCACGATGTCGATGCGGCGGCCCGCAAAGTGATCGCTGATGCCGGTTATGGCGAGTTCTTTATCCACCGCACCGGGCATGGGATCGGGTTAGATGACCATGAAGCGCCCTATATGCTTTCGGGCAATTACACGACTTTGCAGCCCGGTCACTGCTTCTCGGTCGAGCCAGGCATTTATCTTCCGGGCAAGTTCGGCGTTCGCCTGGAAAACATTGTCACTGTGCAGGAAGACGGCACGGCACGTGTTTTCAACGAAGCCATTCCGCCGGAGCTGCTTGTCATTTAGAAATTCTTACCTATGAAACTTATCGCTAACGCGCTCATTGCTCTGCCCTTCACTCTCGATTTCTGCGCCAAAGGCCCGGATGTCGAGCCGCTGACATGTACGCTGAACGGAATGGATGCAACGCTGTTCTTTCCGCCGTCCCTGAGCGAAGGCACAGACGGACAGGGCATCTTCGGCGAATGGGCCTGGTGGACGGGGAAAACGCTGCGGCTTGTATTAGAGCAGCCATTAAGCGCAGAGGAAGATACGGAGGACTTGCGGACGGCGGCTCTTGCGACCGGTCAGGAGGTACTGCGGCGATTCCTGAATGCGTACCGGTGGCGTTTCAGTCAGCCGGAAGTCCACCCGATTGTGCTGGACCCGCGCGTCGTCACGCTCTCGCTTCAGCATGACGACGGCCATTTAGAAGCCCTGCCGGAGCCGCTGTCGGCGTTCTTTTATCAGAACATGCCAAGCAAGCCGCCGCTTGAAACGTCGGTGAACGCAACGACGCTGGAAACCCTGCAATCCGATATGCAGGCGGGAATTTCCCCGCCGCTGGCCGGTCAGCTTCGGTTAGATGCCGAAGCGCTCGACGCCCAGGGCGAAACCGAACGGGCGGAGATGGTACGAGGATTGCTGGACTCCTAAGTGCCGTGTCATGAGTTCTTGCAGGCGACTGAAGTCGCGGCAACAAGTTCACAAAACCTGCCTTCGCAGGTTAATACAGATGTGATTAGGATAAATAATCTGTATGAGTCCACGGAGGTGGACTTTGTGCCCTTGTTGCCGCGACTTCAGTCGCCCGCAAAAACTTCTTATACAATACCTAGACGAAAATAGCAGCGCCGAAATAAGCAAAGTATTACAAGAACCGATTTTCGCACCGAGGAAACCATATGACTACTTTTTCTAAAGACCGGTATCAGACGATGACCTATCGCCGCTGCGGCAGCAGCGGTCTGAAGCTCCCTTTAATCTCGCTTGGCTTATGGCAGGCGCTTGGCGAGCCAGGCCAGGAAGAGGAGTGCCGCCGCACACTGTTTACCGCGTTCGATCATGGGATTACGCATTTCGACCTCGCCAACAATTACGGTCCCCCACCCGGCAACAGTGAACTCGTCGCCGGGACGATCTTCAAGGAGATGCCGCGCGATGAGATGATCATTTCGACCAAAGCCGGGTACGGCATGTGGGATGGTCCCTACGGCGACGGCGGCAGCAAGAAGTATCTGGTCGCAAGTCTCGACCAGTCTTTGAAGCGCATGGGCCTGGACTATGTGGACATCTTCTACCATCACCGCCCGGACTCGGAAACGCCGCTGGAAGAAACGATGGCGGCGCTGGACTTGATTGTCCGTCAGGGCAAGGCACTGTATGTCGGGGTCAGCAGCTACTCAGGCGCAGAATACAGCAAGGCCGTGGAGATCGTGCAGAAACACGACTGGGCACCGATCACGATTCATCAGCCGTACTATAATATGCTCAGTCCGGGGATCGAGCCGGACCTGCTGCCTTATACCAAGCTCTACGGCACGGGTGTTATTGCTTTCTGCCCGCTGGCCGGGGGTACGCTTTCCGACCGCTATTTGAACGGACTTCCTCCCGATTCGCGTCAGGGAAAGCGCGGAGAAGAGGGGCAAAAATGGTGGGAATCTCAGAAATCGAAAGGTGTTTGGGAACGTCTGGGTAAATTAAATGACATCGCGAAGCAGCGCGGCCAGACCCTGGCACAAATGGCCCTGGCCTGGACTGTCCGGCTTCCGACAGTCACCAGCGCCCTAATCGGCGCTTCCAATGCCGAACAAGTCACCGAGAATGTCGGTGCATTAGCGAACCTGGCCTTCTCGGAAGATGAGCTTGCTCAGATCCACGCGCTGACACAAAACTGGCCCTAGTCTATGAAAAATGCAATACAGCATCTCATTGAAGGTAAACATCTCACCGAAGCCGAGGCGGCAGATGTTATGCGTCAAATTATGGAGGGACAGGCCACCGACGCCCAGATCGCCGCGCTGGTGGTCGCCCTTCGCATGAAGGGCGAGACGGTGGAGGAAATCACCGGGTTTGCCCGGGTGATGCGTCAGTACGCCGTCAAAATCCCGGTCAACACCGATAAAATTGTCGTCGACACCTGTGGCACCGGCGGCGATGCGCTGAAGACGTTCAATATCTCCACGGCTGCGGCATTGGTAGTCGCAGCAGATGACCGGATTGCTGTCGCCAAGCACGGCAACCGGGCAGCCACAAGCAAATGCGGCAGCGCGGATGTACTGGAAGCGTTAGGGGTCAAACTGGACCTGCCCCCGGAGCAATTGGGGAAGTCGATTGAAGAGGTCGGCATTGGCTTCTTATTTGCTCCTTCAATGCATCCCTCATTCAAGTATGCCGCAGGGCCGCGCCGAGAGATTGGCATTCGGACAATCTTTAACATGCTCGGGCCGCTTACGAACCCTGCCGGGGCATCGGTTCAGCTTATTGGGGTCTACGATGGGGCATTGTGCGAGACGCTGGCGCACGTCCTCAAAAATCTCGGCAGTCACCGAGCCCTCCTGGTCCATGGGATCGATGGATTAGATGAGCTGTCTACTTTGGGCGAGACAGCAGTCAGCGAGCTGAAAGACGGTATAGTCACGTCCTATACCCTGGACCCGGAATGGGATTTGGGACTGGCCCGTGCGACAATCGAGCATTTGGCAGGCGGTGAAAGCCCGGCGGAGAACGCCGACATTCTGCTGCATATCCTGCGCGGCAAAGATCGTGGGCCGCATCGGGACATTGTCTGTCTCAACGCTGCTGGTGTCCTGCTGGTTGCGGGAGTAGAAGAAAGCCTTGAAGACGGTATGGAACGGGCGGCGGCGCTGATTGACAGCGGCGCAGCTTTAGCGACTTTGGAGCGATTGAAAGAGTTCACGAATGCTTGAAAGCCCCCTAGCCCCCAATACTGGGGGAACCGAAAATGAGAGCACTACAAGCAATATCTCCACTCTGACTCCCCCATTATTGGGGGCGGGGGGGACGATACTCGATGCAATCATCGCCCATAAGCATACCGAAATTCAGGAGCGGCAGGTATTCGTATCACAATCCGAATTGACAGATCGTGCTGCCGCAATGCCCCCACCCCGCGACTTCTTAGCAGCCTTGCAGACGCCTAAAGTCGGCTCAGTCGCGCTGATCGCCGAAGTCAAGAAAGCGTCACCCTCAGCAGGCATTATTCGGGCTGACTTTGACCCCGTTGCCATCGCTCGTATCTATGAAGCGAATGGTGCATCGTGCCTGTCTGTGCTCACCGACGAGAAGTTCTTTCAGGGCCACGACGATTTTCTAATCGCCGTGCGCGAAGCCATCGCGCTGCCGATCATCCGTAAAGACTTTATTATCAACAACTGGCAAATCTACGAATCACGAGCACTTGGGGCAGACGCGGTTTTGCTGATTGTCGCCGCCCTCTCACCCACTCAGATTGCAGACTACCAGGCGATTGCTCATGGGCTAGGCATGGCGGCATTGGTGGAAGTGCATACGGAAGCGGAGATGGAAATCGCACTGGGCGCGAATGCGAAGCTGATCGGGATCAACAGCCGCAATCTGAACACGTTTGTAACAGATTTGGGGATGGTGGAGACATTGGCAGCGATGGTGCCGACAGATGTCACGCTAGTCGCGGAAAGCGGCTTGAAGACGCCTGCTGATGTGAAGCGCGTTGCTGAAGCCGGTGCGAAAGCGATTTTGGTTGGAGAGACTTTAATGCGGGCGTCAGATATAGGCGCGGCGGTGCGGGAACTGCTAGGCTAGTTTGGAACCGGCACTGGAAGTGCCGGTCTAGTATTGAATGAAAGTCGCGGCGACTACAGATTAGTTCACGTAAGCATAGTCCGTAGTGTCGGAGACACTTTCACGCAACAATAGACCGGCACTTCCAGTGCCGGTCTTACATCTTTTGAGCCGCCAAAACCGCGTCAATCACAGCTTTCTCAGCCTCGGCGAGCGGCAGCTCTACTGTACATCCGGAGGCCATACGGTGCCCGCCGCCGCCGAACTTGCCGGCGATCTCGGCAACGTTGACCGACTCGCGGGCACGCAGGGATACGCGAATGCCACCGCCCGCCATTTCGCGAAACAAGACTCCAACTTCAGCACCACGGACTCCGCGCACGTAGCTGACAATGCCTTCGGTGTCCTGATCGGTCGCGCCGATCTGGGCGAAATCAGCCGCCGTGATATGTGCCCAAACGACCCTGCCATCGGGCGACTGGGTGAGCGATGAGAGGGCGTGTCCTAAAAGCCGCGTCGCGGCAAAAGTGCGGTTCTCGAAGACGTTTTCCGAGATGAATGCAGGCGGCGCTCCGGCTTCAAGCAGGGCAGCGGCCACTTGCAGCGTGTTCGGAGACACGTTCTGAAAGCGAAACGAGCCGGTATCAGTGATAATGCCGGTGAACAAACAAGTGGCGATCTCTGGAGTAATAGGAGCCTGGAGCGTGAGCAGCAGCGCATAGACGATCTCCGCCGTGGAGGCTGCACGGGCGTTCAAAACGCGGATGTCGCCGAAGGCCCCAGACGCAGCATGGTGGTCAATATCGACGATTTGCTTTGCCCTGCCGATCAGCGGCTGAACGGTCTTACCGACACGGGGGAAATCACCGCTGTCGACAACAAGGGCGAGGTCAAACTCGGCCTGGTCGGTCGTCTGCTGGATCAGTTCAGCGCCGGGCAGGAACTTGAGAATGTCCGGGACACCGTCTTCCGAGAGACAGACCAGCGTCTTGCCCAGGGGAATTAAAGCGAGTGCGAGACCGAGCAAAGAACCGAGTGCATCGCCGTCCGGGTTGACGTGACAGGCCATGACGATGGTTTGGCTCTGACGAATGGCCGCTGCGGCCGTTGCTAGGGGCTGAACCAAGCCGTCCGGGACGGAAACACTCATTCGGTTTCTTCCTCGGCTTTGGCTTCTTCGTCGGCGTCCGTTTCTTCCGCAAGTGGCTTGGGCCGGGCGGCATCTTCGCGCTTGACCTGTTCCAGCACTTCGAACATATGGCTGCCACGGTCAATTGTATCGTCGTATTTGAATGTCAGCGACGGGACATTGATGAACGCCTTGCTTTTCTTGAGCGCTTCCCGCAGGACACCGTTAGCACCGCGCAGCAGATTGAGTTTGTCGCGCTTTGCTTCTTCGCTGCCGAGGACGCTGATAAAGATGGTCGCGTTTTTGTAGTCGGACGTCACTTCGACGTCGGTGATCGACAGAAGACCGTCTTGAAAGCGCGGGTCGCGCATCTCGCGCCGAATGACTTCCGAGAGCACCTCGCGTAATTGGTCCTGTAATCGTTGTTTTCGTGTAGCGGGCATAGGTAATTTTCTTAACGGGGCCATGAAACACGAGGGAGTAAACTCCACTCGCTACATTAATGTCGTCCTTCGGACGAAAGAAACCGAGTGTTAACCACTCTTTCGTCCGAAGGACGACTTCTACGAGCGAGTGGAGTTTACTCCCTCGTTTTGTTAAAGCATTTCCATCTCGGTGTGTCCGACATCGACACGTGGGTTGCTTTCGATATGGTCCAAAACTTTGTCTAACACTTGATTGGCGTAAGCACCATCGGTGGCGACGACCGCGATGCCGACAGTGGCCGTCCGCCAGACATCGTGGTCACCGACTTCCGTGGCAGAGATATTGAACTCGCTCCGAAGATGGGCCAGCAGGCTTTTCAAGACCTGCCGCTTATCTTTGAGCGAGTTCGATTCTTCGATATGCAGTTCAACGGTCAGTAAACCGATGGTCATAATGTATAGTAGCCCCGGCCTTAAAAGGCCGGGCTAAAAGGGCACGAAGCCCCTCCAGGGCTAAATGCCATTGGCAGCATGCTTGTTCTTGCAGTCTTCAGTGCCGGAGGTACTTTGTGTACTTTTAGCCTGGCCTTTTAAGGCCGGGTTCTGTACATACGCTTAGAGCGTCCGAATGGTGCGTTTCATCTCGTAGCACTCAATAGTATCCTGCGGGCGGTCGTTGACCGGCTCCATCGGATCGTAACCAGGAACGAGAATACCGCATTCGTAGCCTTGAGCCACTTCGCGGACATCGTCCTTCTCGCGCTTCAGAGTTTCGATCTTGCCCTCTGCGACCAGCTTCCCGCCTCGCCGCACACGTACCAGACCGCCGCGCACCACTTTACCGCTCAGAATGTAGGAGCCGGCGATGGAGCCGCCCGAACGGGGCAGCTTGAAGACGGCACGTACTTCAGCAGTCCCAAGCGGAATCTCTTCATAGATCGGGTCGAGCAGACCGGCCATTGCCAGCTTGACATCGTCGATCAGATCGTAGATGACCCGGTACTCGCGTATCTCGACATGCTCGGCTTCCGCCAGCCGCTGGGCTGCCGTCTCGGCTTTCGTGTTGAACGCGACGATCAAGGCGGAAGACGCGGAGGCCAGCAGGACATCCGAGTCGGAAACTGCACCGACACCGGACGAGATGAACCTGACTTTGACTTCCGAGTGCTGGATCTTTTCGAGTGACTGCCGAATGGCTTCTACCGACCCCTGAACGTCGCCCTTGATAATCAGGTTGAGCTCTTTGCTGGCGCCGTCTTTGAACTGCTTTTGCAGGTCTTCCAGAGTCACCGGGCGACGCGTATTCAGCTTCTCATCGCGCGTGGTCGCAGCCCGGCCTTCGGCAAGCTGCCGGGCCGCTTTCTCATCTTTGACCACTTCCATCCGGTCACCGGCGGCAGGAACGCTGCCGAGACCGAGCACTACTACCGGGGTAGCAGGCGTCGCGGAGGTGACACGCTGCCCACGGTCGTTCAGCATCGCTTTGATGCGGCCAAAGGTCCCACCGGCGACAATCGAATCGCCCATCTTGAGCGTTCCCTGATCGACTAGAATTGTCGCCACTGCGCCTCGGCCTTTATCAAGCTCGGCTTCGATGACGGTTCCGGTCGCCGGAGCGCTTGGATCAGCCTTCGGCTCGATCTCGGCATCGGTGACTAGTAGAATCTGTTCCAGCAGGTCATCCAGGCCCAGCTTCTCTTTCGCCGAGACTTCGACTGTCTGCACGTTGCCACCGTAGGCTTCAGGCATGACATCGTACTGTGTCAATTGCGTCAGGACATTGGTCGGGTTTGCGCCTTCTTTGTCGATCTTGTTGACCGCGACAATAATCGGAACGCCCGCCGCTTTGGCATGGTTGATCGCTTCGATTGTCTGGGGCATGACGCCGTCATCGGCTGCGACGACAAGCACCGCAATGTCCGTGACCTGTGCGCCGCGTGCCCGCATGGCTGTGAACGCTTCATGGCCGGGCGTGTCCAAGAATGTGATCTTACGCTTCTGGCCCTTGTTTTCCGGGTCGTCCACTTCGACCTGATAAGCACCGATATGCTGGGTGATACCGCCATACTCGCCGGAGGCGACTTTGGCCTGACGAATAGCATCCAGCAGCGATGTCTTGCCGTGGTCGACATGGCCCATGATCGTGACAACAGGCGGACGTGTCACCGGTCCCGCGGCCTTCTGACGCGGCTTCGGGGCGACCACCGCGACTTTAGGCGCAGTCGGCGCGGCTTCGGGCGCAGTGCCGTTCACGGCAGCGGGCTTGGGCGCGGAATTGATCGTGATGGAGACTTTGTAGCTCTTCGCCAGCCGGGTCGTGACTTCCGGGCTAAGCTTCTGGTTCAGCGAGGCAAGCACGCCGAGGCCCATCAGTTTCTTCTGAATATCCGTGGCAGGAATCCCGATGAGATGGGCGAAATCTTTGAGCGTGATGATTTCAGGAATATCGATCGGCGCAGCTGATTCAGCTGCCACTGGGGCAGAGGCGGCTGATGGGGCAGACGCACCATTGGATGTTCCATTAGCCGTGCCGTTGCCGGCAGAAACGGGCTTCGCTGCTCCATTGCTGACAGGAACAGGGGCTGCACCGGTACGCTGCCTGAGCGTCGTGATAATCTGATCGGGCAGAGTGCTGGAAGGGGTCCGGGCGGGTTCGCCCATTTCTTTCAGCATGTCCAGGATTTCGTTACTGGAGACGTTTAATTCTTTTGCTAAGTCGTAAATTCGCACACCTGACATAAACTCGATTCACCTCTCGTTTGCTTCTTATTCTTAAATCATAGCGCGGTCGCTCCTGTGTTTTGGACTGCGGCCTGAGCCTGGATTTCCGTTATGTTCGTTTCTGCAATTTTTGCTGCCAATGCCTTCAACTCTTCCGTCAGCGTCGCCGGCACTGGGGCCGACAGGGACCGCTCAAACCGCTTCTGCTTGGCGGCCTTCTCGATACATTCCAGCGCGGCGCAGATATACGCCCCGCGTCCGTTCGCCCGCCCGCTCGGGTCTGCGGCCACTGCCCCGCCGTCTTTTTCCGGTGCCCGGACGACGCGCAGCAAAGTTTTCTTGTCCGAAGTCTGCCGACAGACAACGCAGCTTCGAATAGGGACACGCCGCACTTTCACGGGTTTTTCCTTGTCATCGAATCAAGGCAATTTGGGTCGAGACAGCGTTCCAGCTCATCTTCATCCTTAATTGAGCCAAACGTGGTCCCTGTATTGGTAACAAAGTTGATTTCGTATGCTGGCGGATCAGTTTCATACAAGCAAAACACTGTGCCGTGGCTTCCAGCAGGCAGGAACTTTCCCGCAGATGCTTTAGAAATCACTAAGTCGCCTTCTCGAAATGCATGGGTCATGGCTTGCCTCCTGACGAAAAATATCCTATCTCCCTCGCGAATTCCGGAGCATCGGGAGCAATCCGCGCTACCTGCCCGCGCAGAAACTTAGTTCGCTCCAAATTGTACAAGCGGGCTAGATCTGCCCGGATACCTACGGTTCGTGCAGCAACACCCTCCTACCATTGTGCTGCCTGCTCTCGTTCTTGAAGAGTGATATTGGATAGCAGAGAGTTTTCCTGAAATGCATCCTGGGCAGCGTCTTTAAGTTCAATTGGCAATTGCGCCATGCAGCCTCCCTGCTCGCTTATTTACTCCTCGTCGTCTTCGAAATCCAGTGCTTTCAGCATGTCGGCGGTGATGGTAACTTCATCGCCATAGGCGACTGCATTGTCGTCGCTGTCTGCTGTCGGCAGGACCAGGGCATCGTCTTCTATGAGCGCTCTGCCGGTTGTTTGGGTGGCGTCGCGCTCTTCGGCTTCGACTTCTTCAGCGGCGCGGGTAAACGCCGCTTTGGCTTCCTGTGACTCGGAGCGGATGTCGATGCGCCAGCCGGTCAGGCGAGCTGCCAACCGGACATTCTGACCGGATTTGCCGATGGCAAGGGACAGCATGTTGTCTGGGACCAGCACAAAACAAGACTTCTTGTCTTCGTTCACACGGACCTGGACACTCTTGGCAGGTGATAAGCTTTCCGCGACAAACTGCTTGACGTCGGCGCTCCAGCGGACGATGTCGATCTTTTCGTCGTACAGCTCAGAAACGACCGCCTGGACCCGTGCTCCGCGATGACCGACACATGCACCGACGGGATCGATCTTATCGTCTTCCGAAGCGACAGCAATTTTTGAGCGTGCCCCGGCTTCCCGGGCGACACTTTTGATCAGCACCGAGCCGTCGGCGATCTCCGGCACTTCCAGCTCGAACAGACGCCGGATAAGGCTTGGATGAGACCGCGAAACGATCACCTGCGGGCCGCGTGTAGACTTCCGCACTTCGAGTAAGTATACCTTAATCCGGTCGTTAAACCGGTAAGGCTCGGTCGGCACCTGCTCTTGCTTCGGCAGCAGCGCTTCCAGTTTGCCGATGTTGATGTAGACATTTCCCATCTCGGTACGCTGGACAATGCCGGTCGCGACTTCGCCGATCTTAGCATTGTATTCGTCAAAAACTTTTTCACGCTCGGTTTCCCGGAACTCCTGCATCATGACCTGCCGAGCAGTCTGCGCGGCGATACGTCCAAAGTTTTCCGGGGTGACCGTGACCGGAATCATGCGGCCGATCTCGGCCTGTGGATCGATCTTGCGGGCTGTCTCCAGTGACATTTCCGCGTGCTCGTTATCCACCTGAGCGACAACGACTTTCTCCGCAGAGAACTTAAAGGCGTTTTTGGTGGTGTCGATATGGACAACCACATCACCGGTCACGCCGTAATGCCGCTTGTAAGCTTTGCCCAGAGCAACTTCCAGGGTCTTCAAGAGTGTTGCAAAGGGAATCTCTTTCTCTTTTTCAATCTGTCGCAGGGCTTCGATAAAATCGCCGTTCATAGACTTCTTTCCATGCTCCCCTAAAATGCTCGCCAATCGCGCAGGCTTAAAACAGACAGAAAGAGCGGGCGCGTGCCCGCTCTTTCAGAAGTCTGTGTTCTCTGAAACTAATACTTGATTATAGCATACCCACTTGCTATATTGCAATCACAGGTAATGCCTCGCTGAAGATCACCCGATATAAACACGGAAGCTGATGCTTGTAACAACACACTCAGCCGCTAAATCGTTCCGCCCAGACTGCCGTCTTCCCCGAAGACAAGAGTGCTGTCCGAGATGTCGGAACCGACCGTATCGTGTCCAACACCGGCGGGCGTCAGCAGGCCCTCAAAATCTTCCGGCGTTGGTGTACGACCGCCGTGCCCGCGCAGACCGTTCGCGGCATCGATCTCTTTTTCGTGGAGCGTTTCGGTCATTGCCGCATTGTGATTGCCTAGCGCATGGTCGACAGGAGCACCGGCGAGGATCGCACGGTCTGCCGTTTCAGCGGCATCGTCGCGGAAGGCCGGCTTATCCGACACGCCGCTGAGCGGGATCGTTGTTTCGCGCGGTTTGGTTTCGATGGCCATGATTTCTGTTCCTTTTCGGCATTTGGTTCTTGGAGAGAACGATTTTTTATTATTGTCCCCGGTCTCTTACGGGGATAAACAGGGCGATAAGTTCCTGCTTGACAAGGCCGGAA
>JBPBQB010000154.1:0-17381 GCA_050954545.1 Janthinobacterium lividum | reverse complement strand
AATATTATATCAAGGACGCTATGACTGAAAAAACGCTCTTTGGTGCTGTCCGTAGCCAGTCCTGGAAAAGCCGCATAAGTGTCTTCAAAGTTCAGGATAACAGTAACTGTCCCGCATTTTCAATTCAAGCTCGTGACATCCTTTCTTGGACTTACAAAATCGTGGACAACGAAAATCAAACGATCGGACTTTTAGATCGTGCCAACTGCTTTTCTCCCTTTTGGCAAGCGGAAGATACTCAAAGCGGCCTTATAGCACAAACCATAAGTGTCTTACCTTCTCTTGGCAAGGAATACAGCCTTAATCTGGATGGGCAAGCCATCTGCTTATTTAGAAAAGATGGCAGCTTTTATAATCCTGTGATCCAGCTTGAGTGCTTGAATGCGTCGCAGATAAATATCAATTTGATGCTCTCCATCGGGATATTGCTTTTGAATCCAGGAAGTAGTGACGGCGCGGCAGGAGCGGGGTAATTGAGGGCCGATAGCCGAGTGGTTAGAGACAAATAGGATACGATTTTCATGAGCATTGGCTTCTTAGTTTTTCGTTGGACATTGGTTTGAAATATGTCGCAAGTTCCCAGCTAAGTACCTGAGCATATGTTTTCCGGTATTCTGGGCGGGGTTTCCTCCTCAATACGTAACTAAAAATACCTGATTACATATGCTCAACTACTTAAAGCCATCTTTAGATTTAGCAGGTGAGGCGATCTTATAAAACCCCTCGAACAAGTACAGTACATTTCTGAGACACAGTGAGGATCTGTGGATAGATGCTCATATTGTCGTCGCCCGTATCGCTGAATCCACTCTGACACGCAGCATCTATCCCTAAGTAATTATGCCTACTTGATGCCTTCTAACTTTGCGTATGCTTCCTCGATCAAGGAATGCTTTGCTATTTCAGGAATTGAGGTGCATAGGTCATCTAAGACTGTCTGAGCAAAAGTTACTACTGAGGCTTGCAATTGCTCATAAGTGCATTGACACGACCAATCCAAGTAGTCGCTTGTGATATTAATGACCGCTGACCTGTGGAACGAAATGCGGTCTTCGCTCTCTGTAAACTCGAAGATAGCTTGATCGTCAGTTTGTAATCTGCTTATGATGTGCAGCAGACTCCATGCGAAGTCCAAGACAGGAATATAGAGTTCGAGGCTTTCTCCACCACAAGAAAGTCTGACAACTCCTTTTGTATATTGATACAAAAGCGTTGTACGGTTCGAAACTCTAGGATTAGGCGTTCGGAGATCATCTCTCAGCTTTTGCTTTTCAGACTGAGCAAGAGTGTATTCAATTTGCATGGAGGCATCATACCACAAGCAATAAAACTTGCATCCCTTACACAATTTTCAAGCAGAACAGCCAAACACTTGACATCTCTGTGAACGGGCAGTATAATAGGGAGGTTGTTTTCAGAGGAATTCGCAAAGCCGAAACGTCTAGTTTTGGCGGGTGGACAGTATTCTGTGCAGGGGGGCATCGGCCAGCTTTTCATTTTTCCCGTATGGGTTCTGAGCTGGAATAGAAACGCAATATCGTCAGTCATGACGCCATGCCCCGTGCCGCCGTGTTGTGCGCCCTGCGCGTAAACCGATGGCAAGCGGGGTGTTTTTATGCCGCTGCCGACGCAATTTTAGATAGTATTTACACGTAATCATCGCACTTGTGAAGATCGAATCTTATAAAGATCGAAACCGAAAGGACCTAGTCGCAATGCCGACGATCAGCCAGTTAGTACGCAAAGGCCGCAAGCGAACCATCAAGAAGAGCAAAGCTCCTGCTATGAAGGGTAACCCCCAGAAGCGTGGCGTTTGTCTTGTGGTCCGCACCGTGTCGCCAAAGAAACCGAACTCCGCACTGCGAAAGATCGCCCGTGTTCGTCTGACCTCGTCAGGCCGGAATAACCCCGGCACGGAAGTCACTGCTTACATTCCGGGCATCGGCCACAACCTGCAGGAACATAGCGTTGTTTTGATTCGTGGCGGCCGCGTCAAGGACCTGCCGGGCGTCCGTTACCACATCGTTCGTGGCACACTGGATACCCAGGGCACCAAGGACCGCAAGAGCAGCCGTTCCAAATATGGCACCAAGCGGCCTAAGCCAGGCGCACCTGCAGCAGCCGGTAAGAAGAAATAGTTTTTAACCTAACCGCCGATTTGAGTTTATTGGAGATAAGATATGCCGCGTAAAGGACCCGCGAAAAAGCGCGTGATACTTCCCGATCCCGTTTACCACAACCGTCTGGTGACACGCTTTGTCAACCGGATGATGCTGAACGGTAAAAAGAGCCTGTCGGAGACCATCTTCTACAAGTCTCTGGATGCGATTGAAACCAAGACCGGACGCAAGGGAATTGAGATCTTCGAACAGGCCGTTCGGAACGTCATGCCCCAGGTAGAAGTCAAGCCTCGCCGTGTTGGCGGTGCGACCTACCAGGTGCCGATGGAAATCCGTTCGGACCGCAAGACATCGCTCGCTCTGCGTTGGCTGGTTTCCGCTGCACGCCGCCGTAACGGCAAAACAATGATCGACCGTTTGACCGCCGAATTGACTGCTGCCGCGAATAACACCGGCTCGGCAGTCCGTCAGCGTGAAGAGAAGCATAAGATGGCCGATGCCAACAAGGCATTCGCGCATTATCGTTTCTAAAGCACTGACGATTTTCAGTTATCTGGAAGCAAAATATTATGGCACGTGAATATAGTCTGGAAAGAACGCGCAATATCGGCATCGCTGCCCATATTGACGCCGGCAAGACAACCTGTACCGAGCGCATTCTGTACTACACCGGTCGTTCTTACAAGATCGGCGAAGTGCATGAAGGTGCGGCGACGATGGACTGGATGGAACAGGAGCAGGAGCGTGGTATCACGATCACCAGCGCTGCGACTACCTGTTTTTGGGGCTTGAACCCCAGCAACGATCCGATCAAAGCCAAAGAAGGCGGGCGCGAAAGCACCCACCGTATCAACATCATCGACACGCCTGGACACGTCGACTTCACTGTCGAAGTCGAGCGTTCTTTGCGCGTTCTTGACGGTGTCGTTGCGCTGTTTGATGCAGTTGCCGGTGTTCAGCCGCAGTCTGAAACAGTCTGGCGTCAGGCGACCAAGTACCGCGTTCCGCGTATGTGCTTCGTCAATAAGATGGACCGGACTGGTGCGGATTACTTCTTCGCCGTCGGCACGATTGTCGACCGGCTTGGCGCGAACGCTGTCATGCTCCAGATCCCCATCGGTGCAGAAGGCGACTTCACCGGCGTGATCGACCTGGTTGAGAACAAAGCGATTGTCTACAAAGGTGACGACGGCAAGGTCTTCGAAGTCGTCGACATCCCGGCGAACTTGCAGGAACAGGCCGCGAAGTATCGTGCTCTGATGATCGAGAAAGTCGCCGAGACTGACGATCAGCTCATCGAGAAGTTCCTGATGGAAGAGCCGATTACAGCAGCCGAGCTGAAATCAGCGATCCGCAAGGCAACAATCGCCCTCGAAATCGTTCCGATCCTCTGCGGCTCCGCCTACAAGAACAAGGGCGTTCAGCCTCTGCTCGATGCCGTTATTGAATATCTGCCATCGCCGCTGGACAAAGGCGCAGTCACTGCAATCAACCCGGATACAGAAGAAGAAGAGCCGCGTGAGCCTTCCGACTCGGCTCCGTTTGCAGCACTTGCCTTCAAACTGATGAACGACCAGCATGTCGGCAACCTGACATTCTTCCGGGTCTATTCGGGAACGCTGACCAAAGGCTCTTACGTTTATAACGTGAACAAGGGCAAGCGGGAGCGGATCTCGCGTATCCTGCGGATGCATGCCAACAAACGCGAAGAAGTCGATGAAGTTTTCGCCGGCGACATCGCTGCTGCTGTCGGCCTTCAGCTTTCGACGACGGGTGACACTCTTGCCGACGAGAAGCGGCCTGTCCTGCTGGAAACGATCACTTTCCCGGAACCTGTCATCTCAGTTTCGATCGAGCCTAAGACCAAGCCTGACCAGGAAAAGATGGGCATGGCCCTTCAGCGTTTATCCGCCGAGGACCCGACCTTGCGAATCCGTACCGACGAAGAGACCGGCCAGGTCATTCTGTCCGGCATGGGTGAGCTTCATCTGGACATCATCATTGACCGGATGCGCCGTGAGTTCAAAGTCGAAGCGAACCAAGGCCGTCCGCAGGTTGCTTACAAAGAGACCGTCAAAAAGGCTGCGACTGCACGTGTTCCCTACAAGCGTCAGTCAGGCGGCAAGGGTCAATATGGCGACTGTGAGCTGATCGTCGAACCGCAGGAAGCGGGCATTGGCTTTGAGTTTGTCAACAAGACTGTTGGCGGCTCGATCCCGAAAGAGTTCATCGGACCAATTCAGGCCGGTGTCAAAGAAGCAATGGAAACGGGCGTCTCGGCAGGCTATCCGATGGTAGACATCAAAGTCAGCGTGACCGACGGGTCCTACCATGAAGTCGACTCGTCAGAAATGGCGTTTAAGATCGCTGCTTCGATGACATTTAAAGAAGCTGCTCGGAAAGCGACCCCGATCATCAAAGAGCCGATCATGGCAGTCGAAGTCGTTACCCCGGACCAGTTCCTCGGCAGCGTCGTCGGCGACCTGAACTCACGGCGCGGTATGATCGAGGGCCAGGAACAGAGCCATGGCGCGACTATGGTAATCAAGGCCAAAGTACCATTGTCTGAGATGTTCGGTTATGTCACGAGCCTACGCTCGATGTCACAGGGCCGGGCTTCCTCTACTATGGAGCCGTCGCATTACGCTGAAGTCCCGCGCAATGTTGCGGAAGAGCTGATGGCGAAATCGGCAGGCAAATCACTGGTTCGCCAGCAGAGCTAATTCATCTATTACGCCTCCTCTTTAATTGGAAGAGGCACGCAATCCTATCGGGGAGAATATTATGGCAAAAGCAAAGTTTGACCGTTCGAAGCCGCATGTCAATATCGGCACCATCGGCCACGTCGACCACGGCAAGACCAGCCTGACCGCCGCGATCACCAATGTACTCGCCAAAGCCGGCGGCGCGACCGCCCGCTCCTATGCTTCTATCGACGCCGCTCCCGAAGAGCGGGAGCGCGGCATCACCATCAACACCGCCCATGTCGAGTACCAGACCGAAGCCCGCCATTACGCTCATGTCGACTGCCCCGGCCATGCCGACTACATCAAGAACATGATCACCGGTGCAGCCCAGATGGACGGCGCGATCCTCGTGGTTTCTGCCGCCGACGGCCCCATGCCCCAGACCCGTGAGCATATCCTGCTGGCGCGTCAGGTCGGCGTTCCGTCCATTGTCGTGTTCCTCAACAAAGCGGACATGGTGGATGACCCGGAGCTGGTGGAGCTGGTGGAGCTTGAGGTGCGTGAGCTTCTCTCCAAATACGAGTTCCCTGGTGACGACTGCCCGATCATTGTGGGCTCTGCCGTCAAAGCGCTGGAAGGGGATCAGTCGGAGATCGGTGAGCCTGCGATCCTGAAGCTGATGGCGGCAGTGGACAGCTTTATTCCGACGCCGGAGCGGGACGTGGACAAGCCGTTCCTGATGCCGGTGGAAGACACGATGACGATCACGGGCCGGGGGACGGTCGCGACGGGCCGTGTGGAGCGGGGCGTCTTGAAGGCTGGGGAGCAGATCGAGATCATCGGGATCCGGGAAGCAACAAAGACGACGGTTGCGACTTCGATGGAGATGTTCAAGAAGACATTGGACGTGGTTCAGGCGGGGGACAATGCGGGAATCTTGCTGCGCGGGATCGAGCGCAAGGACATCGAGCGGGGTCAGGTACTGGCGAAGCCAGGGAGCATCAAGCCTCACACGAAGTTCGAGGGGGAAGTGTATATTCTGAGCAAGGAAGAGGGGGGTCGTCACACGCCGTTCTTTAAGGGGTACCGTCCTCAGTTCTACTTCCGGACGACGGACGTGACGGGGAACCTGGACTTGCCGGAAGGCGTGGAGATGGTGATGCCGGGGGACAACGTGACGATTGTAGGGGAGTTGATCGCGCCGATTGCGATGGAAGAGGGTCTGCGTTTTGCGATCCGTGAGGGCGGCCACACGGTGGGTGCGGGCGTTGTCACCAAGATCCTTCTGTAATTTTCTCATCGGGGCAGGGTTTACCCCTGCCCCTACAAGTGCTGGGAGCAACCATTTACTATGCGTCGTGATAAAGTCCGTATCCGCCTCCGCGCGTTCGATCATCGCGTTTTGGATCAGTCTGCTGAGAAGATCGTCGATACCGTCAAGCGCACCGGTGCCCGGATTTCCGGTCCAGTTTTGCTGCCTACCGAAAAAAACATTCTGCCGATGCAGCGCAGTACGTTCGTTGACAAAGAGTCATTCGAGCATTTCGAGATGCGAACACACAAGCGTCTGATCGACATTCTCGATCCCGGTCCTAAGACCATTGATGCTCTGATGCGGCTGGACCTGCCTTCGGGCGTAGACATCGAAATCAAGCTGTAGCCAAAAGCAAACTCATGAGGTTTACAGCAGAGGCTTATCGCGAAGCTTCTTTGGAGCATGTGGACTCTGCGCGTGAGCTTTTCGATCAAAAGCGTTTTGCTTTAGCGAATTATATTGCCGGTGTAGCAGTTGAATGTATCTTCAGGGCTTATAGCCTGCGCTTAAATCGAAATTTTGATTGCCGTCACGACCTCAAAGCTTGGTATGATGCTGCAAAATATGATAACATCGTTCCTAATGATCGTCGAGAAATAATCTCGCTGTCGGAAGGAATAATTTATACACATTGGTCAAACAGTCACCGATATTGTTCAGTTAAGTTTTTGAGTGCGTACTTCAAATTAGCTGGTCTTGACCGAGGTGTAAGAGGTAATTTTGTCAAGGAATTAACCCGTCAGACTGTTGAAGCAGCTTTTGAGATCGTAACACTTGGAGATCGTCAATGGAACAGCTCGTCAAAAAAGTGAATACCCTCCTTGAGGCGTCTTTTCCAGGCATCGAAGTTGCTATAGCCGTTAAACGAGGCATCAAAAGAGCTACCGGGTTTGTGATCTGGTCTGGTTTTGCCGGCAAGCCGCATCTTGAGCGTCAGTCACAGCTTTGGAAAGTATTAAAGGCAAATCTTAGCCATGATGAAGAGCTAAAGCTCGGAACTATACTAACGATAACACCACAAGAAGTTGCCGCGATGGACGAAGTCGCTGTAGCAGCTTAACTCTAACGAGTTAAGTAAAAGAAACGTCGAAGAGTCAAAACAGAAACCGCGTCACGTAACGAGTTGTACCACACTCGCCAGGTGCGCCGTGGAGGAAACAAATGCCAAGTTCCATCTTGGGAAAGAAGCTGGGTATGACCCAGATCTTCGAAGAAGGCGGTCGCGTGACTCCTGTCACTGTGATCGCAGCCGGTCCCTGTATCGTCATACAACTAAAGACAATTGCCAAAGACGGCTACTCCGCCGCCCAAATCGGGTTTGAGGATGTGAAAGAACATCGTCTGACCATGCCTGAAAAGGGCCATTTTGCGGCGCATGAAGTCAAGCCGAAGCGCACCCTGCGTGAGATCCCATTGGATGAAGGCGAGATTCTGGCTGAAGGCCATGAGTTCAGCGCCGACATCTTTGCTGAAGGCGACAAAGTCGCCGTCACGGGCATCTCCAAGGGTAAAGGCTTTGCGGGTGTCATGAAGCGGTACGGCTGGCGTGGTAACAAAGCCACGCATGGTGCATCTACTTCTCACCGTAAGCCGGCTTCCGGCGGCGGCACCGATGCAGCCCGCACGTTCAAAGGCTCCGGCAAACCGGGCCACATGGGCGACGCACAGGTCACGCAGCAGGGTCTTCGGGTTGTCCGTGTGGACACCGAGAAGAACATTCTGCTGGTGAAGGGCGCGATCCCCGGTGCAAACGGCGGCCTCGTCATGATCAAGAAATTCAAACGCTAGGAGGAACCTCACCCATGCCGGAAACCATTCTTAAAAAAGCAGATGGCACAAGCGGGGGGAACGTTTCCCTCAGTGACACGCTTTTCAGTGCAAAAATCAATCCAGGCCTGATGCATCAGGCAGTCGTGAATGAAGCGACTAACAGCCGTCAGGACACGCGCAATACCAAAACCCGCGCAGATGTCGCCGGTGGCGGACGCAAGCCATATGCCCAAAAGGGTACGGGACGTGCACGTCAGGGTACTATCTCTGCGCCGCATTACCGCCATGGTGGTATCGTATTCGGTCCGCATCCTCGTGACCTTTCGGCCAAGCTTCCTAAGAAAGCGCGACGTGCGGCACTGGCGTCGGCTCTGACGACCAAGTCTAACGACGATGTAATCATTGTTGTAGATGAGATTTCGCTGGAGTCACATTCGACCAAGACCGCTGCGCTTTTGCTGAAGACGCTTGGCGTCATCGGCAAAGCGATGATCATCTTGCCGGAAACCAATTTGACGATTTACAAATCGTTCCGCAACATCCCCGGCATTACTGTCCGGGTGGCCCCGGCCTTCTCGGTCCGGGACGTGCTGGACGCTAACCAGATCGTGATCACTCAGGGTGCTTTGAACAAGCTCGATGCCATTTACGGCAAAGCGGAAGCCCCTTCGGAGGCTGCAGAATAACTCATGAGTGCATTAACAAAAAGCCCTTATCAGATTATTGTCCGTCCCATCGTCACCGAAAAGAGTGTGGCGGGGGGTGCTGATAATCAGTATACGTTCGTCGTTGCCCGGACTGCCAACAAGTACGAGATCGCGGAAGCGATTGAGCGTATCCAGGCCGACTCAAAGAACATCATCAACGTCGTCTCGGTCAATACCATGGTCGTCAAAGGCAAAACCCTTCAGTTCCGCCGTTTTGGGCGGGCAAACAAGGGCCGTACTTCCGACTGGAAAAAAGCGATCGTGACCCTGAAGCCAGGCCAGTCCATTGAACTGGTTGAGGGAGTTTAAGACACATGGGTATCAAACGTTATAAACCAACGACCCCGTCTCAGCGGTTCCGTACCGCCTCGGATTATTCCGAGCTGACGGCGTCGAAGCCGGAAAAGTCTCTGCTGCGCCCGAACAAGCATAGCGGCGGACGAAACAGCTTTGGCCGCCGGACTGCAGTCAACGTCGCCGGCGGCAATAAGACACAGTACCGGATCATTGATTTCAAGCGCGACAAAGAAGGCGTCCCCGGCAAGATCGCGACCATCGAATACGATCCGAACCGTTCGGCCCGTATCTGCCTGGTCCACTATGCAGACGGCGAGAAGCGGTACATACTGTGGCCGGTCGGCGTCAAAGTCGGCGATCCAATCATCTCCAGCGAGACGGCAGACATCAAGGCCGGTAACGCGCTTCCGCTGCGGGCGATTCCAGTCGGTACGCTTGTCCATAACATCGAGATGTCGCCCGGCAAGGGCGGACAGATGACCCGGACAGCGGGCGGCTCGGCACAGCTCATGGGCAAAGAAGGCAAGTATGTCACTCTGCGCGTTGCTTCCGGCGAAATGCGGATGATTTTGGCTGAGTGCCGTGCGACAGTCGGTCAGGTCGGCAATATCGAGCATGAGAATATCAAGCACGGTAAAGCAGGCAAGAAACGCTGGCTCGGTGTCTATATGCACAACCGTGGTGTTGTCATGTCGCCGCGTGACCACCCGCATGGTGGTGGTGAAGCGAAGTCTCCGGTCGGACGCAAAAAGGGTCCAGTGTCGGCAACGGGCGTTCGCGCTCATGGCTTCCGCACACGCCGGAACAAGTCAACGCAGAAGTTCATCGTTCGCCGCCGTGGCAGCAAGTAACTAGGAAAAATCATTTATGGGACGTTCACTTAAAAAAGGTCCGTATGCGGACGCGAAACTGCTCAAGCGCATTGATGACATGAATGCCCGCAACGAGAAGCGCATTATCAAGACATGGTCGCGCCGCTCGACTATCTTCCCGCAGATGATCGGCCATACGCTGGCTGTTCATGACGGACGGAAGCACATTCCCGTTTTCGTGACGGAGAATATGGTCGGCCATAAGCTTGGCGAGTTCGCGCTGACCCGCACCTTCAAAGGCCACGCCGGCTCCAAAGACACGCGAACGACGCGCCGCTAACGCCAAGATTGGCTAGGAGAGATTCATGAATACCGCCGCACGAGACCGCGCCCTGCTGCCCACCGTCAAAGACGTGCTGGGGCGGACACCGGTCTCCAAGCTGAAATTAACAAAAGAAAAAGACGGCAGCCTGAAGGTAGTCCTTCACAGCAGCCGTCCGAACACTGTCCGCATGGAGCTGAAAGACCTGACGGATGCGCTCAAGGAGCAGATCGGCGCAAGCCGGACTGTCAGCGTCGAAGTCGTCGCGGAAGCTCGTGCTGTCGCCAAGTATATCCGCATGTCGCCCCGTAAAGCGCGTCTGGTGATTGATGTCATCAAAGGCAAGCGTGTTTCGGAAGCGCTTGCAATGCTGCGCTTTATCCCGAACGAAGCTGCTGAGCATATCATGAAAGTGGTCATCTCGGCTGCGGCGAACGCTCAGGACGGGTGGGGAGCGGGCGTGGATGAGCTGAAGGTGCAGAACATTCTGGCCGACGGCGGTCCAAGCCTCAAGCGTGTCAGAGCCCGTGCTCAGGGACGTGCGTACCGCATCCTGAAGCGAACCAGTCACGTAACGGTCATCTTGACCGAGGCACCTGCACTGGTGGCGCGTCCCAAGCGGACTGCTGTTCAGGCTCCAGCCAAAGCGAAAGCTGCACCGGGCCATGTTGCGCCGAAAGCGCAGACTGTAACGGAGCAGGCGAAAGAAGAAGTCGCATTGGATACGCCAGTGGCCGCTCCTGCGGAAGAAACACAGCATATTCCCGGCTCGGAGCAGGGCGAAGGCTCGACCGGCGACTCGGCGAATACGCCTGATGCCGGGCAGAGCGCCGCACCTGCTGCTGTGGCCGAGACGACGCCTGAGCCGCATGAAGCGAAGCCTGTAACGGCTTCCGATGCACCGGAAGAAGATGTCAGTGACCGTGCGCCCGACCCGAGTGACGGCGCAGACCAGAAACGGGAAGAGGGAGAATAACGCATGGGACAGAAGATCCATCCAGTCGGGTTCCGCGTCGGCGTCAACCGCGATTGGGAAAGCAAATGGTATCTGGACAAAGGCTATGCGGCAGCGCTGGTCGAAGATTTCCATATCCGTGATTTTATCAAGACCCGCAAAGAACTGGTCAACGCTTCCATCGCCCGTGTCGAGATCGAACGAGCGGCGAACCGGGTCAAAGTGACGCTGCATACGGCAAAGCCGGGCATCATCATTGGACGAGGCGGCAAGGGTGTCGATGATCTGCGGGCAATCCTGGAAGGCAAGTTCAAGAAGTCGTTCCAGGCCAATGTCAGCGAGATCCGTCATCCTGAACTGGATGCTCAGCTTGTTTCTGAGAGCATTGCTCAGCAGATCACGAAGCGTGTTTCCTACAAGCGTGCCATGCGTCAGGCCGTCACCCGTGCCATGAAGCTGGGAGCCAAGGGTATCCGTATCCTCTGCTCAGGCCGATTGAACGGCAGTGAGATGGCTCGCAAAGAAGGCGACCGTTTGGGCAAGATCCCCCTGCATACTCTGCGGGCTGACATTGACTACGGTTTCGCAGAAGCGCCGACAACCTACGGCAACATCGGTGTCAAAGTTTGGATCTATAAAGGCGATATTTTGCCGGGTCAGAAGCGTCTGACGACAGCCGACATCGCATTGCAGCAGCAGCAGCAGCGTCGTCTGAACGCCGAAGAAGGCTTTGGCGATCGTGGCCCGAGTGCAGGGCGCGGTGGCAATCGTGCCGGCGGCAACCGTGGCGGCAGCGGCGGTGGACGCGGCGGAGCCGGTGGCGGACGCGGCGGCGGTGGCGGCTTCGGCGGCGGTGGTCGCGGCGGTCCTGGTGGCGGCGGCGGTGGCCGCGGTCCTGGTGGCGGCGGCGGCTTTAGCGGCGGCGGTGGACGTCCCGGCGGTGGTGGCGGCGGATTTGGCGGGGGCGGTGGACGTCCCGGCGGCGGCGGTGGCCGTTAAGAAGGAAACTAAACTATGTTAATGCCAAAGAAAGTCAAGTACCGCCGCGTACACCGAGGCCGTCGAACCGGCCCGGCGTCAGGCGGCATCAATGTGGATTTTGGTGATTACGCGCTTCAAGCTCTCGAAGCCTGCTGGATGACAAACCGGCAGATCGAAGCCGCTCGTATCGCCATGACACGTAAAATCAAGCGTGGTGGAAAGATTTGGATCCGGGTCTTCCCGGACAAACCATTCACGAAGAAACCCGCCGAGACCCGTATGGGCAAGGGTAAGGGCGCACCAGAAGGCTGGGTCGCTGTGGTCAAGCCGGGACGCATCTTGTTTGAGATGTCCGGCGTCCCTGAAGAACTGGCGAAAGAAGCCATGCGGCTGGCTCAGCATAAGTTGCCGATCGCAACCAAGTTCGTCACACGGCATGAATCGGCGCTTCAAGTCCTGGCACATACGCTGACGACTGAAGATCCGGACGCCGAAGACGAGACGGAGGAATAGCATGGCAGATAAGACAAAGAGCCGCCGGGAAGCACTGCGCGGCATGAGCGAGGCCGATTTGAACACGGCAGTCGCCAATGCTCACAGAAGCATTTATGAGTTTCGCAAAGATCGCCTGAGCAAGCCCCAGGACAACGTCAAGGTCGTGCATAATGCTCGTAAAGAGATCGCGCGTATTCTGACGATCAAGCGCGAAAAGCAGCTCAGTCAGGAAAGCAAGGGATAAGCGATGGCAGACGAAATTTCGACTACAGATGCTCAGGCAGAAGAAGCCCGCAACCGACGCTAGCTTCGGACCGGCGTTGTCAGCAGCGACAAGATGGACAAGACGGTCGTCGTGACGATCAAAAACCTGGTCCGTCACCCGATGTACGGACGTATCTTGAAGCAGGACAAAAAGTTCAAGGCGCATGACGAGACCAACGATGCCCATACCGGCGATACGGTCGAGATCATGGAAACCCGCCCGCTGAGTAAAGACAAATGCTGGCGCGTCGTTCGAGTGATCGAACGAGCCAAGTAACATCAGCAAATTACTGCCTGTATTGCAGGCTGCTAGGGTCGGCCACAAAGCCGTGCGTCTTCCTCGGAAGATGCGCGAAACTGGGCCGGCAGCGCAAAGGAAAAATCAATGATTCAAGATTATAGCCGCCTTCGGGCGGCTGACAACAGCGGAGCCAGAGAACTTCTGACGATCCGTGTCCTGAAGGGCTCTAACGCGAAGTATGCCCATATCGGGGATATTATCGTGGCGGCAGTCAAGTCGGCGACGCCGGGCGCAGCTGTTAAGAAGGGCGACGTGGTCAAAGCTGTCGTCGTTCGTACCCGTCAGGCAATCCGCCGTCAGGACGGCTCGGTCATGCGGTTTGACGAGAATGCAGCCGTTGTCCTTACCAATAACCTCGCGCCGCGCGGCACTCGTGTCTTCGGACCGGTGGCCCGTGAGCTGCGGGACTCCAAGTTTGAAGGCGCGATGAAGATCATCTCGCTTGCGCCGGAGGTGCTTTAAGATGTATACACCGCCAAAGAAGAGTGGCCCACGCCGCAATATCGCTCAGTACACTGGTAAGATTCGTTTGCTAATGGGCGACACTGTCCGTGTGCTGACCGGCAAAGATAAAGGCAAAGAAGGCAAGATCACGAAGGTTCTGCGCTCCGAAGGCAAAGTCGTCGTCGAAGGTCTGAACATTGTGATCAAGCATCAGAAGCCGCGTGCTGCCGGTGCCCCTGCTGCCGCAGGCTCAACGCCGCAGGGTGGACGCATTGAACAGTCGATGCCGTTTCATATCGCGAAAGTCCAGTTGGTAGACCCTGCCGATGGCAAGACTGCTACCCGTGTTGGAATTCGGACAAATGAGAGCGGAGAGCGTGTGCGCTTCGCCAAGAAGTCGGGAGGAGTGATTACCAATGGCGAATGAGACAAAACCTCAGCCGACACTGAAGCAGAAGTATCAGGATGAGATCATTCCGAGCCTGCAAAAAGAGTTTGGCTATAAGAACGTGATGCAGGTTCCTCGCATCGAAAAAGTTGTGCTGAACATGGGTGTCGGCCTCGCAGGCCAGACCGGCGGAGATGCCAAGCAGCTTGACGGCGCGGTCAGTGATCTGGCGACAATCACCGGTCAGAAACCGGCGGTCACACGGGCCAAGAAGTCTATCGCTAACTTCCGTCTCCGTCAGGGCGCTCGTATCGGTGCGAAAGTCACCCTGCGCGGTGCTCGGATGTATGAGTTCCTGGACCGCCTGCTGAATGTCGCTCTCCCCCGTGTCCGTGACTTCGGCGGGATCAATCCGAACTCGTTTGACGGTCGCGGCAACTTCGCGATGGGCCTCAAAGAGCAGTTGACCTTTCCCGAGATCGTTTACGATAAAGTGGACAAAGTGCGCGGCATGGACATTATTATCGTCACCACTGCTCCCTCGGATGCGGAAGCTCGGTCGCTTTTAAAAGCAATCGGTGTTCCATTTCGTGGCGAGAAACAGGGCGAACGCCTGCAATAGTAGATTTTGCGCGGATTTCAGGTATACTATTGCCTGTTTCCGCGCTCCGAGCGCGTGAGAGGAATGACTTTTGGCAAAAGAGTGCCTGATCCAGAAATGCAAGCGGACTCCGAAGTTTTCGGTCCGTGCTTACAACCGCTGCCAGCTCTGCGGGCGAGCGCATGGTTACATGCGTAAGTTCAGCATCTGCCGCATCTGCTTCCGCGAATTGGCGCATCAGGGACTGATTCCCGGCGTGACCAAATCGTCCTGGTAGTCCTGCGAATATTTTAACGAATAACGGCCATATCGGGACCTGCCCTTAAAAGCAGGCCCGTCTGATGGGAGAAACAAATTATGCCGGTCTCAGATCCAGTCGGCGACCTTTTGACACGTATTCGGAACGCCAACAGTGCGAACCATGAATCGCTCGAAGTCGACTCCTCTAAATTAAAAATCGAAGTTGTCCGCATCCTGCATGAAGAGGGCTATATTAAGTCCTACGAGATCATCAAGCTTCCGGTGCAGGACAACATCAAAGTCACCCTCAAGTACGGGGCGCGAAACCGCGAAAAAGTTATTACTAACTTGAAGCGTGTCAGCAAGCCCGGCCTGCGCGTCTACCGGTCGCATGATAAGCTTCCGACAGTCCTGCGCGGCCTTGGCATCGCCATCGTCAGTACCTCACACGGCGTCATGACTGCCAAGAAGGCCCGCAAGCTGGGCATCGGCGGCGAAGTTCTGGCATTTATCTACTAAAGGAGTCCCCCATGTCTCGTATCGGAAAGCGGCCTATTCCGCTGCCGCAGGGCGTGGAAGTCCAGGCAGCCCTTGACGGCACCTTGACTGTCAAAGGTCCTAAAGGCACACTAATTCGACGGATTCATCCACGCATGAGTGTCGAGATCGAACCCGGCACATTGCTGGTGACTCGTCCGACAGATCAGCAGGATGACCGCGCTCTGCATGGCCTCACCCGGTCTCTCGTCAACAACATGGTTGTTGGCGTATCCGACGGCTACAAGCGCGTTCTTGAAATCGAAGGTGTCGGTTACCGAGCCGCGAAAGACGGCCAGAAACTCATTCTGAGCCTCGGCTTTTCGCATCAAGTGCCAGTCGAACCGCTGGAAGGTGTTACCTTCGAAGTCGGCCAGGACACCAACACGCGCCGCCCGTTCATCACGATCAGCGGCATCGACAAAGAATCCGTCGGGCAGCAGGCTGCTGTCATCCGCAAGCTGAAGCCCCCCGAGCCGTACAAAGGCAAGGGCATCCGCTATCAAGGCGAGATTGTACGCCGTAAGGCCGGTAAGAGCGGTAAAGCTGGCGGCAAGGGCGGCGGCAAAGGCAAGAAGTAAACTTATCTGGGCTCATAACGCGGACGCTGAAACGTCCATGACACAGTGGGCCAAGAGGAAACTCGAAATACTATGGCACAAATTAACAAAAACGAGTCGCGGCAGAAGCGGCACATCCGCGTCCGAAAACGCGTCCTTGGGACACCTGAGCGGCCACGGCTGAACGTCTACCGCAGCTCCAATAACATCTATGCGCAGATCATCGACGATATGGCAGGCCGGACACTTGCCGCAGCTTCTTCGCTGGATTCGTCTTTGAAGGGCGATTCGCCTTCGAAGAGCGCCGGTGGAAACATCGAAGCGGCAAAAACCGTAGGAGCATTGGTAGCGGAGCGGGCGAAGACAGCAGGCGTGACTAAAGTGGTCTTCGATCGCGGCGGTTACCTTTATCATGGGCGTGTGCAGGCTCTGGCCGATGCGGCACGCGAGAACGGACTGGATTTCTAAATGGCATTGATTAACCCGGACACGCTGAACCTGGAAGAGCGCGTCATTCAAACGAATAAAGTCCAGAAGACACACAAGGGTGGCCGGACCATGTCCTGGAGCATTCTCGTAGTCGTCGGCGATGGCAACGGCTATGTCGGAGCCGGCATCGGCAAGGCTCGCGCCATTCCTGATGCGATCCGCAAAGGTGTGGAAGCGGCCCGCAAGAGCCTGGTTCATGTCCCGATGGTCGGCTCGACTATCCCCCATGATGTTCTGCTTCGGCAGGGTGGGGCAGAAATTTTGATTAAGCCGGCATCGCCTGGTACCGGCGTCGTTGCTGGCGGCTCGGTCCGCGCCATTCTGGAAGCGGCCGGCGTTCGCGACGTCCTTGCGAAGTCGCTTGGCTCGTCGAACAAAGTCAACACAGCATGGGCGACCATCGCGGCGCTCAAGCAGCTCAAGCGAGCAACTGATGTCGCTCGTCTGCGCGGCCTGAACGTCAACGACCTAGTTTCCAAAGCCGTTGCCGATGCAGCCCGCGAAGCTGAGCAAGTCGACTCCGCCGCAGGCATTGCCAGCGTCGTTTCCGACGAACCCGTTGTCATTACATCTACTGAAGCTGAGACACCGGCAGCAGAAACTCCTGTGGCCGAAGCTGCAGCCGAACCAGTGACTGAAGTTACTGCCGATACCGTGCAGCCAGTCGATGCTTCCACAAGTGAGCCGACGACCGAAGGGGGAGCATAACCCATGGCCGAACTGAAAATTACCCTGACACGCAGCCTGATCGGTTACGAAAAGAGCCAGCGCCTCACGGCGCGGGCGCTTGGTCTGAACAAGATCGGCTCCAGTGTCACGCAGCCCGATTGCGCCCCGATCCGGGGCATGATCAAGAAAATCACGCATGTTCTCACCGTTGAGACGGCGGACGGTCAGCTCGTGTCGAAACCCGCCGCGAAGATTGGCCGTAAGAAGCATTATGGTCCTCATGAGGGACTTGGAGTTGGGCAATGAATCTCTCTGAACTGAAACCAAACGAAGGCTCTCGCAAAGAGCGCAAGCGCATCGGGCGCGGCCCCGGCTCCGGCACGGGCAAGACGTCCGGCGGCGGCCACAAAGGCGACAAGGCGCGTGG
>JBPBQB010000118.1:0-17421 GCA_050954545.1 Janthinobacterium lividum | reverse complement strand
AGGTACGGATAATTGCTCATCCAGCCCTGCGGAGCCTGCGGGAAGCTGATTTCCATCGCCTGAATCTGAAGACCGCTGAGGGTCTCGGCAGACGCATTATGAACACCGACCGTCAAGTTCAATCTACTGCCGGCAACGGCATAAGTGCCGCTCACCTGCCCCCAGGGGTAGAACTGCGTGACCTTGTGCTTTGCGGCATCATACGTCATCTGTGTCGGGGCTGTGCTGCCGTCCATGCTGGTGCCGTCGGGATTGGTCAGAATGGCCTTTTGGACACTCATCCCGCCTGACGACAGAAGCTGGGTTCCATTATAGGCAAGTGAAGTCAGCCCGGCCTTTGACAACACGATTGTCAGAGGCTGCGCGGTTAAAGGCCGGAGACTGACACAAAGTATCAGCCCTATGATTGTCGCCACAAAAATAGAACCGCGTGTGATTGTATTAGACATGAATTGACTGTTTCGTGGTCTTGGGGAGTAAAACCCACCCTGTCAAAGAATTTGACGGGGCGGGTACAACAATGTGGTTTTGTTGTATAAATCAGAACCGGCACTCGCCTCGATTTTCACTCAACAATAGACCGGCACTTCCAGTACCGGTTCTAATTGATGCTCCACACCTCTCTTTAGTATCCTTGCGCTTTTACGCGAATGAACGCATCTTTGGAAGTGTCTGAAGTATTGACCAGCTTCGCGAGAGGCGACCACTTGACATGTCCATCGGCGTATCCCCAATTTGAACCACCATTGTGGTACTGAGAGATGACATTAAAGTGATTATTGACATGGTTGGTAATGGCATCTAACCAACTCTGCCGTTGATTCACGTCGAAAAATGCATTATCATGCGGTTCACTGTTGGCTTCGTTTTGGCAATTCGGTGTAAATGCACATACACCATTATCATCGTATCGAATTGCAGATTCTACTAACCAAATGGTATTCGAGGGTTCTGGAGTCATCGCGTTAGTAATCGTTCCGTTGCCGGGTGCTGTCGCTCCAAGACACATCATTGCTGTTTGCCCCGCATTGCCTGGGTTGCCTGGAAGGTTATCATGATACTGCTCGACTACCCCATAGGTCTTAGGAATGTCATTACTCGCATTCCAGTCACCGTTGAGCTTAAAGTTAGTAGGATCATCTGGACATTTCCAGACGTCTGCACTTTTAATGTAAGGCTGAACGGCAAATGCCCATGACTGGTAATACTGACCATTGGCATCAGGCTGACTACCGTTGGAATAAATGCTGCCGAAGCTGTTTGTAGGAATGGTGCTTCCAGGCCAAGCTTCATCGTAGTCCCCGACGTACATAATCATACCGAGGTCAATCTGCTTGAAGTTGGACATACAGGCGGCGCGGCGGGCGTTCTCGCGTACCTTCTGAAAGACGGGGAATAAGATCGCCGCGAGGATAGCGATTATCGCTATCACGACGAGTAGCTCAATGAGAGTAAAAGCCGCATTTTTTCGAGTGCGGGAAAACTTCTTTTGGTCCATCATATTCATGGTATGGTCTCCTTACGATCACTGCGAAAACGGATGTGAAGAGATAACTGCATTGTTTTTATCAAATCGCTGTCGGGAGGTCAAAATTGCGGACAGGCTATCTGATGAGTGGGGCTGTGGATTCTCCCTTCCTCAAAGATGTCGGTATGACGATGTTGTCCAGAGCTGAAGACTGCCCATTGATTTTTCTGATAAGCATCTGCACCGCTGCCGTTCCGATCTCCAGCAGAGGCACTTCCACTGTGGTCAGGCGGGGCGAGAAGTAATCGTAAGTCTCGTTCCCGTCAAAGCCAATGACACTCACGTCTTCCGGGACGCGCAGGCCTGATTCTCGAAATGCTTCAATCGCCCCGATGGCGGCATTGTCGTTCTGAGCCAGTAACGCGGTGTAGCCATATTTGTGCCAATCGTCGCTGAGCCACTTGCGGACGCTTCGCCGTCCCTGCTCGATAAACTCATTCTTTGAATCGTGGACAGGACGCGGGTGCATCTGCCGCAATCCATGCAGGCTCGGCTCGATGCCGGCTTCCTGCAATGCATCCCGATACCCATTCAAACGGCTCTCGACCAGGTAGCTGTGCCCGGCAATAAGGTACCCGATGCGCGTGTGCCCGAGAGAGATCAAGTAGCGTGTCGCCTCTTTTGACCCCTGGTAATCCCCTGCCATCACGCTGCTGCACTCATCGATGGCTGTCAAAATCGACACACAGGAAAACGCGGGGGGAAGAGTCTGGAGATACGAATAGATCAGCTCGTCGTTGACACTGAGCAGCAAGCCGTCGATCTTGCTCCAGAGACTGGGGTCGCTTGTCTCGGTCATGAGCAGGAGCTGAAGCTTTTCGCGGGCCGCTTCCTTCTGGATCGCGTCTAGGAGGTGCGCCCAATAAAGAGAAGTCCGTGTCTCGGTGAAACCGCCGCCGGCGAATCCGATAATGCCTGTGGCCGGCATCGCTTTCGGCTGAGCCACAAACACGCCGCGTCCCTGTTCCCGCACGATCAGGCCATCCCGTTCCAGCAGGGCATGGGCTTTCTCGACCGTGCCCCGGCTGATTTGATGCTCGTTGCGGAGCTCGATGAACGACGGCAGGCGGTCACCGGCTTTCAAGGTTCCTGTCTGAACATCGGTGCGGATCTGATCGGCGAGATCAACATACTTCGGGGCTCGCTGCTGTACGGTCACTTGCGTCCTTTCCATACAATCCCAGCAATCCAACTAGTCATGCCATCAGAGCCGGGGGATCGCGTCGGCTCTGCTAGCAGAGTTGACTCATTATACGACGGGATTGCCGTCTTGTCAATGCCTGTTTTTGTTGGCTGAGTTTGACGAGAGAAATGGTGCTATAATCATACCTATGAATGTACGCCGCGCGGCTGCGAAACCAGACAACAATTCAGGGAGATCCCGTGCGGCGAAAATAAAGTGGGCGGGCATCGGAACGATCTTTGCGGTTCTTGGAATGGTCGGGTGTTCCCGCATTGGGGTCAGCGGAAGCCCTGTGACGACAGCGCCGGGGCCTCTCGCGGCCCGTCCGCAAGTTCCTATTCAGCCGCACACAGGTCTGCCGCAGGACTCGGCGGCGAGCGCTGTTTCCCCAAACCAGCTCTCCGCCCGAGCCGCCCTCACCCTGGTCAAAGACGAACGGGACAAATACTGGCTCGTCGCCCGCCACGAAGTCTACAAAAGCGCCCTCGAACTGGCCGCGCAGGACCAGACCGAAAAAATGCGCGGTGTTTATCTGGACAAAGTACTCCGTGGCCCTCCCGGCAGCCGCCGGATCGCCCTGACTTTCGATGATGGACCGCACCCAAACTACACGCTCAAGCTGCTGCAGATTCTCGGACAGAACAAAATCCACGCCACGTTTTTCGTGGTTGGAGAAAAGGCTGAGGAGTATCCCGATCTCGTTCGGGCGGAAGTGGCTGCCGGAGACGAGATCGGCAACCATACCTACGACCATGTCAGCCTCATCAAGATTCCCGCAGGCTATGTCGCCACCGAGATTCGGACATGTGGGGATGTCATCCGCAGTATCACCGGCAAGACCCCAACTCTGTTTCGCCCCCCCGGCGGGGAATACAACGAAGATGTGGTGCATCAGGCCCAGGCGCTCGGCTACCGCATGATACTCTACAGCGACGACCCAGGCGACTACGCACAGCCGGGAACAGGACTGATTGAAACGCGCACATTGGATACAATCGGCGATGGTGGGATCATTCTGCTGCACGACGGCAGCCAGCAAACTCTTACTGTACTGCCGACATTGATCAGCCGCCTTAAAGCGCGAGGCTTTCAATTTGTCACGGTCAGCCAGATGCTGGATACGCACTAAAAGCAAAACCGTGGGACTAAAGTCCTCGGCTGTGGGGCGCAGACGCCTAATCTCGACCTTCGTCGAGAAGGAGCAGATTTCGACACAATCCTGCTCCTCGCTCTACTCTTTGTCCGCGAAGGCGGACATTGGGCGTCTGCGCCCCACAGCCGAGGACTTTAGTCACTGATATTACTCAGAGGAGCCACGGAATAAATTCTGAGGCTGGAAAGTGCCCAGTGTCGCGGCGACACAAGAGGAAGAACCTCCGAATATGTCCGTTCTTTCGTCCCCTGGACGAGGGGCTTTTCTGAGCCTCGGAATTTATTCCGTGGCTCCTCTGCATAACAACAGTAAATAATCAGCACGGTAAAAAACAGGAGACAGCATGAAGATTCAGCAGGCTCTAAGACGGATAATGATGGTGTCCGGGATCCTTGCGCTTCTTTTTCTGATCAGCGCTTCTGTTTCAGTAAATGCGGCGCAGGCGAAATCCCCGCTGCGCCTTTCCAGCTACTATCAGAAAGCCGAAGAAGCGACTGACTATATCCAGGCACATTTTTATGATGCCGCTGCCAAGCGCTACCATCCCTCCTTTCCCGTGGTTTCAGGCCAGCTCCCCTACGATCTCATGTGGGGGAATGGAGTGCAATTCACGGTGCTGGCGGCAGCCACAGGACAGGACCCGGCTAAGTATCGAGCGGCGCTGTATGACTTTACCGAAGGGCTGACTACCTATTGGGACCCGGAAGCCCCTGTTCCCGGATACAACGCCTACTGCTCCGGGCCAAACGGCACGGACAAGTATTACGACGATAACGAGTGGATGGTGCTGGCGTATGTCGAGGCTTCGCAGAGCACCCGTGACCCCAAGTTCCTGGAGCTGGCACGCGCGACGCAAAAGTTTGTCCTGAGCGGCTGGGATGATAAGCTGGGGGGCGGTATTTACTGGAAGCTGGATCATCAGTCCAAGAACACGTGCTCGAATGCTCCTGCAGCCGCTGGAGCTCTTCGTCTGGCAATGGTCGGGGGCGACCCGGATCAGGCAGCCTGGGGCATGAAAATCCATGACTGGACGAACAGCAAGCTTCAGGATTCAGATGGTCTCTACTGGGACAACATTAATCTGACGGGCGAAATCGAGCATCACAAATGGACATATAACACAGCGCTGATGATTCGTACCGATGTCCTGCTCTTTCAGATGCGTCATGCACCGGCTGATCTTCTCGAAGCCCGCCGAGCCGCTGATGCCGGCCTGGCTGCGTGGACCGATCCGGCCACAGGCTCACTGCAAAAAACGGAGAACAGTACGCGCTTCACCCACCTTTTCTGCGAATCTCTGCTGCGCCTTTATGACGTCACCCGCGAGGTGCGTTATTTAAACGCTGTCCGCCGCCAGGCGGCGTTCGGCTACCGTTACGCACGAGACCCGGAAGGCGGTTACTGGAACGACTGGGTGACAAAGCCGCATCAGCCCGGCGAGACAAAGACTCTGATCGAAAACGCCTCTGCGGCTCGTCTTTTCTGGCTGCTCACGCCTTACCCGGATGTTCCCGAGCTCATTTCAGCCGGCAGAGAAGCGGCAGGGCACGGTCAGCAGGCGCAGGCGGAGTCATTGCTTCGACAGGCTGCTGACAGCGATACCGGAGCGGCTGATGCGCGTTTTTATCTCTGGGAAGTCCTGACACGAGAAAAGAAAAAACCCGAAGCAGATACCGAAAATGCGCGACTCACCGAGATGGCTCAGACACCGGCACTGGCCGAGCGGCTCAAGACTCTCGGCTGGCATTCGCCATAATCGGGTCAGCGAAAGTGGTTCCAATAAAGAGTGACGAAACATGGTAAGATGACAAGAGGAAGACTTTACCCGTGCGATTTTTTTTCAGGTCGGAGAATAAACAGCAGCAAGCACCGTCCGCCAGGTCTCTCGTGCGGACAGCCTTGCTTGCTCTTGCCAGCGTCAGCCTGTCGGAGGTGGTCAGGTTTTCGTTAAACTCATTCTTCGGCACAAAAATCACTTTTATTACTTTTTTTCCAGCTCTTGTTTATAGTGCATGGATCGGCGGATGGGCAGGCGGGCTTTTCGCGCTCACGTTGTCTACTTTGATCACCGCTTACTTCTTTATCAATTCCTCGCATGCCTTCTTGATTGCAAACAGTACCGATCAGGTGACGCTGATTATCTTTATTGGTGTCGGTCTGAGCATTTCTGCGATCAGCAGCGCTCAGCACACAGCCCAGCGGGAAGCGGAAGAATCGGCGGCGGAAGCCCGGCGAAACGAGTCGGCGCTGCGTGAAAGCGAAGCCCGCAAAGCGTCTGTTCTGGAAGCCGCCCTGGACTGCATTATCACGACAGATACCGATGGGCTGATTACCGAGTTCAACCCGTCAGCGCAGAAGACATTCGGCTACCGCCTAGCGGAAGTGGTCGGACGGCCTTTGACGGATACGATCATCCCGGTTTCCCCGTACCCGCATCGGGCCGGATTCGGTTATGATCTTGCAAGCGGCTTCGGCCCGATTCTGGGTCAGCGGATCGAAGCGAACGGGATGAGAAAAGATGGCTGGGAGTTTCCGGTCGAGATTGCTGTCGTCTCGATGGAGCAGGGCGGCATTCTCGGTTACACGGCATATCTGCGCGATATTAGTGAACGAAAAGCGTTGGAACTTGAACAAAAACGTCTCGCCGAGCGGGAGCATCGGATCGCCGAGCAGTTGCAGCAGGCGCTCCAGCCGCCGGTGCCCTATCGTGTCCCCGGTCTGGAACTGGCGGATTATTACAAGTCGGCGTTAGAAGAAGCGGGAGTCGGCGGGGACTTCACGGATGTCTTTGCTTCCGACAAAGGGGTGACATTTCTAGTCGTCGGAGATTTGAGCGGTAAAGGATTGGCTGCCGCCAGTCAGGTCGCCATTGTCCGAAACATGCTTCGGTTTGCCCTTTACAATGGGCGGACTCTCGCCGGCCCGGTGACAACACTGAGCCATACTCTGGTCAATAACGACCTTCTGACAGGCTTCGCGACGCTTTTTGTGGGAAGGTACGAGGCAGCTTCGCGTATCCTGAGCTATGTCAACTGTGGTCAGGATGCAGGCCTGATCCTTCGCTGCCAGACAGGGAAGGTTGAAACGCTGCCACCGACCGGTCCGGTGCTGGGCGCTTTTGACGGCGCGGAATATACGGAAGAAACCCAAATCTTGGAGCCCGGTGACGTTTTGGCCGTCTTTACAGACGGCCTGACGGAAGCCGGGCCGGCACGCACCGCACTTTTGACAGGTGAGGGCGTCGCCTCGATTTTAGCCAAGCACCCGCACCCGGAAAGCGCTCAGGCGATGGTCGCCCACATTATTGCCGGGGTCGATAGCTATGCTCAGAACGGAGTGCGCGACGATCAGTGTCTGCTTGTCGGCATCGCAGACTAACATCAAGCGAAAGCACTCTCGCCGCGCTGCTACTTCGCCATCTTGACCGGCAGCAGCTTTCCGCCGTCCATTGGATCTTTGTAGCCGTCTTTTTTCGCCGTCGCCGCCGAGACCTGCATATGGCATTTCTGGCACTCATACATCGTCGCCGCAGTCTTCTTTACCGCTGCATGATGCACGGTTTTTGCAGGAGCGGCAACTGCGAACATAGGAACCAGTGACAGCGCTAGGCTGCCAAGTATTAACGATTTCTTCATTTTTCTTCTTTCTCTTCAGCTTTAAGTCAGCAAAAACCTACATCGGCAGATATTTGCCGTGGGCAGCATTTGCGATTGTCTTGGCGGGGTTCTTATCGAAGCGCGGCTTGCAATCCGGGCAGCAAAAATAGTAAGTCTTGCCGTGATAGACTTCGTGGTTAAAAGCGTTGTCTGCCGTGCCGATCTTCTCGCCTGTGACCGGACAAACCAGCCCCATCACAGGAGCAGCCACTTTGGCTATGCGGGCACAAGCGGCTCCCGCAAACGTCATCAGCACGGCGACTGTCATTGTCAGTAATTTCATAGTTTTGTTTCCGGTGCTATTATACTACAAACGCGCTGTTTTAAGCCGCAGCGAGTTTGCGACGACACTCACGCTGGAGAAGGCCATTGCCAGCGCCGCCAGCATCGGGTTCAGCAGTCCGAATGCGGCTAGTGGGATACCGACTGCGTTGAAGATAAAGGCCCAGAAGAGGTTCTGACGGATGATCTTCATCGTTCGGCGCGAAAGCAAAATCGCGTCTGCTACCCCGTTCAGATCAGATCGAAGCAGTGTAATGTCGGCAGCTTCGAGCGCGATGTCAGCCGCCCGCCCCATTGCAATGCCTAAATCCGCCTGCGCCAGCGCCGGGGCATCGTTGACCCCATCACCGACCATCGCAACAGACGTATCGCCGTTATTCTGCCAGTGCTTCACAGCGGCGGCTTTGCCGTCGGGCCGGACACCCGCTTCCACTTCATGAATCCCGACTTGATCGGCGACGGCCTGAGCCACACGCGCACTGTCGCCGGTCAGCAGTGTAACGCTCAGGCCCATTTGATGCAGCCGCTTGACCGCTTCTTTCGAGCCGGGGCGCACTGTATCCGCCACCGCGAGAATGCCGGCTTCTTCACGTCCCACCGCAACCAGCACGGACGTCTTCCCTTCCGATTCCAGTCGTGCCAGATCAGTTGATGCATGAGGAGACAGAACAATGCCCGACTGCGCCAGCAGATCTGCCGTGCCGACTAAAATGTCTTTGCCTTCGACCATCGCCTTGATACCCAAACCAGGACTATTCGTGAATGCCTCCGCACGAACGCCGTCTTCTTCAGACCCAGCCACAATCGCCGCAGCAAGTGGATGCTCAGAGCCGCGCTCGGCAGCCGCCGCCAGACTCAGCAGGCCGGTCCGATCCAGTCCATTGTGCAGCACGACATCGGTCAGCACAGGCTTTCCATTCGTGACCGTGCCGGTCTTATCCAGGACGACTTTAGTGATTTTGTGCGCCCGTTCCAGTGCTTCCCCGTTCTTGATGAGAATGCCTAATGCCGCGCCCCGACCGGTGCCAACAATAATCGCGGTCGGCGTTGCCAGGCCCAGCGCACAGGGACAGGCAATGACCAGCACGGCGACTGCCGGAGCAATCGCCCCGGCAAGCCCGGCATGGAGACCGAATAGCCAGATCAGAAAAGTCACCAGCGAAATCCCAAGCACGGCAGGCACGAACACGGCGGAGACTTTGTCCGCCAGCGCCTGTATCGGCGCTTTGCTGCCCTGCGCTTCTTCCACCAGCCGGACCATCTGGGCCAGCACGGTATCCGCGCCTACCGCAGTCGCCCGATAAAGAAGCGTTCCGCTTCCATTGATTGTTCCGCCGGTGACTGTATCGCCCACGGATTTCTCGATGGGCAGGCTTTCCCCGGTCAGCATGGCTTCATCGACGGACGAAGTACCCTCTGTGACAAGACCATCGACAGCCACCTTTTCGCCGGGCCGAACCCGGACAATCGCGCCAGGCTTCAAAAGTGCGATGGGAATATCCTGCTCTGCCCCGGAGTTTAGAACCTGACGGGCCGTTTTGGGTGTCAGTGCAATCAGCGACTGGATCGTATTCGATGCCCGCCGTTTCGCGCCCATTTCCAGCCAGCGGCCCATCAGGATCAAAGTCACGATTGTCGCCGAAGTCTCGAAATAGACTTCGGGGTGCCGTGCCCAAATCAACTCGGAGAGGCTGTAAAAATAGGAAGCAGAAGCGCCTAATGCGACCAGCGTATCCATGGTCGCCGCGCCGCCGCTTCGCAGCGCACTCCAGGCTCCCGTGAAGAACTCCCTGCCGAAGCCGAAGACAACAATCGTTGTGAGCGCCGCGAACAGCCAGAGTGTCCAGTGCGGCAGATGCATACTGACCATCGAGACAATCAGCACCGGCAATGTCAAAACTGCCGCGCCGATGAGATTGATAAGCACTGGGTCCCGACCGCTGACATCTTCTACTGGCCGAACACTTGCCGCTGGGGACGCCCCATAGCCTGCCTTGACCACGGCGGCGACAAGATCGCCCGGCGACGCCTGCGCGAGGTCGAATGCGACGGAAGCCCGGTTGGTCGCCAGATTGACCGACGCGCCCTCGACACCTGGCACCTTCTTCAGAAAGCGCTCGATCCGACCGACACAGGACGCACAGTGCATCCCGGTCAACTCTAACGTACAGGACTCCATGGTGTTAAACCGCTGCCTCGTACCCTTCCTCTTCGACCACTTCTACCATCCGGCTGACCTGAACTCTCGCAGGATCATATGTCACGACGGCCTGTTCATTTGCCAGAGTGACTTCCGCCGATTGAACGCCATCCAGTTCCTGTAAGGCTTTAGTGACATGCCCCACGCAGGCGTCGCAGGACATGCCCTGCACTTTTAATATCTGTGTCTGCATTTTTCTACTGCTTTCTTACTTCAGGAACCGGCCCAGCGAGACCCGCACTTCTTCGATCAACTGTTCCTGAGTCATTCGGCTGGCTTTCTCATGTTCCGTTCCTGTGCCATGCCCTGCCACGCAGCCATGGATATGGCCGGTCAGCAGCTCGACGCCCACAGCATCGAGAGCCGAGCGAACGGCGGCGACCTGGGTCAGAATATCGACACAGTACCGGTCGTCTTCGACCATCTTCTGAATGCCGCTGACTTGCCCTACGATCCGTTTCAGCCGGTTCTGGATTTGCGCTTTTCCCTGCATATGCATTCCTCATCGTTCTTATCCTATTATACCCTACCAGGGTATCGTAAAACATCAGGAGGAATATTAAGTCAATTCGGGGAATAAGGCAAGACCACATTGACGGGAGACTCACAATGCAGTATACGAGCGTAGGACGGTCTGGCCTGAAGGTCAGCCGTCTGTGTTTAGGAACGATGAATTTCGGCCCGCAGACGACCGAAGAAGATAGTTTCAAGATCATGGACCATGCCCTGGAAGTCGGCATCAACTTCTGGGACACTGCCGATGTCTACGGCTGGAAGCCGGGCGAAGGCTACACCGAGCAGATCATCGGACGCTACTTCGCGCAGGGCGGTGGCCGCCGCGAGAAGGTTGTGCTGGCAACCAAAGTTTTCGGCGGCATGAGCACGGAAGATAACAAAGACTGGCCGAATACCAATCGCCTGTCGGCCCTGCATATCCGCCGGGCCTGCGATGACAGCCTGAAGCGGCTTCAGACCGATCATATCGATCTCTACCAGATGCACCATGTCGACCGCGAAACGCCGTGGGAAGAGATCTATCAAGCCTTCGAAGTGCTGGTCCAGCAGGGCAAAGTGCTTTATTTCGGCTCATCCAACTTCGCCGGCTGGCATCTGGCCCAGGCATCGGAGATCGCGAAGCATCGTCACTTTCTGGGACTGGTCTCTGAGCAGAGCCATTACAACCTGAATGTCCGAATGCCCGAGTTGGAAGTCATTCCCGCCTGCAAGCACTACGGCCTCGGCCTTATCCCCTGGTCCCCGCTGGCCGGCGGACTGCTCGGCGGAATCCTGCAAAAAGAAGCCACGGGACGCCGCTCCGGCATGGACATCGAAGCCAAGCGCCCTCAGCTTGAAAAGTGGGAAGGTCTCTGCAAAGACATCGGCGAGAAACCCGCCGATGTTGCCCTAGCCTGGCTGCTCAACAACCCCGTCGTCACCGCTCCGATTATTGGACCGCGTACCATGGAGCAGCTCGACGGCTCCCTGCGGGCCTTAGAGATCAAGCTGACTGACGAAACGCTCGGCAAGCTGGACGAAATCTTCCCCGGCCATAAAACCGCCCCGGAAGACTATGCCTGGTGACAAAATCAAAGTGACGGAAGAAAAGCCACGGAATTCGAATTCCGTGGCTTTTCTGTTGCGTGGGGCCAAAATGCGTGGGATTGAAATCCTGCGCTGTGGGGCGCAGACGCCTAATGGCCGCCTTCGCGGGCATGAATTAGTTGGGCGCAGCAAGCAGCGCCCCTACATTACAATTACTCGAACAGCAGCTCAATATCTTGCTTGGTTAATGACTTGAAGAAGCTGGTTTCGGTTGAGATAAGCTGGCTGACCAGGGCACGTTTGCGGTCTTGAAGCAGCAGAATCTTTTCTTCGACCGTATCGCGTGTGATGAACTTATAGACAAAAACGGGCTTGTCTTGGCCGATGCGATGGGTGCGATCAGTCGCCTGCATCTCGACGGCGGGGTTCCACCAGGGATCGATGTGGATGACGTAATCGGCAGCGGTCAGGTTGAGACCGACACCACCGGCTTTGAGGCTGATGAGGAAGAACGGCAGGCTGGGGTCGTTCTGGAAAGAATCGACGCGGCCCTCCCGGTCTTTAGTTTGTCCGTCTAGGTAGGCGTAGGGAATCTGGCGGGCATCTAACGCTTCACGGACAAGCGTGAGCATCTGAACGAACTGGGAAAAGACAAGCGCTTTGTGGCCTTCGGCCCGCAGGGTCTCCAATATTTCCAGCAGCCGCTCGAATTTGCCGGACGCCGCACGGCTTGCGGGCTCGACCAGCTTTGGATGGTTTGCGATTTGGCGCAGCCGCAGGAGGCCCTCCAATATCTTCATGCGGACATCATTCAAACCTTCTTTTTCGACGACACCTAGAATCTGATCGCGGTAAAAGTCACGTGTTTTGTCGTAGAGCTTCTTCTGGCCCGGCTCTAATTCCACATACAAAATCTCTTCAGTACGCGGTGGCAGATCGGTTGCGACTTGATCTTTGGTCCGGCGCAGAATAAAGGGATGGACGAGCTTGCGGAGAAATGCAGCGGCGATTTCATCGTGGTTCTTCTCAATAGCCCCCGAGAACTCAGTGCGGAAATGCTCTAGATTGCCAAGCAGACCGGGGTTTAGGAACGAGAACTGAGACCAGAGTTCCAGTGTCGAATTTTCGACAGGTGTTCCCGTCAAAGATAGCTTATGGTCGGAAGACAGCAGGCGCACGGCTTTGGCGCTCTGGGAGACCGGATTTTTGATGGCCTGGGCTTCATCTAAAATCACGTAATGGAACCGATGCTGCCTCAGAATCTCGATATCGCGCAGTAGGATTCCGTAGGTGGTCAGCACCAAATCATAGTCATCAAACTGGGCAACATCTTTGGCACGGGTGGCATGAGCATGATTCAGAAGGCGCAGGCCGGGCGTAAACTTCGCGGCTTCCCGCTCCCAGTTGAAGATCAGGGAGCGCGGCAGCACCAACAGCGTCGCGGCCTTGGCAGGATGGTTTTCGGAGAGCGACTGCAAAAACGCCAGCGTCGTGAAGGTTTTGCCCGTGCCCATATCGTCGGCGAGGCAGCCGCCGAAGCCGTAGTCATGCAGGAAATGGAGCCAGTCGACGCCCGATTTCTGGTACGGGCGCAATTCCCCTTGCAGGTTCTTCGGCATTTCTGTCGGCTCGATCTGCTCGAAGCCGCGCAGATGTTCCCGGCGGCGCTGGAACTCTTCGTCCGCCTCTACCCGGTTGCCTTCCAGTAAAAGCTGGTCCAGCAGCGTGATCTGGGCACCGGCCAGACGCAGGCCGTCATCAGTGTCCTGGCTCATCGAGAAGAGATAGCGGTACTTTTCCAGCCACTCCGGCGGGATTTCGCCGATGGAGCCGTCGGCCAGCTTGACAAAGCGCTCACGCTTGCGAACTGCTTTCCGCACCTCTTTGAGCGTTATCTGCGTGTCACCGAACTGGACCACGGCCTGAACGTCAAACCAGTCGATCTCAGAAGAGACGCGAAACGAGATCGTCGGCGTACTGCGGTTGACTTTCGCGGAAGCCAGCTCGGCCTCACCGTAGATCTCGTACCCTGCCGCTGTCAGACGCGGCACCTGTGTCAGCAGGAAATCGACGACATCGGTCCGGGCACGAAGAGCAAACTGCCCCGGTTCGCCGCCTCGCTTCAGGCCACGTTCCGTCACCATTTCTCCCCAGCGCTGCTCCGTATCCGGCTGCCGTTTCAGACGGACCAGTGTCAGCGAATCAGGCTTACGCAGAAGCATCGTATTGCTGGCGCTGCGGCCATAGGCGACTTCGGATTCCCCATATCCAAAGCGCAGATGAATATGCAGAGTTCCCTCGGCTTCGGAGAGATAGAGACGGGGAATCGGCGCGGCGACCGCCTCTTCTTCCCAGACAATACCCTCACCCGTGACTGACACCTGTTCGGCTATCGGCAGCAGGAACGTCTCGAAGAACGTCTCGGCCTCGTCAGCCGGGACGGTCAGGTCAGGATTGTCCAGCAGGGTCATGACCAGACCCGCGCCTTCTTCGATGGGATACAGCATCGCCTTCGAGAGCAGCCAGAGCGGATCTTCGCTGACAATCGCCGTCTTTTCCGGCACCAGTGAAAACATATTATCGCCCAGAGTCACAGTAGGGTGCAGGACCATCCCGGCATCGGTCCTTACCAGCGCGACTTCAGCCCGGCCCGGTTCTGCTGAGACAGACAAAGGAATTTGCAGCGGATCATTTTCGCGCCCGCGAAAGACAAAACCGCCTGCCAGCAGCGGCAGCAGTGCCTTAGGCTCGAAGGCCTTCTCGTAGTAGTAGGAATAAGAGCCTTCCCCGGCGAGCGCGATCAGGTTCAGCAGACCTTCCCGGCCACCGAACGCACTGGAAAAGCGCCTCGGGTCGATCTGTGACCGCAGAGTCTTTGCCTGCTTGGAAAGCTTTAGCTGCTTGATCACTTTGCCGAGCACTTCGGGATCGTCGGGCATCCCGTCCGGGAATAGGCTGAGAGCAAGACTGTAGGGAAAGATCGCCCATTCGGAGTGGCGCTGCTGAAGACTGAAAAAGAGGGCTAGACGAGGTGTAGAGATACTGGAGCGAGTCGAAACTTTGACAGCCTGCGTCAGCACTGTCTGCCAGGTCTGCGGCGGATGCTTGTGCAGATAATCTTTGAGGACAAATGCAGCAGCGATCTGATGCTTGCACATTTTATCCGGGTCACCGTCCGAAATCGGGCAGTCACAGACAGAAGCCATTCGGCCTTCGTCCATTTGAAAGCTGATTTGGTAGACTTCCGCGCCTCGAACCTCGGCATCCGCCGCCATCGCTTCAAGACGCAGAAGCCGCACACGCCCCTCCATGTAATAGGTCCGGCCCCGCTGGAACGTCCCCGAGTCTGTCCGTGCCGCCATCGCGGGAATATCCACGACCGCTTCCGTCAACGTCTGTCCCGCCATAAGCCGTCTACTGCTCCGCTTTCAAACTTTAATAGACCTCTTGCATAAGTCCCCTGGTCTGGAAGACCGGGGCTATAACAGTGCAGAATGTCTGCTTCGCAGACGCAAGAAGGTACAAGCGTCCGCGCATCTTCCGTCCCGGAGGGACATTTTGCTTTTCTAAGGCCCTGGTCTTCAGACCAGGGTCGTCATGCCAAGAACTTACTCAATAAGTCTAATGACTTATTCCAAAGAACCGAGTGACTAAAGTCACTCGCTAGAGGGCGCTCGGAAGCGCCGCGCGTCCAGGGGACGCAATGCCAGTAGCACTATGCCCTTTTTCTATCCTGACTTCTTCTGTCCCCTGGACTGCACTGGCAAACCTGGAAGGCAGGCGGCGTTTCTGGACGCCCTTCAGCAGATACGAAGTAATGCCTTCTGAGGCATAGAGACTTCAGTCACTCGGTCTTTCTCGTATGGTCTTCGATTATGCTTTTTATTCTTTCTTTGGGGGCCGCTTGATCGTGATGCCAAGCTCTCGAAGCTGCTTTTCTTCAACTTCCGAAGGAGCATCCATCATGGGGTCAAAGCCGCCGCCGGATTTGGGGAAGGCGATGACTTCGCGGACATTGTCGTCGTCGGTCAGATACATGATCAAGCGGTCGATGCCGGGGGCCATGCCGCCGTGAGGAGGAGCGCCGAAGTCAAAGGCTTCCAGCATGTGACCGAACTGGTCTTGGATCTGCTCGTCGGTCTTGCCCAGCATTCGGAAGATGCGCTCCTGAATGTCGCGCTTGTGGATACGGATACTGCCCGATGCCCCTTCGGAGCCGTTGCAGACGAGGTCATAGGTGTAGGCGCGGCAGGCAGCGGGGTCAGACTCCAGCATATCCAAATGCTCGGCATGGGGCATCGCGAACGGGTTGTGAGCGAACGTCCAGCTTTTCGAGTCGTCGTCCCACTCGAATACCGGGAAGTCTGTGACCCAGGCGAAATGGAGCACGTTGGGATCGGCGAGCTTTAAGCGCTTCGCGATCTCGCGGCGCAGCAGGTCTAAAGCTTTGGCGACGATCTCCGGCGTGTCGGCGATAAAGCCGATCAGGTCGCCGGGAACGGCCTCGGCCAGTGCCACTAAGCCTGTGATCTCGTCTCCGGTCAGGAACTTGGCGATGGGAGATTTGACGCCTTCTTCTGTAACTAAAAGATAAGCCAGGCCTTTAGCACCCGTTTCTTTGACCAGGGCTGTTAAATCGTCGATCTCTTTGCGAGATAGACTTGCCCCCTGTGGGTAGCGAATGAGCTTGACCTGGTTGCCGCTGCTGAGTGTGCTTTGGAAGACGGAGAACTGCGTGTTTTGCAGCACCGGCGCTGCATCTTTGAGTTCCAGGCCGTACCGCAGGTCGGGTTTATCCGTGCCGTAACGGGCCATCGACTCATCGAACGTCAGGCGCGTGAACGGGGTGACAACAGACTTCGGCGAAATCTTCGGGATGATCTCCGAGTACAGCGACTCGACCACTTCGAGCACGTCATCCTGCTCGACAAAGGACATCTCTAAGTCAAGCTGCGTAAACTCCGGCTGACGGTCAGCCCGCTGTGATTCATCGCGGAAGCACTTGGCAATTTGGAAATAGCGTTCCATGCCAGCCACCATCAGAAGCTGCTTGAACTGCTGCGGGGCCTGCGGCAGAGCATAAAACAGGCCGGGCTCCAGCCGATATGGCACCAAGTAGTCGCGAGCGCCTTCCGGGGAAGATTTGGTCAGGATCGGTGTTTCGATCTCTAAAAAGCCTCGCCCGTACATGAACTCGCGAATCAGGCGAATGGCTTCATGGCGCAGCTTCATCTTCTCGAACATGACGGGGCGACGCAGGTCAAGATAGCGATATTTGAGACGCAGCATTTCGTTGATGCTGTTGTCTTTATCATCAAAAATCTGAAAAGGCGGCGTTTTAGCGGCATTGAGAATATCAATGGTGCGGGCCGCGACTTCGACGGTGCCATTCTTCAAGTTGTCATTCTCGCTGCCTGCCGGGCGGCGGCGGACAACGCCCTGTACGCTCAAACAGTACTCCGAGCGGACTCGTTCTGCCACGGATAGCGCATCGGGCGCATCGCCGCCGTCGACCGCGACCTGGACAATGCCGGTCCGGTCCCGCAGGTCCAGAAACGCGATCCCGCCCTGGTCCCGGTTCCGGTTGACCCAGCCGTTCAAGGTCACTGTCAGCCCGATCAAATCTTCCGAAACCGCACCGCACTCCACCGTCCGTTTCCATTCTGACATGATAATCTCTCCCCTACCCGGCTTCGGGTCACTGACAAATAGTTCACACCAAAAGTGTGTGCTTTAGTATACCACACAGGCGGTAGGGGCAAGGAGAATTGATGTTACGCAGTAGGGTCGAGTAGTTGAAAACTACTCGCTAGGAAAAGCGTCCTGCCGGACGAAGAAACGGCCTCTGGGGCTGATCTTTCACCGGGGCTGATCTTT
>JBPBQB010000194.1:0-17636 GCA_050954545.1 Janthinobacterium lividum | reverse complement strand
ATCAAAACAGCACGCGGCGTGTTCAGTGCCGGCTTACCAAAAAGAACCAGCGCATGGGGCACAGGACGGCTGGGGATGCCGGGGGACGTGTGACCTGTCACAAGGATTTTCTTGCCGTAAACCAATGATGTGCTGAATCCAGAGTCGAGCAGCACTGCTTCCTGAACACCCATCGATTGCAGCGCAAGTGCGAGATCAGCAGAGGGTGTCACATAGGTAGTTGCGCCGAGCGCGGGACGGCCATCCGGCAGCAGGCAGAAGAAAGCCCGGCGGCGCGGGTCTTCGGCATCGTGGACATGGAAATCATCAATGTGGATGCGGTCGGCAGCCACACCATCATGCACTAGCCAGACACCGCCAAGAAAAGCATCAGTCAGACCGGGCAGCCAGGACTCCAGATCCTCTTGAGTCCCCATCAAATGCGGATCATAAGGCACTAACCGTGTCTGTGACTTTGCAAGCAGCACGAGGGGTCGGCCTATCAGAAGGTTGTTCCGGTCCTGCGGATTGAAAACGGCTTTCGCTTCATTTCCACACAGCGAGGGTCCGATCAAAATATTATCGGTACCGCGCAGCGACGCATCCACAAAGAAGGTACCGTTAAGACCTGCCTGTGCTCCTGCTGCTTGAACCATCTGGCCTACTTCACAGCGCAGTGGGGAACGGCGGGTCTGCGGCACTCCACCTTCAATCAAGATGAACGGCACACCCTGTTTTCGAGCATGGATGACAAGAAGCGGCGACTGTGGATTTGCAAGGTCTGTTCCAACCTGTGCTTCACGCAGAACACTTGGCGCGACACTGGGCTGAGGAGAAAGAGAAACTGCGCTGGGACTATGAGGCCCCGGCAGAAAGTGAGCAGCGGCACAGCCGGCTATGCCGAGAACAATCGCACTGCGGATCGCACGGAGCGCAGACCGCTGACGTTCACGGAGCGGCTTGTTGATTTTAATTCGCATTGGTTTGATTATATCCGATGGGTTGAATTTTGTCAACTAATGTGTTACAGAATAACATAATAACAATATTCTAAAATGTGAAACCCTTGACCTGAACTCCCAGACCAAGGCTCCGGGTACGGAAATTGTAGGAAAAGACAGGGATAAAGCCGCGCAGAGTTGGGCCAAGCGCCACCTGTTAATCAATGACACCGCCAAGGACAAGGTCATACCGTATTCGGGAGGCCGCGATTAGGCGTGAGTTTCCAGTCTGGAAGCGCACATCCAATTCCCGTGTCGTGTCCAGGACATCGAAATCAAATGGCGAGTCACCACTGGTCGTGCTGGCAAGGAACTGAATCCCGACTGCGGTCAAGTCCGAGAAGTAGTGGTTGACTGCGACATTGATCTGGTCATACCGATAGGCCGATTTGCTGCCGCTGTAGCTGCTGCTGGAGATCAAGACACTCGGCAGCAGCACCGTATTCGGTGCTATCAGAAGCGGACGAGTCGTTAAGCCGCCCTGCGAACGAACACGGCGGGCAAATGTGTTATAGGGTTCGGCTGACAACTGTTCGCGATAAGCACCGACTGTTTCCTGAGCCTGAGCATACAGCACCACATGACGAAGCGCAGCGCGGAAAGACTGCGGATCGCCAGGGGTCGGTGCCGATGGAACATGGGTCAGCGGAATATCGCCGCTGAGTGCCAGTTCCGGCAGCCTGCTGACATAGAGGTCGTTACGCAGGCGACCACTGGCGGCGACATGCACGGAGAGGTCTTCTCCTAAATACAACCCGCCGTGCGAAGGCGCATTGAAAAGCTGAATTGGGTCCGGGTCCGGCAGGAAGTCCTGAAACCGCAGCGGGTCGCCTTCCGGCAGCGCTCCCACCGGGACTGTCGCCGCCGCCCGGATGCGGTCCAGCAGTGTTGGGGGATTGGTTGAGACAGCCTCACCTATCAACGGATGCCGGCGCGGCGTGTAGAGTGTTTGCTGGCTGGTCACGATGGCCTGCACAGACTGCTGTGTCGGCAGAAGAATTCGGTACTGGATGGGATCGCGCCCAATGACCGAGTCTTTGCCGAAGGCGATGTAAGTACCGTAACGCGAGGAAATGCCGACAGTCGGAATGATTATAGGGTGCTGAGAGCCACTGCCCCCGCCGCCCAGGCCAAAGGAAAGCCGCGGGATCGTGATCAGGCGTGTGCCGAAGAGATAGAGCGTCGCATTCCGCAGCGTCCCTCGATGGTGAAGAGCGTCCAGTGTGATTGTCTGCGCGTGCAAGTAATAATCAGCCCGGCCACCGTTGGGAACCGTCGTAAAGTCGCTGTTGTAGGCGATAATCTGCTCTGGAGTCCCCACCATCTTTGGTGCCCGGATCGTGAAGTAACCCCGTGCCAGCAAAGCATCCGTAGCAGACGCGCTTTGGTCTGATCCGCCGAAGGTGACTTCTTCAGCCCGCAGCGTCGTATCCGCTTCATGCATACGGACATGGCCGCGCAGATCATACTGCTGAGTCGCCTGGTCAGCATCCGCTTGATCGGCATCGAGTGTCAGCTCACCGCCATAGGTGATACGGGGAGCGGTTAGATGCAGATGATCGGTAGGGCCGGAGGTGTGGCTGAAGCCGATCACGACTTTCGGCGGATTTTTTGCTGTCGCGGTTGGGATAACCGAAAAAGACGAGGTATCAGTGTCGGATGTCGATGGCACGGAAGGGGCAGGCACGGCATTCGGCAGCGTCGTATTCGGCCCGCTGTCGCCTGCGTTCGGCATCTGCGCGTAAGCAGGAGAAGCGCAAAGACAGAGAAAGAGGAGAAACTTATTTCCAGTCACTAAGATCCAATCCTGCCGGGGCGGCAGCTTTGCTGAAGGTGCCCATGCTGTCTCGGAATGCCTGATCGTCGTAGGTGCGCGACTGGATAACAACCGGCATGGGGACGGCGTGGCCCATCAAAAGCGCCTGCTGCTTGCTGTCTAAAGAGGCCAGCACGCTTCGGAGTGAGGACGCCCCCGAAATGCCGGTCAGCACGGCGTCGATGTCCCGCTCATCGTTCAGCAGGCAGGTGATGCGTGTCCCAAGCTGAGACAGCACTTCCGAATCTATGCCCGAAGGCCGCTGATCGACTACTAACAGCGTGACATTGTATTTACGCAGCTCACGGGCAATAATGCCGAATGTAGTCTGATGGGCCAGATGCGGGCTGAGGAACTTGTGGGCTTCTTCGATAGTAATCACAAGCGGAGTCGGCTTTTTCCCCTTGTCACCCATCGCGTTCTCGGTCAGCTTCACATATTCGCCGTGGATGCGCCGGGTGAGGATATTCGCCACCAGCATGTATTGGAGCGGCTTGCGATAATTGCCGAACTCCAGCACGACATTGACATCTTTCAGCAGGCAGCCCATGATCTGCTTGACGGCATCATCGGCATCGCCGGCTTCTTCTACCAAAAAGCCTTTGCAGTCTTCAACCATGCGCCCGAGCTTCCGCTTCAGGGCACTGAGCGACATGGCATTTGCTCCGCTGGCTTCGGCGAACTCTTTGATGGCCTCACCGTCCATTTTCAGCAGTGCGACCAGCCATTTGCTTTTGTAATGCTGCTCTAAGAGGTAAGTCGTCTCGGCGGCGCTCTGATTAAGATTCAGCTCGTCGGCCAGCAGCAGAATATCTTCGACACTGATCTGGCTGTACGGGATGCGAACGTCATTCTCGACGGGAACTTGACGGCGCTGCGAAGATTCGCGGTCCAGCGTAAAGACACTGACCCGGTTGCCGAAATACTTTTTGAGGCCGTCGACACCCGCACGGGTCGGGTCTTCCGTCGTGCCTTGCCAGCCGTACTCGCCGTGCATGTCAAAGACCAAATTGACGGCTTTTTTGTGCTTGATCATGCCGCACAGGCAGATCCGGGTTAAGAAAGTTTTGCCCGTGCCTGACTTCCCGAAGATGCCGTTCGAGCGCTCGACCAGTTTCTCCAAGTCCAAGCAGACCTGTATGTCAGCCATGTCCAGCGGTGCTCCGACATGGAAATGCTTGCCGCCCTCGGATTCCGCGCCGAAGATGTCGGCGATGTCCTCTTCCGTCGCTTCCCCTACCCCGCTGAAATGAGTTGGAACGGTCTTCACGGGTTCGAACTCCGCCTCTAAACCCTTCACCCGCATCAGCAGCGGCTTCAGCGTGACCGTGCCATAAGCAGACGTTCCTGCCAGCACCTGCCGCAAAAACGCATCGCTGGAAGAAGTTCCGGCAGGCGGGTCGGCAAGGATGCCCGGTGCGACACAGTCCAAACTCACATCTGTAATCATCGCAAAGAACTCGTGACGCACGCCATCGACCACGACAAACTTCCCGGCGCGTATCTCTTCCACGGACCCGGCCAGCTTCATCTGGATACCGGCTTGAAGGGAGCCGCGCACGACACTCCCCATCATCAGCCGCGCACGAGGCGTAGTGCTGAGTGCCGGCAGAGCATAGTGCAGCCCGCCCGAGCCATTCCCATTGCCGCCGTTTGCCCCGTTTCCGTTTTTGCCGCTGCCTATCGCCATATTTCGCGCCCTGCTCCGCTGTCCTATCAAAATGTAGTGTCATTATAACATAGGACAGAGTGCGGCGTCAACAAAAACGCCTCTGCGCCCTTTGAGGCACAGAGGCAGAACAAGATTTCAACTGTGTCATAAAATCTTACGGAGAAATCAGACTCGGCAAATGTGTCGACTGGAAAACAGCAGGGGTACATTCCTGAGCAACCAAATTGTAATTGCCGGCAATCTTTGCCTGGACTGAAGGCGAATCGTGCTTACGGCTATAAGCGACATTCTTCGCTTCCTGACGCAGAAATATCGTCCGGATCTTGTCGAGATGCGTGCTCGGATCCGCCAGAAACATCATCTGTGACCCAGACGCAGCGGCCTGCATTTTATACTGCGGATGCCAGAGGCAGAGCAGCAGCCCGGCCAGTCCAATCAGCGGGACGCCATAAACACTAAACGGAATACCGCGGATTCGCATCATTTTCGCCTTTTCTGAGTAGTTAAAAACTGTACGGCAATTATTGCAAACAGCCATTTACCCGAAAACTCTTCCGGTCGCCGTACCCACCAGGAGAGCGTTGCTTCAATACTACGAGTGACCGCGTCCTGCTTCCACATTCTCACGTAGCGCTTCTGCGCTCATGGGTGCCATGGAACAGAGGTAGACCCGGTCCCAATCCTGCTGAGGGCCTTCGTTCATATGGTTCCAGAATCTGCGGAGCCCGGCGAACATTCTTTGCAATCTCGTATTCATTGCGTTTGCTTCTTTCTAATCTTCATTCCGGGTCACCCGGATCAGTGCCAAAATCTGTTTTCGCAGCAGCGACTGCTTCTCTGCGGGGACTTCAGACAGTTCCCGGACAATCTGCTGCATCAAATGCTGTTCCGGATGGTCTTCCACTACTTCCGGACTGCTGATGTTCTTCGCGAAATCATGTTTGCCCGCGTACTTGAGCCAGTCCGCCGGGGACTCGCCAAGAGCGCCTGCAAACTTGATCAGCGTCTTCTCACCTGGTGACTTGCCCTTAACCATATCCGCGATCTGGTTGTAGCCGATGTTCAGCTTTTCTCCGGCAGCACGCGCCGACAGCGGCTTTTCCGCAGTCCCCAGTTCGGCGAGGACACGCAGTGTTTGCTTTTGAAGTTCTTCAATCTTGGGCATTGATGTTATTATACAACACCACTGTCATTGTTGTCAACAGTACGCTGATTTATTTTCTATACTCAAACATCGGGTTTTTGGGAGCGAAACAAGAGGACAAGCATCAGTGGTACAATCTAGCTATCTGCAAGTGCATGAAGGTACAACATGAAGGTCCGACATGTAGTCAAACGGATTGAAGCAGATGGTTGGGTTTTTGCACGATTCGGTAGTCGTGCCAGTCACCGAATTTATAAAAAAGCGGGCGTGGCCTCTGAGATCGCCATTTCCGGCGTTGGCAGTGATGATATGTCGCTGGGTCAGCTTTAGAGTGTACGCAGAAAGTCGGGGTTACTGTTAAGATGATAATTACTGTAGTTTTAGAAGAGATGCCGCACAATTGGTGCGCTTACACACCTGATTTGGACGACAGCATCCTCGCTACTGGAAAGACGCGGCAAGCCGTAATCGAGAACTTCCGCGACGCCATGCTCGACTTGTTTGATTACAAGCGGGAGCAAGGCGAGGAGGTGCCAGTAGTAACTGCACTCGAAATCCGCGAGACACGAACAGTCGAGACGCTGGCTACGGTATAGCAGAAATGGGCCATAATGGAGCGATTCAAGGCTATCGAAAAACATCTAAATCTGGGATTTTGACGGGACACGCGGCTAGCAATCCTGCGTTCCAAGCCGTTTGACTTGGGGGGGAAACGAAGCGTAGATAAGTGCAGCTTCTTGATTATAAGGATGGATCCGATATTCGCAAATCGAAGAGAGAGATCGAGCGAAAAAGTTGTGAGCAGCGACCATGCCGATTTTGTCACGGTTGCCGCTGATGACACTGAGCGCACCGCGCATTATCTCTTCAGCAGCAATCCCACTTAACCATACCCCCGGTGAAATGGCTTGCCGAATACGAGCACGAACACGTTCATTCTTATTGAATGCGAGAGAAACTGTATCTGTATCCAGAAGAAAAGGCATTTACTTTAATAGTTCCAAGTCCGCCAGCCGGTTTGCTTCTGCGATGTCAGCTTGGCGACTAGCTTCCAGTGCATCGAGAAATTCTCGCCAAAGCGGATGATTGCCGAGATTATCCTTGAATTCAGGCACCGGCCAGGTACGGTCGGCAACAGCAGTTTGTCCGTTTGTTCCGTTTCCTTCCGACACTGCGGTTTTGATTTCGTCCACTGCGGTTTTGATTTCGTCCTCGGTATAGACTGGATTCATAATCGGCCTCCTCTTAAAGAAACAGCCTCCGCCCCTATCTTGGAGCGGAGGCATTATATGGTGTTTGTTAGGCCCGAATGTCGACGGGGCCCATGCGGCGCAGCTTCTTTAAGGCGCGAAGCTCAATCTGGCGGACACGCTCACGGGTGACCGCGAAGCGCTGGCCGACTTCTTCGAGCGTGTGGGCGTAGCCGTCGTCGAGGCCGAAGCGCATTCGGACGACGTCGCGCTCACGCGGGGTCAGCTTGTCCAAAACGGCGTCAAGCTGTTCCCGTCGAATCAAGTTGACGGCGGCATCCGACGGCGACTGGTTGGCGTTGCTCTGGATGAAATCCGCGAGCTGCGCCGAGTCTTTCTCGCCAACCGGAGTTTCCAGCGAGAGCGGCTCGGAAGCGATCCGCTTGATCTCGTTGACCCGCTCGACCGGGACTTCCATCTCGGCGGCCAGCTCATCCTGGGTCGGTTCACGGGACAACTGCTGACGCAGCAGGCCTTCGGTGCGAACCAGCTTATGGATCGTTTCCGCGACATAAACCGGAATCCGGATTGTCCGGCCCTGGTTGATGACCGCCCGTGCGATAGCCCGCCGGATCCACCAGGTCGCGTAGGTGCTGAACCGGTAGCCCTTTGTATAGTCGAACTTCTCGACGGCGCGGATCAAGCCGATGTTGCCTTCCTGAATCAAGTCCGCCAGGCTGATGCCTGGGACCGAGTAGCGACGTGCGATGGAGACCACCAGACGCAAATTGGCTTCGGTCAGGATGTCTTTTGCACGCTGATCGCCATCCGCGACTTTCCGGGCCAGATCGATCTCTTCGGCAGCGCTTAAAAGCTTGGTGCTTTTGGTCTTCCGCATCCACATTTGGAGCGATTCGTCGCGCGGATTTTCTTCTACCGGCGCGTAAACCGTTTCCTGCGGCTCATCTTCCGCCAGCTCTTCGGCATCGTCATCGCCTGAAGATCCTTCCAGCATTGGGTTGGAAATATCATCATCACCCCCGGCAGCCAGCGCCAGGAAGCGGATGGCGTCGGGATCATCCAACGCACCGTTTACCGCAAGCGACGATTCATCGCCGCCAAATTCCGATCCCTGGCGCCGTTCGCTGGAAGAAGCGAGGCTACGCGGCAGCGCTGCCGCGTCCGGGTTGTCCATCAGTGCCGTATTGCTCCCCATTGATTTCCCCTTTGTCCTAGTCAGATCTCTTTAAAATATAGATTGCTGCTTATAAAACACTCGGCAAACAGTCTAAGTTCCGAGCCACTGTTCCTGCACTGCTTCCTTTTACGGAAGCAAGCCCTTAATTGTCACAAATATTTACGGAAAATTCAGTAATATGGATTACGTTTATATAAAATTATTTTGCAACGTAATCGAGTGCGTTGGATAGGTACCCAGAAATAGCAGTTTTTAATCCTAAAAATCTGGGAGTATTATTTGGAAGTGGGGATTTGGCGAGGGATACGGCTGGCCCAGTCGATGAACAAGGATACCAGGTGAGCATCCCATTGACGGCCGGCCCCGGCCAGGAGTGTCTGCTGCGCTTTTTCCGGCGTGAAAGCAACGCGGTAAGGCCGGTGGGAAAGCATCGCGTTATACGCGTCGGCGATTGCGACAATCCGTGCGCCCAGCGGAATCTGGTCTCCGGCAAGGCCATCCGGGTAGCCTTTGCCGTCAATGCGCTCATGGTGGTGACGGATAATCGGCAGCAGAGAGGCAGTCGAGCGGAGCGGAGCCATGATCTGTTCGCCTAGCACGGTATGCTTTTGCATCCGCTGCAGCTCAAGCTCACTCAGTGTCCCGGACTTTTGCAGCAGGTTATCCGGCAGACCGATTTTGCCGACATCACGCAGCATGGCCGCCTGACCGAGCTGCCGCAGTGCTTCATCAGACAGGCCCAGCGCCCGTCCCAGCGCCTGAGCGTAAGCGGTGACTCGCTCCGTGCCGCCATCTGAATCGGCATCGCCTTCACGGGCTTCAATGGCCCGGCTCAGGGAATAAATGACATCTTCCACTTCATCAAGTTGGTCGTTCAGGGCTTTAATTCGCAGAAGAGAACGGACCCGAGCCAGCAGCTCGATCCGGTTGAAGGGCTTGGTGACGAAATCGTCCGCCCCGGCCTCAAACCCCTGAATACGCTCCTGGGTGGTTGTCTGGGACATGATCAGAAGAATGGGGATACGACGTGTCCGACTCTCCGCCTTGAGCGTCTGGCAGACAGTCATTCCATCTACTTCCCCCGGCATTTGCGGGCTGAGCATGATCAGGTCCGGTCGAACTGTCCGTGCGGTATCGAGCGCATGCCTGCCTTCCGATGCAGTCAGCACTTCGTACCGATGATCAGTCCGCAGGACCGCATCCAGCAGTGTTCGGCTCATGGGTTCGTGATCGACTACCAGTACTCGCGGTTTTGCTGTCAGAAGTTCATTCATTACTCCCCTATTATAGGAGAGGAAGGCTGCCGGCGTTACCCGGTAAACCCGCGTGTATTCTGCTGAAGCCTCTGCAAAAGCGGCTGATTCGCCTCGGGAAATGGATAATCACTGAGCTGTTCTAAACGCACCCACGCGACCTGCCTGCTTTCCCGCGCCTCGGCATCGGCGCTTTGAGCTTGACACAAAAAAGGGTGCAGAATGACAGTCCGTTCCGGGTAAACGTGCGTAATCACCGCCCAGTTTTCTAAGACAACGACGCCCAAGCCGGTCTCTTCGCGCGTTTCCCGCACCGCGCAGTCTTCCGGCGCTTCGCCGTCCAGGCACTTGCCGCCTGGGAACTCCCAGAGGCCGCCTAGATGCGCGTCTGCCTTGCGCTGCGCGATCAAAATTGTGCCGTTTGTGGGATGGAGAATAAGTGCGAGTGCGATGTTCATACTGGAAAGAAGGCCCCCACCCCCGCCGCTTCGCGTCGACCCCTGCCCCCACTTCGTGAGAGAGGGGTGAAGAGTAAGAAGTTAAGAGAAAAGCCGCTGCCGCTTATCTTAACTTATCCTAACCCCTCTCCCGCTTGCGGGGGCAGGGGTCGACGCGAAGCGGCGGGGGTGGGGGCTCTCAATCCTCCCTCACAGCTCAAGCCGCCCCTGCGCGTCATGCTGCCACAAAAGCTCCGTCAGCTTCACCTGCGGCGTCGCCAGGGCGTACTCCGCCCGGCTTTCCGCCGTCACCCAGGCATGACGCGCTTCACCCGAAACCTCACCGTCGACTTCCGCCTCGAACCCATGCAGCGTGATCCGCCGGTTCGCGACTACATGCTTGACCACGCCGAACGGTCTCAGCGACTGAACATTCAGACCCGCGCTTTCGCAGGCAGCCCGAGCCGCACTGCTTTCCAGTGTCTCGCCGTCCTGACGAGTCACGCGCGGCATCTCCCATAGCCCTCCCCAGAGCGGCAAATCGGGAGACCGCTGGACAATCAGAACCTGCCCTGGAGAACTCGCGGAGCGCAGGGCTATCGAGACATCATCCACATCCACCCATTTCTTGACCCCGGAAAACTGCGGAAAGGCAGTCGGATCGCCAAGTGTCCGCGCCCGGCAGTCTGCACTGACCGGGCATGTACCGCACTTCGGCGCACCCGTCTCACAAACCAGCGCTCCCAGCTCCATCATAGCCTGATTGAAGTCCCCTGCCCTGCCGGTGGGAATCGCTTCTTCCGCCAGCCGCCATAGCTCGTTCTGGGTCTGGGTCGATATCTTCGGATCGCCCGTTACGGCATGGACCCGCGACAGCACCCGAATGACATTCGCGTCCACAATCGGCGCGTCCAAATTAAACGCAATCGATAGAATCGCCCCCGCCGTGTATCGCCCGATCCCCGGCAGCGCCAGCAGCGTTTTCGGGTCCGACGGCACTATTCCGCCATGCACAGCCACCACGACCTGCGACCCTTTGTGCAGGTTCCGCGCCCGAGCGTAGTACCCCAGCCCCGCCCAAAACTTCAGCACATCGTCAAGTGGTGCCTCTGCCAAAGCCTGCACCGTCGGGAACCGAGCCATCCATTTATGATAGAACGGAATGACAGCGGCCACCGTCGTCTGCTGAAGCATGATCTCTGATACCCATACGGCGTAAGGGTCATGCCCCAGCCGACGCCACGGCAAGTCTCGCTTGCTGGCATCGTACCACGCCAGTAGATCGGTAGAAAATTGGTCTTGCTTAGTCACAATTGCCTTCTATGAGAGATTATCTTTCAATATATCTAGTTTCCATTCCTTTGTAGGTCTAATCATTCGCCAATCCCAATATCGAGCATATAACTGATCATGGTAGTCAGTGTCAGCCACTTCGACATCACTGTCTTCATTGGGGCGATCAACCAAATATATACCTCGCCAAGACGCATCGTTTGGGTCAGCGACACCATCAATATACTCCAAGATTCGAAAGACGGGAAACGAGGCGGCATCAGCAACGACTTTTCGCAAGGCGGACTCAATATTTGGAATGTCCTGCAATAAATTTAATGCTTCAAGTTCTTCCTCCGTGAAACCATGGTTAGGCGGATAACTCATCTTGCTCTGGAAAGTGCCCGCAACAATAGAACCAGCAGCATTCTGCGCAGTGGCCTCTATATCAGCATTTATTTGAACCCTTAGCGCTTCTTCGTTGCTGCTGCTGATTGCTTTGTAGCTCAGCTTTTTGCCTCTTCCAAACACTGTTCACCTCTTAGCATTCTCTTGCGCAGATAAGACGAGGGAGTAAACTCCACTCGCTGGTTGAGGTCGTCCTTCGGACGAAAGAGAAAACAACATGGATACATCTTTTGACCAAAGGACAATTCCAATCAGCAAGTGGAGTTCACTCCCTCGCGAATTAATTGGAAACCTTCGCCTCACTCGCGCGGACTTTGCTTTTGTCGTCACTGTCGGCTCCGGCGTCGAGGGAGATGTCTAAATTGGGGGGGGCGCCGTTCATGACAACTTCATAGGCGGCACGCATCTGGCGGGCGGCTCTTAACGGCGGCATGAAGCCATTTTCTGTTCCTAGGCCGGGGACGAGCAGGGTCTGGATGATGTCGCCGTGGAGTTCGTTGAAGGCCAGCACGGAGCGCAGGGCGGCGCGAAAGGCTAAGTAGGCATTGACGGTACGGCTGATGTTCTGAGGAACACGGAGGGTCGGAGCGACGACGAGGAACGGGAACTGAGTGGCCTGGGTGATGACGATCTCTGCCTGGCCGACGACCAGTTCGCCGTCATGCCGGTCGCGGATCATCTGCTGGACTTCGATCTCGACATCTTCACCCAAAAACTCGATAATCTGGGCGTCGAGGCCGCCGTCCATACGTCCGAAGGAGTTTGCGGGGGAGACGAGTGCATCGGCTTCCAGCGTGAAAATGGTGTCACAGGTGATGGAGACATTCGGCAGGCCGGTGAAGTAAGCCTGCCACGATTCGACCAGCGGCAGGTAAGGATCGCAGAGGGTGATTTGCAGGCCGGACATATAAGATTATAGCATGAAATTACGAAACCCTCCTCCTTGCGAAGCAAGGAGGAGGGTTCTTCAGGGTTCTAAATCATCCAAACCGGCCCGAGACATAGGCTTCGGTGTCTTTGTCTTTCGGGTTCGTGAAGATCTGGTCCGTGTCGCCGAACTCTTTCAGTTCGCCGCGCAAGAAGAAGCCGGTGCGCTGGGAGACACGCGCGGCCTGCTGCATATTGTGCGTGACAATCACAATCGTGTAGTCTTTTTTCAGGTCTTCCATCAATTGTTCGATACGGAAAGTCGAGTTTGGGTCAAGCGCCGAGCAGGGTTCATCCATCAAAATGACTTCCGGTTCGACTGCCAGAGTACGGGCGATGCAGAGGCGCTGCTGCTGGCCGCCGGAGAGGGCGAACGCGGAGGCTTTAAGCTTGTCTTTGACTTCGTCCCAGAGGGCGGAGCCGCGCAGAGTGCGCTCGACAATCTCATTCAGCTTCTTGCGATTAGTCATGCCGTGAATGCGCGGGCCGTAGGCGATGTTGTCGAAGATCGACATAGGAAACGGGTTAGGCTTCTGGAAGACCATGCCGACACGCTTTCGCAGGTCGACGACATCGACACGTTTATCGTAGATATCGTCCTGGTCAATGACGATTTTGCCTGTGAGGCGCGTGCCGTCGATCAGGTCGTTCATACGGTTCAAAGTCCGCAGGAATGTCGACTTACCGCAGCCCGACGGGCCGATGAGCGCAGTGATCTGACGGTCAGGAACGACAAGATTGATATTCTTAAGCGCATGAAAATCGCTGTAATAAAAATCAACGTTGTCCGCTACTACTTTAGGCGCGGTCGCGACCGATGGCTGAGCACGGGCAAGATCGGCGATGCTGTCGGGTTTTGTTCGTTCAAGCGAGAGAGGTTCGCTGGAGTAGCCTTCAGCCATGATAAATCTCCAAGTCTTTTATTTGTCTTCCAGCACGTTGCCACGAGTGGCAAAGCGAGCGGCGATACTGAGAACGAGAATGAGCGTGATCAAAATCACCGCACCGGCCCAAGCCTGTGCGTTGTGGTTAATATCGACATCCTGCGAGTAGTTATAGATTCTGAGCGGCAGGGCATCGATAGGAGCGTTCAGAGTCGGCAGATGGACCTTGCCGCCCAGCACGGTATGCGTCGCAAAAAACTCACTGCCGAGAATGGTAAACAGCAGGGGCGCGGTCTCTCCGGCGATCCGGGCCAGGGCCAGCATGATGCCTGTGATGATACCACCTTTTGCCGCCGGAAGGACCACGCTGACCATAGTTCGCCAGCGTGTTGCCCCAAGTCCCAGAGAGGCTTCCCGGAGCGAGAAGGGCACGAGACGAAGAATCTCTTCGGTCGTCCGCATGACTGTCGGCACCATCAAAATGCCCAGGGCAAAGCCGCCGGCATAGGCAGAGAACCCGGCTCCCGGCTGACCATTCTTGAGCGCCGCCTGTGCAACCGGGTAAACCACGGCGGCATACGCGAAGATGCCGATGACAATAGAGGGAATGCCATTGAGAACGTCCGTGAAGAACCGCACCATGAACGCAAACCGGCCATTTGCTTCTAATTGGTAAATGCCGCCTAAAATCCCCAGCGGCAATCCGATCACTGAAGCAATACCGAGCAGCACCAGTGTCCCAAAGATAGATTGAGACATACCGCCCTTGCTGGTATCGATGTTATTCGGCAACTGCGTGAACAGGCTGAAATGCAGAGAACTAAAGCCTTTGGTCAGTAAGAAAAACAGGACTAGGCCTAAAATCAAGATCGCCAGGCTTGCGGCGAGAATGCACAGCACCAGCATCAGCCGGTTGACAAACTTTCGCCGGGCGACATTCCCGCCGTGCTGCGGCAGCATTCGACCCGAGTTTTCCGGGGAAGCAGTAACACTCATCGTGAATTTTTCCTCATCACAAGTTTTCTCATCACAAGTTTTCTCATCACAAGTTTTTCGCCGTATAGAAGACCAGCATACGCGCAATGATGTTGACAACAATCGTCACACCGAACAGCACCAGCGCAATTTCGACCAGGGCTGAGAGATTCAGGCCGGGAGTCGCTTCATTGAACTTGTTCGCAAGCACGCTCGACATCGTATATCCCGATGACAGCAGAGAAAACGAAATCCCGGAGGGAGTGTTCGGAGCCTGATTGCCGATGACCATGGTCACGGCCATCGTCTCGCCTAGAGCACGTCCCAAGCCCAGGACAACCGCGCCGATGATGCCGGATTTGGCGTAGGGAATGACGACCTGCGCGATCGTCTCCCACTGGGTCGCCCCGAGCGCATAAGAGCCTTCACGCTGGGAGCGCGGGATCGCCCGCAGGATATCCCGCGTAACCGCAGTGATGAACGGGATGACCATGATCGCGAGCAAAACACCCGCCGCCAGCATGGAATATCCCGCCGACTGCCCCTCAAAAAGAGCGCCTATGATCGGCAGATGCGGCAAACGCGAGTTTGCGATAGGCCCGACAATCGCCACTTTCAGGAAGGGGATAAGTACAAAAATGCCCCATAGTCCATAAATGACACTTGGGATCGCCGCCAGAAGCTCGATCAAGAATGTGGCAGGGGTGCGTATCCAGCGCGGGGCAAGCTCCGAGAGAAAGACCGCCGCCCCGATACTGATCGGTACGGCAAGTACCAGCGCGATGAGCGAAGAATACAGCGTCCCGAAGATGAACGACAGCGCATGATAACTGTTTGTCTCTTCGTTCCAATCCGACTGTGTCACAAAGCTCCAGCCGAAGCGATGGATCGATAGCTGACTGGCGCTGATGAGCTGCCACAGGAGCCAAAGAATAATGATGAAGATACTGAGCGATGCTAAAAAAGTGATGGCGGAATAGATCGAGTCCCCGACACGCGCGGCCACCGACACAGGCCGAGAGGGGCGCGGGCGAGCTTCCACAATCACCGTTTTGGGTGTTGGCGTGGGCACCCCGCCGATGGGGACACTGGTTATGCGGTCAGCCATAAAAACACTTCTCCAAAGATAGCTTATCCCCGCATTCTCGTAGAGAACGCGGGGGCACTATCAGCCCAATTTGGGCATTGATGTTATAGAGTTAGGCCTGGAGTTACTGAATAGTTGCGACTGCGGCTTCTGCCCGTTTTTGGACATTTGCCGGCAGTGGTGCATACTGCATTCCAGCGGCTTCCGTCTGACCTGTCGTCAGCATCCAATTCAGGAACTTCTTAACAGCCGGTTTGGTTCCATTGCGATAGACAAGAAGGAACGTGAAACCGGTGATCGGATAACCGCCCGGCGCTTCCGTGTTGGTGATGACCTTACGGAAGTCGGGGGGCAATGTAACGCCGGAAGCAGCCAGTGTCGTGGTCTCGACAGTCGGGTAGATGAACTTACCCTTCTGGTTGCGGACTGCCGCGTAGAAGATATGGTTCGTGACGGCATAGTTCAGCTCAATGTAGCCGATGCCGCCATCGTTCTGCTTGATAAGCTGTGCGACGCCCTGGTTTCCCTTGCCGCCGAGGCCGACCGGCCAGTGGACGGATTTGCCGGAGCCGACGTCGGATTTCCAGGACGGGCTGATCTCACTCAAATAGGTCGTGAAGATGTTGGTCGTTCCCGAGCCGTCCGAGCGGTGCGCGGTGAAGATGCTCGTGCCCGGCAGCTTCGTGCCTGGGTTGATCTTGGTGATACGCGGGTCGTTCCACTTGGTGATCTTACCCTCGAAGATGTCCGCGATCACGTCGCCGGTCAGGCTCAGGCCAGGACCCACGCCGGGAATATTATAAGAGATGCAGACCGGGCCGGCGACTGTAGGGATGTGCAGGATGCCGGGTGCTCCACGCAGCTCATCGGCATTCATCGGCGCATCGGATGCACCAAAGTCGACGACATGACCGGTGATGTCTTTGATGCCGCCACCGGAGCCGATGGCCTGGTAGTTGATCTGGACACCGGTCTGATCTTTGTATTCCTGGAACCATTTCAGGTAAAGAGGCGCGGGGAAAGTCGCACCGGCAGCGTTGAGATCCTGCGCCTGTGCAGAAACGCCGCCGGTTACGGCAAGAACGACTGCGGCCAGTGCGGCCGCTTTCAATGTCAATGATTTAATCATCTGTATTACTTTCTCCTTCACGAAAGACTTCTAGGGAAGCCTAGAATTTGACCTGGATTTCTCCGGTGAACAAGCCGTACCGGGGCGGCTCCGGCGTCCCCACCAGATGCGCCACCTTATCCGCCTTCTCAAACCAGAACCGCAGGCGCGTCGCCTTATCCAACCCGTACAGCACCCCGTACCCGTTGTTCTCGTCCGTGTACGCGTCGCTCCCGCCCGGACCCTCGCCCCGCTTCAACGTGTCGTACTGGTACGCCAACGTCAACGCATGGTTGCCTGTCTGACCGAACGTCCACCCCGCCGTCGCGTAGTACCCATCGATATGGTTGTCCTTCGCATACGACGTGTTTAGCGTGTACGGCGTCGCGCTGGTCTGGTTGAAGAACGAACGCTGCTCGTACAGACCTCCCACATACTCCGCCAGAACAAACGGACCTGCCGGCGTGATGATCTGGGCATCCGCCCCGTACAGCTCCTTCTTCCGGCCCGTGTACTGCGGGCCCGTTCCCGCCGCCGGGAAGTTCACCACGTTGGGCGTGTCCACCTGACCGTAGTAGTATGATCCGCCCAGGCTTACCACCTTGTTCGGCGACTGGTAGCCCACCCGGTAGATCTGGTCTTTGAACGCATCTGTGTCGTCACTCGTGCGCCCCGTTCCGTTCACCACCGCCGCCGTCAGCTTCAAGCCTGCCGGCAAAAACAACAGCTGCTGGCCTGTGTTGTACGAAAGCTGCAAGCCCTTGTCGTAGTCCTGGGAGTTGAAGATACCCGCGCTGCCCTCGGAAAACGCCAACGGACGCTCCGGGCTGATGGAGTTTGCCATCGATTGGGGCAGAGCGTAGCCGAACGGCGTAGCGAACAAGCCCGCCGTGGCGGTCAGGTTCTTCGCGGCATTGCCGTTGCCCAGCGTGTAGGCCACATACGCTTCGCGCGTCGTCACCTGCTGGTTGGCGTTGGTGCCCGAAGTCACTGCCCCGCTGGCATCGATCTGAACGCCGTAGCGCGTGTTGTTCGTCACCTGGCCCGTGAACTTGAGCCGCGCACGCCGCACGTCAAACGTGCTGGGCGACGACCCTGACAGGTAGTTGCCGTTGTAAGCCCCGGCACCGCCTGCCGTCCCCTGCGGGAACCGAGCGAGCCCGCCCTGTCCGGCAGAGGCCGCCTGGTAGCGGGCCTAGATGTAACCACTGATCTGGAACTTGCGGTCGGCACCGACACCGTAGGAGTTGTTAGCCGTGTCCTGGGCTTTATTCGCCAGCGCTTT
>JBPBQB010000191.1:0-17826 GCA_050954545.1 Janthinobacterium lividum | reverse complement strand
ACGATGCGGCTTCTGTCCGCCGTACTCTCGCACGCATTCCGCTGGGGGCGGGGGCGGCCTCTTTCGAATGCCGTCTGCCGAATGCCGCCGGAGAGTTTCGCTGGCTTCAGTGGAAAGCGACACGCTGTGGGGAAGAGCTTTTCTTGATCGGGCGGGATTTGACCGAGCGCAAAGAGGCAGAGCAGGCCGTGAGCGATGCGTATCAAAAGCTCACATTTTACATGATGAACTCTCCCCTGGCGTTTGTCGAGTGGAACCGAGAATTGCGTGTCGGTTACTGGTCGCCGGAGGCGGAGCAGGTGTTTGGGTGGCCGGCGGAGGAAGTGCTGGACCGGCATCCGTCGGAATGGGCTTTTGTTCAGGAAGCCGATGCGGCTGTGTTTCTGAAGACCATCGTGGATCTGGTCCGCGATGGTCGGGATAAAGACCGCTCTCTGAGCTGGCATTATCGTCCGGATGGGTCTCCTGTGCTTTGCGAGTGGTATCACTCGACCCTGCGCGATGAAGACGGCAGCACGCTTTCGGTGTTTTCGCTGGCGCTTGATGTGACCGAACGCAAGCGGGCCGAAGGGGAGCTGCTGATGATTCGCAAGGCCGTGGAAAGTGCCAGCGAAGCCATTTGCATTGCGGATTTGATGGGGACGGCGGTTTATCTCAATCAGGCCTTCACCGAGCTTTTCGGTTATTCTCTGGACCAGATCAATTCCGAGGGGATCGATACGCTCCTTGTCGGGGCGTCTGCCAGGGAAGAAAGTGTTGCCGCCATCGAAAATGGATTTTCCTGGAAGGGGGAAACGGAAGTCACAAGCCGCACCGGCCAGGTTCTTCCCATAACCATGCATGCGGATGCCATCAAAGATGAAAATGGCAAACGGATCGGACGGATCACCGTTTATACGGACATGCGGGAGCGAAAGCAGGCAGAAAAAGAACGCATTTATCAGACGCTGCATGACCCTCTCACCGGACTGCCGAACCGCATCTATTTTGGACAGCGCGTTGACCGTGCCCTGGCACGGAGCAAGCGCACCGGGGCACTCCTCGCCTGCCTGTTTATTGATCTGGACAATGTCAAGGCGGTCAACGATAGTCTGGGCCATGAAGCAGGAGACGAGCTGCTAAAAATGGTTGGGGAGCGCCTTCAGGCCGCTGTCCGTCCTGAAGACATGGTTGCACGCCTGGACGGTGATGAGTTTGTGATCCTCATCGAAGGGATCACTGATTATAAGAAGGCGTTTTGGGCGACGGGGCGGGCTGCCGTTCGGATCGCCGCTCACTTGAAGAAAGCGATGGTTTTATCCGGGCGTGAACTGACATTGACAGCCAGCATCGGGATCGCCACAAACGGAGAGCCGTTGGAAAGCGCAGCGCTTGAGAGTGCAAAGCGAGAAAGTGCAAAGAACATTCTCGTCCAGGATCTTACCGCAGAGGATCTCCTGCGGAATGCCAATGCGGCGATGTGTCAAGCGAAAGCGAACGGCAAGGCGAAGTATATCGTCTTCGATCCTCGGATGAACATTGAGGCGATGGACCGTTTGGAGATCGAGATGGACCTGCGCCGTGCACTTGAGCGGGGCGAGATGGAAGTCTATTTTCAGCCGATCATTCATCTGGAAAGTGGGCGGCTGGCAGAGGCCGAGGCCCTGCTGCGCTGGCGGCATCCCACGCGGGGTTTGGTAGGTCCGGTCCAGTTCATTCCGATCGCGGAAGAAACGGGCCTGATCGTACCTCTGGGGGAATGGGTGCTGGAACAGTCCTGCCTTCAAGCGCAAGACTGGCAGGAGCGCTACCCGAGTGAGCCACCCCTTACGATTTCGGTCAATCTCTCCATCCGGCAGCTGCAGCAAGCCGACATTGTTGATCGGGTCCGCAGAGTTCTGGAAAGAACCGGGCTGCGTCCTAGCTGCCTGAAGCTTGAGATCACCGAGGGTGTCATGATGGACGATGCCGAGGCCGCTGCAGGCAAACTCCGAAGCCTCAAAGCGCTCGGGATCCATCTCGCTGTGGATGATTTCGGGACCGGCTACTCTTCGATGGCGTACCTGAGCCGCTTCCCTGTCGACACGCTCAAGATCGACCGCGCCTTCGTACAGAAGGTCGGCGATGTAGACGGCCTGGCGATCATCCATGCGATTGTGGATCTGGCGAAGTCTCTAAAATTGTCTATCACCAGTGAGGGCATTGAAACTGAGGAGCAGCGGGAAAGCCTGCGTGTGCTGGGCAGCGACCGGGGGCAGGGGTATTTGTTTGCGAAGCCGCTTCCTAGATCCGCCTTTGAAGCACTGCTGGCCCAGGAGAGAAGCAGTCGCGATGAGAAGCAGCCCGACTTGGAGAGTGTTCCTAATCATGCACTTCTTCTCTAAGAAAGAGTAAAGAGACTTTCTCTTTATAAAGAAAGCGCGTACTCCACCGCCTGCTCCAGCGTCAGCGCCTGCCCTGCATCCCAGGCGGCGCAAAAGGCAGCCTCGCCCAGCGCCTCGCGTGCAGACATGATTGCTTGGTCCATTTTCTCACCGTCGGCAGGGGATCGAGGTAAGCTGGCATTCTTACGAAGAAAGGAGGCCGCCGAAATCAGTGGGATGGCCCGTGACGGCTGACTCTGAAGGCAGGCCACTTCTGCCATTCCTTCCAGACTCACAGTGATGGCCTGTAGATCACCTAGCCGCCTTGAGATGATGAGGCTTTCGCGGAATGACGCCCGTGTCTCAGCCAGATCATCCAAGCATATCGCCACATTTCCTAGGTTCAGGAGCGTATACGCAATGCTCCTGCGGTCTCCCTGCTGCCGAAAAATCGCCAGGCTCTCCCGATGGAGTGCCCGCGCGTGGGCGTGGTCGCCCACGCGAGAGGCCAGGCGGGCAAGGCCGGCGAGTGCCCATCCGCTGCCGATCTGGTCTTCGATGCGCTGCGCGAGTGTCAGCGCTTCACGGAACAGCGCCCCCGCGTCTACTAAATCAGCTTTGAGTAAGGTCAGAAAGCCCATGCAGACGAGCGAGTGAACGATGCCCCAGTGGTCTTCCGCCTGACGCCGCTATGCCAGCCCCTCTTCAAGCAAAGTCCGCGCTTCCGCCAGGTTAATTTGTCTGTCAGTTCGGCGGGGGGCGTTGGCTTTCCTGTCTCGATATTTCAAGCCAGACCTTTGGAGAAACAGGGCGATTGCATATGGCATTTGAACGGTTCCAGAAACGGACAATCCATGCCGAAACGGACGAACACAAGGTTCGCGTCCTCCCTCTTCCCCGTAGGGGCGAACCTTGTGTTCGTCCCTATTCTCTTGTGTTCGTCCCTATTCCCCTGGGTTCGCCTTGTTCTTTGTGTGCCTGCTTTGCTTAGGAACCCATAGGCAATCGCCCTGTTTGGAGAAAGAACCGCGACGACAAAAAACTCAGAGAATTAAAGGCCACCGGCATGATGCCGGTGGCCTTCACTCTGTCAATTCTCACGCATCCCTGATTAGACAGCCGCAGCGGCTTTCTTCTTCCGGGCTGCAATCACTACGCCGCCCATGCCGAGCGCCAGCAGCAGGCCGAAGGAAACCGTCGTGGAGGCTTCCGGGACAGCGGCAGGGACGTCGGCAGAGGCATAAATGTTCGCGACCTGCTCTCCCGTCAGGGCGTAATTGTACAGGGCCACATCATCAATGCTGCCATCGAAGTTGCGCGGCGTAAACACAGAACTATCCCCAATGGTGAACGCACTTGTGTGTGCACTGCCGCTCACGTCGCCTGTGCTGGTTGCCGCAAGCTGACCGTCAAGATACAGGTCGGCGATCTGCGTGGCCGGGTCCTCAGTCGCCGCAAAGAAGTAATACTGATTCAGTGACAGCGGAGTCGGTGTGTTGATGTACCCGCCCCCAGCGGTGAAGTAGTACAGCCTGCCGTCTGTGTAAACCTGAAGATCCAGGTCGTTGCCGACCTGAGACCGGCCTGCGACATAGTAATTGACAATGCCGCCATTGCCGGGCGGAGGCTGGGCAAGGCTGAACCAGCCGAGCATCGTACTCGCGCCGGTCGGATTAGCGCTGCCGACGCTGGTGCTGATGCTGGGGCCGGTTCCAAAGCCGCTGGTATCAGGAGTGCCGTTGAACGACGCGCCGACATTGCTGGGATCGCTCAGAATCGGTGCGCCGCCGCCCGGCGCGGTCACTGTTGCGGAGCCGTTGAAGGTGGTCGTGAAGCCGTTGACAACGCTGCCTTCATTGACGCTGTCGAGGGGGAAATAGGCCAGCGGATTGGCCGCCAGGACTGCTTGAGAGTAGGCATTTTGGGCATGAGCGGCAGGGGGCGTGAAACCGAGTGCGCCCAGTGTCGCCCCAGCCAGAAGGCCAGGAATTAGAAGACCGGACAGCGGCTTATTTGCACCGGGGGTTTTCTTAAGAGCGATCTGCATGTCGTATGATCCTTTCGTACTTCGGCAAGAATTCTTAGCATATTACCGTGTCGCCTTCATCATACAACGCTATCGTTAAATCAGCGTTAAATTTGCGGCGTAGTGAAAAGTGAACAAGCATAAACCATACCAACCAAGCATAAACTACGGGAAAACGCACAAATCTCAAAATAAAGGCCGCTGGCAATCAATCTAGCGGCCTTTGTCACTCTCTTTTCACTTCGCGGGCGTCTGCGGCAGATCCCGAACCCTTTCCAATGCTTCTGCCATCTGTGCCCATAGAAGCGCGTCCGCCCCGTCTGCCTGCCCCATATACAATTCATACAGCAGCTTTGCTCTTTTGGCCCGCTACTTTGCCGGGTCTTCGGGTGCCGATGACAGGGCTCTTTCCACTCTCTGCGGCACAAGCTGAAGGCGACAGGCTTCCGGCAGAAACGCACATACGTCGCAGGCGTCGAGAGGCGGGGCGCTGTGCCCCTCTTCGATCCGCCGTGCCAGCACCGAATCCAGGGGAAATGGCCTCTGTCGCAGGCGCAGGAAGTGGCAGCGCGGACAGGCGGCAATGCCGCCGCAGTTGATGCTGTCGGCAATCCAGTTCGCATCGCCGAAGTCGTGGTTTCCTTCGGCTAGGAACTCGGTCAGGTAAGCCAGTCCCGGTGTTCCTGCATGTCCCCATCCCAGCCCAAAGGCTTTCGCCGCCTCAACGCCTGGTGCTTTTCGCCGTGCAGCTAGGCTTCGATGGCATCCGTCACGTCGATTAGCTTGGCTTCTACGATCTTTGTGCTGCCGGTGTGCTGGAACACGTCTTCCAGGGTCCAGCCTTCCCGGCGCAGCTCCAAGACGTGCAGCATCCAGCCCAGGCGCTCAAAGCGGCGAGACACTCCCTCTCGCGCTTCGTCTGTGCCTTCCTGCTGCTTCCAGGCATTGCGACTCCCCGAGCCGGTCCTGCTCAATGCCGGGCAGAGCATCGTAGCTTCCGGCAAGGCCGAGGGCGTCCAGTGAGTGCTCCCCGCGCTTCTTGGGTGCGTCCACAAAGCGGATAGTGAGGGTCGCTCCGTCGCCATCCAGAGCATCGACTTCTTCCGGTTGATCGGGCGCAGTGAGCGCGGATGTCAGGGCATCGATTCCTGCGTCGGTGATAAGAATGCAATCGGTGTCGGCAATCTCGGTGTCTCTTCTCCTGTGCGTGAAGTAGTGGGGAGGTGGGCTGTCCCTCCCTATTTGGATTGGTAACGATAGGCGGAGCGGTCATAAAAGGCATCATCCGCAGCGGCATCGAGCGCGTCGACGTCGGCCTAGTCTTGCTTCCTCAGATCGGCCCCTTCCAGATGCTTGCAATTGTTGTACTCGGCGAAGCACGGGCAGGGACACGAGAAGCAGACCGCCTCGCCGTGCCACACGCTGTACTTATCGCCTTTGGGGGCTTTCCACGATGTGCAGATCCTGGTAGGAGCGAACCTGATAGCTGTCTGTCAGGAGTGAAGCGGCTCGGCGGCTGATGTTGGTCAGGGTGCGAGTGCGGCGGATTTCGCCAAGTGTTTCGGTATGCAGAGCGGTCAGTTCGGAAGTGTTCATCGGTTTGGTCCTTATCGCTTTCGTTTATGTACTGGCTATACTCTAACATTTGATTATTATCAACAGTCTAACGTGTTGTATTTACACTAGCGTTCGGCTATAGTAAGGGCATGGAGACTGGAGACAAAAAGAAGGGGGCTCTTTTGCACGGGGAAGATGCAGACGCCCGGCGTCTCGCTGCTTCGCTTATGGGCCTGGCCCGGACGCCGCGCAAGGCAGCCAGCAGCGCCGAGAATGGCTGGCTGCATGGCGGATGATCCGCTACCGACTCACGAAGGGACCGCCGCTGACATGGAAGTGAATGACATGGAAGTGAATGACATGACTGTAAACGTAGAGCAGGGCGAATTGGATAAGTGGCGGGCATTCACGAAGCAGACCCGAACGGATCTGTTTACGCTGCGTCAGCTCATCAGCCGGGGCCAGGGGCCAGCCGCCGCGCAGCTCATCGGCTCGATGCTGGAGCAGACGATCATCGCCGGGCTGGGCATGGAAGACGCCGGGGCCAATCGTCCGCCGCATCTGCCGGCCCGGCCCGCGCCGGGGACGTATATCGAAGAAGAGCATGAGTAAAAAGCAGCAAGGTAGTGCCGGATAGCTTTTCAGGGTATGTTCCGTTAGGGGACATGGCTACCGCGAGTCTTCCGTATCCAAAGACAGGAAAGATAGGGTGTTGACCAAAAATGAATGAACAAGAACAGATTATCGCCTTTGAGAGCATTGCCCGCGAACTCATAAAGAGCCATCCTGAAGAATGCGCGTCGATCACTCCCGAGGCCGTTGCTGCGATCCGCGCCTGGACAAGTCCCCCGGCCACACTGACGCCATGCGAGGAATTGGTACGGGATCTGCTCCGGGCCGATGGCCTGCTGAACTTCCCTCTGTCACCCGAAGAGCTTCTGCACCGGGCCGAGCGCACCGAATTCTAGCGCACCAATTTCAAGAAAGATTGTAGAGAAAGAGATGATCCCCAAACAAATCGAAGTTAGTGGCTTGGCCTGCCGCACGGCAAGTACGCAGGATGAGGATGACTGGGAAGTCTCCCTCACAAGTATTGATCCTGTCCTCACGGCGACTGGGTACGGCAGCACGGAAGACGAAGCGTTCGAGGATGCAAAAGAGGCGTTTAAGTACGCAGTCGAGGGTTCGGAGCAGACTGCGAGCTGCTGACACGCGTCGAAACAATCAACCACTCCTACCGGGGACACACGGCTTTGACATGGGCGGGCATGATGACTGCCCATGTCAAGGCTGAGGTCATCCCGTGCATTGACTATCTGGAGGATTTATGAGCCAGCCAAAGCCGGAGGAAGCAGAAACCCAGCGGGAAGTCTCTGAGGAAGTGCGCCAGGGCGGCGAAGGTATGCGGAAAGAAGCCGAAACCGACCGCGAGGAAGCGGAGGGGGAGCGGGAAGCCGGCGAGAATGAGCGCATGACGGAAGAAGTGCGCCGGTACCTCGCAGAGTGTCTGCGCCAGGAAGCAGAAGAACACAGATTGGCGGCGGAGGATCACCGGAAATCGGCAGAACTATTGCGGCAAGCCGCGGAAGAGACGCGGCAGGCAGCAGAAGCCTTGCGCGAGTTAACGAAAGATTCACGCGCCGCGGCAGAGGAGGGTCGTCAGGTCTCCAGCGAGGTTCGCGCCGGTATTACGGAACTGCTGAAAGAACTATAACCGCACGACCCGCGCCCCAATTGACACCAGTACAATCCCCGCTTTCTACTTGACATGATTTATGCCAAACAAGCGGAACGGGATACATATGGCGCGGTGGGGATCGTGCAGGAATAGCAGGAGAGTCCCCTGAGTTTGCGGAATAGGTAGCCGCCAGGGCACACACCTTGTTCGCTCTTTCTGGGCCGGTCCAGCAGCCAGAACCATTCTGGCGCAAGTGGTTCCGGCGCGGCGACTAGTCAACACTGCATAACGATGTGTTTATCGGACCCAAATTGAAAGGTATTTGGCTGTGAAGCGTCAAGGGGAAAATCAATCTGCTCAAAATGGTGTGACAGCGAACCGTTTTTGTTGTGGCTACGCAATCTTTCAGATCTTGCTTGCAACGTTCGCCAATGCTTTTTTTCTTTGGGTTTGCCTTGCGATGCATCGGAAAGCCGTTCCACAGTCAACGGTGCATCTACTGGCTATTGTCTCTCCATTGCTAGCTGTACTAGCCATGTTGGCTCCCCTTCTTTGGCTGTGGTCTTGGAAACGGGGAAGTCAAGCCTCTTCCATGACACCGCGAACTTTCATGTGGGGTACTGGAAGAAGCCTTCACATTTCGGAGGCATTTGTTGTTCTAGGACTGATACTTTTTTTCAGTGGTGCGCCAGCAACGACTTCTGCCCTGGTGCCTGCGCTTGCACTGTGTTTCGACGCATTACTGCTGTTGCCTTGGGCAATCAAGTATAAAATGTCTTGGTGGGAGCGCCGAGATCCTGAAGTGACGTAAGACACCTTATCGGAACCAAACATTTGGATACTATCTTTCCCGATGGGAACTAGCTGCCGCTGTTTGATTGAACGAACTTGGTACCGTTGTCTACCAGTAGACACCGCAATGTTTGCCCTAGACAAACGGCCTGGATCAAAACAGTTGTTCCCGGTTGCCATTGCCGGTCAAGAGCAATCTTCTGCGTCGTGAGGGTTCTCAACGGGTCGGGGTGGCCCTCTTTCGGCTGGGAATGATGAACAGTAAACTCCTCAGAAAGCTTTGCCAGGTCTTCATCGTTGTAGGGTTCGCCAACTTCCTTGTGTTCTCCATCGTGGCCTTTCTCATCGGTGGGAATGCCGGTGGCGGGATGGTTAAAGGCGGTTGCTACTACGTTGGAATTAAGTTTCATTACACCCAAGTTAGCCATGACGTCTTTGTTTATAGCTTGTGGCATGGGTATAGCTTGTTGATCACTCACCCTCTAGTTTTTATCAGTGTTGCTATGCTGGCGTTGCTGGATAAGAGAGAGAAGAGCAAACCGCGCGTAGGTGACGTGTAGTAAATTGCTTGGTCCTACTACTGCCCTCGCGCGTTTATGTGCGCGTAGCGCGGGCGCACGGGATTGTAACAGTGTGCGATTTTCGGCTGGTCTATGAACCAAGACCACCGGCTGTATCGTTCAGCGCCTCAACCGAGGGGAGCCGGTCAAAACGTGGCAATGGTTCTGATTACGGGCGCAGGTGCGAAAAGCGCAGGCCCAAGCGCCATATTCTGCTGTCTGTTCGCGCCTTTGTGCGTCTGGAAGCGCATCGGTTGCAGACAGGCTCCAGCGGCTATGCCGCCAAAGCGGGCCTCATTCGTGAGGCTATTCGGCTCTATTCGCAGCAACTGACCATTATCTTAGTGACAACTGCGTAACTCCTAGATTCTTTCTCTTTGTAAAGAGAAAGGCGAACTGAATCTAACTCTTTTCAGCCGAGAAATCCGTGTGTCATTGCCCACGCCTCCGCAGTCTGTGTGAAGAGTTTCGCCACCGGGCTGGCCGCCTCCCAGGAGCGCATACCCAGCCCGACCCGAAACGGCATGGCGGGGGACAGCGGCAGGGTCAGCAAACCGTCTAAATCGTCGGGAAGCGTCGTGCGCGGCATCAGGGTCACACCAAGCCCGTCCCGAACCATCAGAAAGATGGTCCGCAGGTCACTCACCGTATACTTGAACGAAACTTCCGCATCGGCCTGCCCGGCTTCCTGGAGCGCTTCTGTCACAAGAGCATGGCCCGAGCGCGGCACAATCAGCGGCTCGCTTAGCAGTCCTGCGGCATCTACCCGTACTGAGTGCCGCAGCCGGTGGTCAACCGGGAAAACCACGCAAATCTCGTCTTCAACCAGCAAGCGGCTTTCAATGTTCGGGGTCGGATGCCGCACGATCCCAACATCCACGACGCTGCCGGCAACCCATTCCTCGACTTCCTGCCCCGTTCCTTCAAACAAAACGAGATCAATTTCAGGATACTGCCGCTGGAAATCGCCTAAAATCCCGGCAAGCAGACGAGCAGACACGGGGTAGGCTGTCCCGAAACGCATTCGGCCCACAGGCACCCCACGGGCCGAGGCGGCACTCTGCCGAATTGCCTCCAGCGAGGCCAGTGCTGCACGGGCATGAGTAAGCACTTCCTGCCCGCCACTAGTGAGTGACAGCCCCCGGCGGCCCCGCGCCACAAGGGTTACTCCAAGTTCAGTCTCCAGTTTGGCAAGACCATGGCTGACCGCTGATTGCGTCATGCCTATCCGGTCGCCGGCTTCGGAGAAGCTGCCGGTTTCGATGAGTGCGACAAGGAGTTCAAGCTGACTGACGTTCATAGTGACCTCTCTCCTAAATGAAAATCTTGAGCAGCGTTAAATGAAAATCTTTCATGCTATCATGTCTAAAATGATTTGACTTCATAGTACCCATCGGGCCATACTTTTCCTCAGCAATCACCTGTAAGGAACACAACATGACAGACTTCACCGACGAAACTAACAGCGAAACTTCCCGCCGCGCTTTCTTATCCCGCCTTGCCGCCGCTGGGCTAGGAGCCGCTGCTTTAGGCATGGTAGCCTCCGCACAGGCCGCGACAAAGCCCCAGCAGCCCGCTGCTGACACCGGGCACGATTATCCGATGTCTGCACCACACGCCATGACGGCCAAGCAGTTTTACAAGGGCGTCATTCCAATTGCTGTCCTGTCTCGTGCCGCAAGCGGGATGGCTGTGGATAAAGCAACGGATCCTGCGACCAAAGAGTTCGCGAATTTCGAGCTGCGGGAGGCCATTGCGGTTCTTGAGGTACTGAAAGAGATGGGGACACCCACGCCGCCGATGGACGCCCATGCGAAGGCGACGCTCGCCACACTCAAGTCGACTGAAGGCACAGCGTTCGACAAAGCGTACATCACCGCAGAATTAGGGGCTCACGAATTCTTGCGGGACTTGTCGGAGACCTACCTGAGTCATTCGCAAGGACAAAGCGGCATGGCCGAGATGCACGGGCGGCACATCTCGACGCTGGCGCTGGCTTTATTCAAGGAGCATATTGTCCACTGCAAGAACATCAAAGCTGCGCTTGCTTCATAGAGTCTTGCTGAATTCACTCCAAAGGCCACTGTCAATATCGACGGTGGTTTCATTTGTTTTGCTTGCCAATCCTGAGATTTAAGGGAGATAAATATGTCAAGTTCTTTTGTGCCTTATTCAGATTCAGTCGAAGTCGTTTCCGAAGACGAAACTGAGACCATCGATAAGATTTTAGAATCTATGCATCGCCTGAGTGACCGGACGCAAAAAAAGGAAGGCCATGCCATTCGGGTCTCGCATGCGAAAAGTCATGGCTTCGCAGTCGGGGAGCTGGCAGTCCTTGATGATCTCCCGGGTTCTTTGCGGCAAGGCTTGTTTGCCAAGCCGAGCCGGTATTCGGTCATCGTGCGGCTGGCGAACGTCCCCGGCGAGATTACCAGTGATGCCGTCTCGACCCAGCGCGGCTTAGCGTTTAAGATCCTGGGGGTTGAAGGCGAGATGCTTCCGGGCCATACCGGTGAGAGCACCCAAGATTTCGTTCTTGATACAGGCAGCCGGTTTGGTCCAGCCAATGTGAAAGAGTTCCTGGCGACGCATTTGGGATTGGAACATGCTCCGCAAGTCCCAGAGGTTGTCAAGGAAACTGTTTCTAAAGTGTCGTTTGCGGCAAACAAAGCTCTCCATACGGTTGGCGGTGACAGCGGGCGACTGGACGTTTACGGACATCCGCGCATCCACCCGCTCACGGAAGCCTATTTCACGCAGGCTCCTATTCGCTACGGGGATTATATCGCAAAGCTTGCCGTTGTCCCCGTTTCACCCGCCCAGCTTGCGCTGGAGACTGAGGTACTGGATACCGCGAAAGACGAGAACGCGCTTCGGACCGCAACCGTGCAGTATCTGCGCGGGCAGGACGCCGTGTTTGAGGTCCGGGTTCAGCTTTGCACAGACCTGGAAACGATGCCGGTGGAGAACGCCAATACGGAGTGGAGCGAAGAGGAGAGTCCTTACCAGGCAGTGGCTCGCTTGACACTGCCGCGCCAGGAGGCGTACAGTGAAGCTCGCAAAGCATACGGAGATGGTGATCTTTCGTTTTGCCCGTCGCACAGCTTGGCTGCATTCCGGCCACTGGGTTCGATTATGCGGGCACGTCTGCGGGCCTACCCTGAAATGTCGCGCCATCGCCGCACTACAAATGGACGGCCCCTCACTGAGCCCCAGTCGATTGATCAAGTGCCCGTTTAGACAATCGTGCCGCTTCTGAAAATGGAAAAGTGGGCTGCAGTAGAAAAGTCCTGCAGGGATGATCCTGCGAGACTTTTCTTGAAGAGGTACTTGATGCTGCGCTCCGGCATCCACAGCAGCTTTCTTCTTTTGAGCCGCAACACCTAAGCCGCTCAGTCCCAGTGCCAGCAGCAGGCCGAAGGAGACCGTCGTGGAGGCTTCGGGAACGGACGCTGGACTGACAAACAGATCCACCACCGATTACCAAACGAGACGACAACAAGGCATACTCTCCGCTGCCACTGAATTGATTCTGCGCCGTGAATGCCCAGGCACGAGGGAATAATCATTGGACGCAGTGGCGGCAGTGCTTGTCACGAGTGTGAGATGGTGAAAGAATGAGCTTCCCTCATCGCAACTAAAAGTGAAGGTGGTATTCTGCTGCTGGGAAGCCGTGCTCGATCCCGATAAATAGGATTTATCCATGAGGGGGGCGGTCACGCCATCGGTCGTCAAAATGTCGTAGTTTCCAGTAACACCGGTTGGCGGGTTGAAATCAAAGTACCCGCAGCCGATTGCCCTATCGGAGAGGGTCACATTACTCAGCGTGTAGGCTAGGCTTTGTGCTCGAACGGGGCAAATCGCGCCGATACTGAGGGCAGCTAGGCTAATAAATGTCAGTCCGAGCTTTGTGATGTGTGATAATCGCTTCTCAGCTAGTTCAAAGAAATGCCGGTGGTTGGTATACTTTGCCCGCAGGCAAAAGCGCCGGAACGATAGGGAAACAGCTTCGGGGAGGGCGTAGGCATGTGCGGGGTTATGCTCATCTTGGGGGCCTGGGGTCGGGTGTCTACTGCCTGCGGGCTGGCATTCACGGGCTGGTAGCGGGGTCGTTATGGACAGTCTTCGGCAGGCGGCAGAAGAGCTGAGACAAGCGTCTGAGAAAGGTCGCGCCAGATTGCCGGTGAGATGCAGGCAAGCTTCACAGAACTGCTGAAGCAGAGGGAGCCGCAAAAGGGACAGAATAACTAGGCCGCTCTGGTTTATCAGGCACTCTCTTATCAGGCACTCTCACTGGAAGTGTCTGATCCCGCAAAGCGGCAAACTCTGCTTGCGGAAGCATCCGCGCGTTCAGGCTGTCGGCATCATAATGCCACCAGCCTTTATTTTGTGTTTGCCTGCGATTTATGCGAGGTTGGCATGGTTTGTGCAGGAGGCAATAACACCGAATTGTATCTCCCTACTTCCTTTCGGTAGAAAGATTTATCAACATGCTTTTCTCGCCCAAAACTGCCCTGACGCTCAACGCTTTCGCTGTGCTTGGCTTCACTGCCGCATTCCCGCTGGTCGCCCACGCGCAGGATGTCATCACGTTCGACAGCTTCGTCAACCCGCCGCCGCAGAATGGTCTTAGTCCACTGGCTAATGCCAACGGCAACAGCAGCACGTATGACGGCGTCACGTTTTCCAGCAACGCCTATGTCGTTGGAAGTCAGTTTGCGCCGAATGGTGTTACACTCGCCTCACCCCACTCCGGCGATTATGCCTTCACATCCGGCGCGACACAAAACACGACCCTGCTGACCACGAAGACGCTGGACGGCCTGTATCTGGGTCAGGTCGGGGCTGCCAATACCGCCGCGAGTGTCACGGTCAACGCGCTCGGGGCTTACAACGCGGCGACAGGCTCCTACGCTGTGCTTGGCTCGACCACCGATGCTCTCACCAGCACCACCCTTTCGTTCTTCGATACCAGCTCTCTCACAGCGTTCGCCAGTCTGCTGACGTTCAACGGCTACAGCCTGGTTTCGCAGGGCGCGGCAGGTACGACCACCAACTTCGATTTCGCCGGTGACGACTTCACGTTCGGCCCCCCCACTCAATCGATTGTCACGGGTAAGTTCGACTTTGACACCGACAGCGTCGGCACTGGCCCGAACCCAGGCAATGTTCACACGCAGTTCAGCGATAGCAGCCACGGCATCACCGCGACGTTCAGCAGCCCAAATGACAGCCCCGCCAGCGGCAACTTCGGCATTTTTACAGGTGCAGGTCCCACGACCCCCGGTTTCAGCGGCAATGCTCTCGTCGAACTGGACGGCCGTAACACGCCGCTTTTCGTCGCGTTTGACCAGACACTAAATCAGGGTTCTGTGGCGTTCAACGATAACGGCTCCAACGGGCAGGGCGTCTTCTCGGTTCAGGAACTGCTAAACGGCGTGGCTGTCGGTGGCCCAGTGACCAGCAGCACATTCGGGACTGTCAGCTTCGGCGGCACCGCATTCAACAGCCTAATTTTCAGCGACACGAATACTCAGTTCGCGATTGACAACCTAGATGTCAGTGGCTCCGCTCCTGTCCCCGAAGCCTCCACAACGGTCTCGTTCGGCCTGCTGCTGGCGCTCGGCATGAGCGGCATCGTGGTTGCGGCCCGGAAGAAGAAAGCGGCTGCTGCTGCCTGATCAAAACGCCTGAAAGTTGACAGGGGAAAGGCCATCGGCGTGATGCTGGTGGCCTTTATTTGGGGCATTGTTTTGAGATATTTGTGTTTCCCTGCGATTTATGCTGGCTTGGCATGAATCTTGCACAGGCAAAACTACCGGCGTCCCGCACTTCCCCCGCCGCAGGCAATCAAGCCTCCCATCCCTATTCTGATGACACTGCACTCTCTGGTGCAGTCCCGAAAGGAAGACTCGATGAACCCCAGGGCACTAATACCTAACGCAACTGCCACCACTCTCTCCACGGCCAAGAACAAAGCCCTGAACAAGAACAAAATCCAGAACTTGATTGGCTTGTTCGCTTTGGTTTCACTTGGACTGTCTCTGTGCGGCGGGGCGTCTGCACAGTCACTCGACCTGAAAAAGCCTGCGCCGCTTCAGGCGGGCGACAACGCCGGGACAGTGGACAACTTTACCGGAAACAATTTCTTTTACTTCTACGCCGGACCGGGACCGATAAACGTCAAAGCCGCCTTTCGGTCCAGCGGCATCCTCGGAGCTGCAATGCGCTCCACCTTGACCGTGTTTGTGGACGGAGTAAGCAACGGACACAGAACTTGGGCGCAGCACATGGTCTTGTCGTCGCTGCAAAACGCCGTCCAGCGTCCGCTGACCATCATGGTCAAGAAGCCCACCGAAATCATCATCGCCATTGTCCCACCCGCAGGGGGGTTGATCCGCTCCGGCGGCGACTACACCGTCTCAGCCACAGGTGCGAGTGTACGCTTCGACAAGCCTCTCTCCGACGCCGCCCTGGTCGTCGGCACTTACTCGCCCCGGATCATTCACGATAACGAAGATGGCGCAGTCAAGTTCCTGCCAGACGGCACGCTGCTGTTCGCCAGCGGCACGACGGGAACCTGGAAGCTGTTCGATGCGGACACGCACTTGTTTACGGTCACGTTCGCAAACACCCGCCTCAGCCTGAAGCTGATTCCAGGCCGGGGCCTCGTCGATGCCGCTGATACCACAACCGTTGTCTTCCAGCGCACCCGGTAAGGTGCCTTCCAGCGACACTGACTTTGACGGTCTGACGACGTTCGCCGCTGACGAGACAACGGCAGCAATTAGCTGGCCTACCACGAGCAGTGCGTTCCAAAGATTTGGCGTCACTGGATATTTGGCGTCCCCAACTTCAGTCCCCCTTGAAGCTGGGGACGCTTGCGGACAGTACAGGGAAAAAATAAGCCCCGCCAATATGGTTGTCGGCGGGAGGGCGATCTGCCGGTGAGGGCGTGGGGGCTGGCGGCGATGGGGCAGGCGTCAAGGCGCTGCCGCAGAAGATGGTAAAGTAAACAGAGGGTAAGAATGACCGCTGGCAATCATGCCAGCGGCCTTTCTTTTGGCTACATTCGTGCTTTCCTGCGATTTATGCTTGCTTGGCATGGTTTGTGCAGGGGAAACTGTAACGGCGTCCCGTACTACCCCCGCCCCGGGTCGTCGTGGCCTCATACTTCATCCCAGAAGAATCTCACTCATGCATCGTTTTCGTTCCATTGCGCTTGCCCGCACAAGTACTCTCGCCCTCGCCACCTGCACTGTCCTTCTCTTGGTCGCCCCTACCGCACAGGCACAACACCAAGTCGTCGAGCCGGACAACTACGCAAACGGTACCGACATCAGCACCGCCGTCCCGGGCATCACACTCACCACGGTCGAGACAGGATTCACGGATGCCATCGTCACTTCCCCCCTTGTCACTTCCAGCCTTGCATATCCCGGCGGGGCGTCCACCGGAACCCAGGTTTTCGGGAATAACTCAGGACAAACGGGTTATTACTTTCCCAATCCGACGCCCGCATACTATCCGACGCCCGCAGTTGTGTTTCGCGCCGACTTTACCGGCACCACAGACTCTGTGTCGCTGGACTTCATCAACAACTCCTTCGGCTTCGGTACCGATGTGGGCCGCTTGGAAGCCTTCGACGCTTCGGGCCACCTGATCAGCGACCTCACTACGGGCAACCTGGTCAACGAAGGCGACTTCCAGACGCTGACAGCCACCAGCAGTTTCCATGACATCTCCTATATCCTGGCAGCCGGCGACGACAACACAGCCGTCAACCTGGATCGCCTGGTCGTCGGATCCGTCCCTGTCCCCGTGCCCGAAGCCTCCACAACGGTCTCCTTCGGCCTGCTGCTGGCGCTCGGACTCGGTGGTGTGGTTGCAGCGAGGAAAAAAGCGGCTGCAGTTACCTAAGACTCGAATTGGTATTTCGTTGTTATATTTCGTTTACAGTAATTGGCGTAAAGCCCACACCGTTTACGGGTGGGATATAAGCGACGCGCCTTTCCTCTCCCAGGCCTCAAAAGGCCCGGGGGTTAGCGGTTGGCTATAGCACTCCTGCTTTTGGTTGGTCCAGAGTTAGTTGCCCCGGCATCCCAGCATTCTGACTTGGCATGAGAGAAGGTCACCGGCATAATACCGGTCGCCGGCTACGCGGTGGTGCTGACGTCCGATATCGACTGGGCCGTCTGGGAACTGGACCGGTTGCACCAAGACCTGGGACTGATCGGAGCTGTTCTGCCGGTCGGCGCATTCCAGACACTGGAAGGGGCGAGGCGGCTGGCACCAATCTTCGAAGTCGTCCAGAATCACGGCAAGCCAATTTACCTGCACATCGGCTCCGCCAGCCCAGAAGTTCCTGGACAAACAGTGCTGGACACGCCGCCCGATGATGCGCCTGCGCTGCGTGCCGTGCTGGAACGCAGCACCTCGTTCGCCCTCGGGGCGCTGACGCAGACGGGGTTCCTGGCCCCATATCCCGATGTCATGGTGCAGATCGCCATGCTCGGCGGTTCCAATGCGTTCTACGCCACCTGGGCCAAACTGCATGGGGGCCGGGACAAAGGGCCGGTCCTGCCGCAATTAGGTGGGGCATTCGCTTTCAGGGACGCGCGGAGACGTACTCGGCGATCTGGCGAGTGTGGTAACCGTCGTGGGCGGCGAACAGAGTCGCCAGTTCGTCGATGTTCAGCGTCCCGTGGCGCGGCGACGTCATGGCGTGAGCGGTCCATTCGGCGTCGGCTAGGGCGCGGAACTTGGCGACCATGGCTGCGCCGAGAGTGGACTTGTGGCAACGTTCAGCCTGTGATCTAATACTTGTGACCTAATCCCTGTTCTTCGACAAGTATCACTAGACCAGGAATT